>NZ_JBEXRC010000013.1:0-147716 GCF_040612915.1 Streptomyces sp. NPDC006326 | reverse complement strand
GTACGGGGCGCCCGCGCCGCCCTTGGGGCCGCCGGTCGCGATCCACTGGTCCGAGGTCTGCGCCCAGTCGCTCCACCACACGCCGTAGGGGGCCGTCAGTCCATCGGCAGGGCCGGCCAACAAGGCGACGGGGTGCGGGGGGCTGCCGGCCCCACCCCGTGGGGTGGTGCTCGTTCAGGCGAGGCGGACGTGCATCACCAGGTGCTTGTAGTCCTGGCTGGCCATGTCGGGCCCCTCGGTGAAGAGCCCGGGCTTGCTGATCTGCCCGTCCTTCATCTCGCCCAGGTGCAGCGTGATGGTGTCGCTGGTGAACGTGCCGAGCGTGTCCAGGAGGAAGGCCGGTGAAGGCGGCGATGCCGCCGTGCAGGCGTTCGCCGGTGCCGTGAGTGATGGTCGTCGGGATGGGCATGCCCTTGGTGCTGGCCGTGGATGCCGAAGATGGCGTCCTGTGTGGTGCGGTGGATGTTGAGCGGTCGTGCTCCGTCGGGGCGCAGCAGGCGTCGGACGAGTGTGTCGGCTATGCCGGAGATCTCGGCGATGTCTCCTGCCGACAGTGCGCGTGCCCTGCGCGCGGCGGCCTTGCACTCGGGCCGCGTGCAGCCGTAGTCGGCGCAGCTGGGACTGCCGTGCCTGACTCGCGATCGAAGTGGAGGCCCGCGTTCGCCGCCCACGGCTGCGGGCGGGCCGGATGCTGGAGGCGTTGGTGAGTTCATGGCGGGGCTGATTCTGCCCGCCACGGGTGGGGTGAGAACCACTCGGGGATGGCCTCCCTTCCGCCGCTCCGGGCCTGGCACCCAACAGACTCCCCCGGCCAGGCAGGTATGGCGCGTGGATACGGCCAGAGGGCTCTGCCGCGTCAGGCTCTGGGGTGGGCCGGTTTCTGCTGCGACTCCACACGCCGGGCCCGGCATGCATGACAGAGCGGAGCCCACCGACCCCATACGGCAGCATGATCCATGGCAGCACACGCACGGTCCGGACTGGGGAAGGAGCCAGGTCGCGACCAAGGGGCGGGAGGCAGGGGTGCTCATGAGCGGGTTCCTCTCGGCGGTCGGCACTGTATGAACCGTTTCGCCGACCCGGCATTCCCACCGACACACAGCAGCCCACGAACGCCACAAACCGTGTGGTTGAAGACGATCAGGACCGGCGGGTGCGGGGCTTCCCCACGCTCAGCGACGCGGGCCATCCAGCGGGTGCGCCATATCGGCTTGTCCTTGCCGTCGGTGTCCTTGATCTGCCGCTTGAAGAACCTGGAGTACTTCAACAGCTTTGCCGCGATCTCCTCGGCGGTCTCGTGGCAGTTGTCGACCTCGATGAACAACAGCGGGATCCCGTCCTGCGGAGCGGTGACCACGATGTCCGCCTGGGCGCCGCCCGCCCGGCGCGCCCCACGTGCCGGTGGCGGGCAGCGGGGCCCCGGTCGCGTACGAGGCTATCGTCCCCACCCCGCCGGGTGCGTCGACGGCGGCCTGCGCGGCAGCCTTGGCCTCAGCCGGCTCCGCGGTGAGCAGCCGGAGGTCGGGCTTCGGGCGGAGCATCGCGATGACTGTCTCGTTGACGGCCATGGGGTGTGTGGCCCCGCTGGAGCCCGCACCACGGGCGGTGGAGCCCTCTCCGTGAGCGGGCGTCCGAGCCCGTAGGAGGCGGCTTCCAGGCCCTTGGTGGTCAGGTTGCGCAGCGACTCCCCCGCCCGGGTAGTGCCGCCGTTCTCGGCGAGACCGTGCTTGCGCAGATCGGAGAGCGCACCCGCGTGCGACGCCGTACGGGCGGTCTTTCGCTCGGAGGCGGTCGGCTTCGACCTCACTTCCGGCCGACTGACGCTGAGCTGTACGTGCAGACATGGAAGAACCTGAGTCTGACTTGTAGGTATGGGCGGTGTCCGACGCGGGGGCTGAGGCTTCTCCTATTGCTTACAGCCTCGGATGTCGTCTGGGCAGCCGTGGACGTCGTGGGGCTCCAAGGAGTTGAGATTCCAGACGATGAGGCCGCTGGGGACGGGCTCTTTGTCAATGGGCGGGATTTTGACTGCGAAGGCTGGTCCTGCAGGCACGTTCACACGCAAGGCCTGCCGGTCTCCGCAGCGCACTTCGAGATGCCGCTTAACCTCACCGCGGGTGACGGTGAGGGTCACAGCGGAGACGCCATCGGTGTCACAGGCGATGTCGAAGCGGTAGGGCTTACCGCCCGGGGTGTCCAAAGTCCGGTCAATGCCAGAGGCGACGTAGCTGGAAGCCTCGGCAACCTCAGTGGTATCTGCTTCGTCGGCGTCCAAGGCCCGCTGCGCGCGTTGCAGGGCGTCGTCGGGTTCCCACTCCCTGGCTCGACTGTCGTCGTCAGGGGCGCAAGCAACAGCCAGTGCAGCGGTGGCAAGCAGAACTGCGAGGACACGGGTTATCCGCATGGCAGCATCCTAGAGGGGCTCCGGGGGCCCCACCTGGTGCTCGCGAGACCCAGAGTCGTACGGACGGACAATGTCAGTACGTGCGGCGGTAGAGCTCGGGGCCGCAGATTGTGGCGCATGGGTCCTCGGGGCGACCGGCGACGGCCGGCACGGCAGCACGGAGGAGGGGCGACGGAGGCACGAGTACGTACTCGCGTCCCATGGCGTCGGCTTGGGTGTTGCCGTACATGGTGACCTCACCGTCGGACCAGCGGACGAAGAGGTCGTCTTCCCAGTCGTTCATCTCGTATTCGCCTGCAGCGATCACCCGGGCATGGCTCCAGGCTTCATTGCCCTCGGCGGTCGACACGACCGTTTCGCTTTGCACCCCGCCTACTCTGACGTGCCTCTCGTAATTCGCCATACTTCAGCTTTGGTGATCCGTTCCGATATCTCTGGCATGCGTCACGGACGGGTCGTCACACCCTCTTAACCTGATGACACATCAGGGGATGGTAGAAGGCTGCCCCGTCGCCCCCGATGACCGGCTCCGTCGCGACTAATCAGGTGCGCCGTCACCCACCGGGTGGCGGATCAGTCCCACCAGAAATCCCAGCGGTGGGCGCCAGTGATCAGCTCGGCATACGCGGCCAGTGTGTACGGTCTGCCGCCTTGCCAGATGTTGTCAGGGCAGAACGCAAAGTGCTCGGCTGCAACGAGCAGAGCCTCATGCTCGCTCACCGGTGGCGCGGCGATGCTGAGGTGCAGCGTGGAAAACCCGACCGCAACGACACGGGCTCCGAATCGGTTTTCCCAATCGCGGACGACCGCAGAGAATTTCGCAGTGTCGTTTTCGTAGTTGCAGGGGCCAGCCCCAGCCCACGGCTGTCAGCGCCTCGGCACCGGATGGGGCGAACCAGTCCAAGACGGGTCCGCGGGCAGTCGGTGATGAACGCCTGCGCGAAGTCTGAGGCCAGTTGCTCAGGGTTCGTTACCGTCTCGCGGCTGGCCGCAAGGCCGGGCCATACCTGTCCGAAGGGGGCCGTAACAGCGAGGCGCCTTTTGACGTCGAGCATTTCGTCGTCTTCATCGACGGCCGTGTAGGTCGCCCACCAGTGTGCGAGGAGGTCGGCAGGATCATGGCTTGCCGGGGAGGACATCTGCTCGGGGAAGCCCCCCCCCGGACGCCCAAGGGCGGAACTCGCCATCGTTCGGGTCCAGCGCGTCGAGGAGCAGCGGCCACAAGCCGGAACGTGGGTGTTCGGTGTACATCCGCGTCCACAGCTCAGGAGCGGCTGGTCCGTCACTAAGCCACAAGGGCTGTCGATCTCCGTCGCCTTCATCTGATGTGACCATCCGACCGGGCGGGAGCAGGCCAGCAAGGCTCGATCGGGATTCAGGGTGCACGGGCCGGATGCTAGTGCTGCGACCAGGTGGTATCACTGAGAGGGTCAGAGCGCTCGATCCCGGTACTCCTGGAATTCCTCCCAGCCTGACGTATGCCCAGGGGTTATCAGGTCCCCATTCGCACAGTCGAGCACTTTGCACCGCAGAGCCTCGGCAAGACGGAAGACGTCCGTCAGCACGCCGCCGGAGCCCTGGATGTGGAGCATGATCGAGTCCACCGGATCTTCCGACCCGATGTTGAGTTCGACGGACCAAGTCGGGCCGGAAAGCTCGCCCCAGGCTGGGTCCGAGAGGTCAGCTTCGGGGCAAGCCTGAGTGACAGCTGCGCGTACGTCGTCGCGCCGGCCGAGCGGCTCCGGGATGTAGTCAGCGGGGATCTCGTGTACAGAGGTGACGTCGGCGGGTAGACGCACGAGAAGGACGTCCCAGCTCATAGTGACCTTCCGGGTAGGACGAGTGCGGGTCGGGGTGGGTCAGATCAGGCTGAGCTGTTCGCCCGATGACTGTGGCAGGAGCACGTTCTGCAGGCGGCGGATGTTCGCGCGCCAGGGCCCGCCATCCGACTCGTCCCATAGGTCCATCAGTTCCGACGGTTCGGTCATGATGCGGTCGAGGGCCTGAAGGGCGAGATCGCGCAGGCCAGCGAGATCCGGGAGGGGCTCTTTCGGCCCATAGATTGGATCGGCCGGCTCACCCCCGGGGCACTGCGCCGTGACGAGCGCGGCCGCGGCTACGGCTACCTCGGACTCGGGTGCTTCGAGGTAAGCCGCAGTGTCGATCACGCGTGTGAGCGCACTGCGGACGATGCCCACGATGCCCTCACGTTCGCCTGCAGCTACCTCATCAAGGTCACCGCCAAAATCCGCAGCGGTGTCGTTGTCGAAGGGGCCGAGGTCCCATGTGCCCATGGTCTCTCCTGATCACGTTGTTGACCGGGGCATCCTGACAGAGGCCACTGACAGAAGCCGTGCAGTCCCGAGCGGGGTTTCAGCCGCATGTGACTGGTCGAGACAGATGTCACCTGACCTCGATCTGGGCCACCCGCGTCAGCTCGACAGGCTGCATCATGCTGAGATGGCCCACGACATAGTGTTCTTCCTCGCCGCCGACGACGAGACCGCTGCTGCGACACGCCTGCGGGGACCTGGTGACGCTTGTGAGTCCGTGACCTGCCATTGCATCGAGCCGGACAGTGCCATCGCCGAATGGGACATGTACTTCGAGGAGCCTTCGGCCGAGGCACCGCCTCTTGAGCAGATCTATGCCTGGCGGCCGTGGCCGGAGTGGGTCACTGCACCCTTGAACGATGGCGTTGAGGTGTTGCTCTGCCGCAGCGGTTGACCCGGGCGTTGACCAACGCGACCTCGGCCGAACTGGAAGAGCTGGCAGGCCGCTGGACCACGCGGCTCCGGTCTGAGGACGGGGGCGACATGACCGACGATGATCTACTGGCGGTCCTGCAAGGAGTTGCCCGGCTTGCGACGTCTGCGGTGGACACGGGTGGCGGCCTCTACAGCTGGAGCTTCTGAGCGTTCCTGCGCGGGGGACGCTCGTTCTTGACACCGCTGCATGCCAGGAGCTCGGTCCCGGTGGCGTCGAAGTACAGGGTGAAGAACCAAGATCGGTCTGCTGCAAGGATTTTGCCGGTACGCAGGTGCTCGTCGCGGTTCCGAGCGCGGAGGATCTCAACGCTCTCGTCGAGGCCGAGGGTCGTCAGTCCGATCTTCAACGACCATCTCAGCCTTGTCGCAGCGATGCCGAAGACCATCCACTGTGGCGGTCGTCCGTCGAAGAGCATTACCTCGCCGCCGACGACGATGGCGTCGCGTGCTGCCTTGCAGGCACTGGTTTGCTCTTTGAGCATCACGGTGATGTCGGACGGACTTGGGCTCTCGTCCTCGGTGGCCATGGGGCGACTGTAGAGACCGAATGCAGGCGTTGCTACAGGATTCGGCGTGACCTGCGCAGGGATCAGGGACAGAGGCAGTCGTGACAGGTAGAACTGCGGCCCGGCAACATGGTGGTCAATCGGTCAACACCAAACCCTGGCTGCAAGATGCCATGAGCACGGTGTCCGCAGCCTCGCGCCGCAGAACCGTCACCAACTTCCCGAAGACGCGCGGCTCAGCCCCGTAAAACGGGGCTATCCAGGACAGCTCCGACGCCCTGATCACGCCAGCCACACGAAGATCGTCTCATTCCTGACCAGCAGATACGGGACAGCCGCCTTTAACCCTCGCGGACGCCGTGGTTTCAGGCGCCCCGCCCGCCCCGACCACCGGGCCTTCCGAGCGTCTGACCGCACGGATCGTCTCCTCGCACGGCGTCCAGAGACAGTCTGAGTGTGGGCGGGGCGGTGCTGTCAGCGGGTAATAGGCCCGCGAGGATCCTGTCCGGACCGGAGGTCGCATGCTTTCTTACTGAGGTACACCCTGTAGTAGTACCTGTAAGCCAATCTGTAGCCCTTGGCGTAGCCTATTTCGTAGGCGGTGGTTTCCGGGAAGAACTCCGGAGGGCCCCAGCGGGAACAGCTCCAAGCGGCCCTCTTTCCCTGTCGCTCACCCTCTCGGTACCCATCACAGTGGCCTCGCCAATAGGGCTGGTTCAACTCCAAGTAGAAGCCGCATCCCGACGGATCCTGCGCAAGGACATGGGGGCCGGGATGCTGTACCGCCCTCTCCACAGCAGGGACGGTGCTGCCTGCTGCCGAGACAGATGGAAATGCGACGGCAGCACAGAGTAAGAATCCAACGGCGGGGAAATAACGCGAGCGGCGCATCTTTGCCTCCCCGATTGAAATTTCGGAGGAAGGACGGCGAAGGAGACTGCGGATCTGCTGGGTACCAGGTCGCCGCAGCATTCGGCCAGAATCCCTTACCAGTTTAGGAGCATCCTAGCTGTGACGCGATCGGCAGTGGCCGTAGGGCGGGGTGGTTCGACAGGTCATCGCACCCGAGCCTGCGCCAGACCGCGCCAGCGGCCGCAACCGGGTCGGCGGTGACCAGCTCAGCCTCGGTGACCACCGCCGGCGCCGCCTGGTGGTAGTCGACGGCCGTGATGCCCGCGCCCCGACCCCGGTAGGGGTACGGCGAAATACAGGCGGGCGGCGTGCTCCAAGCGCCGGATCCGGCTACCTCGACCACACCGCCCACCTCCTCGGCCTCGGCCGGCTCGCCCCCGCCCGACGACCTGCTCTGAACCTGGACACACACAAGCAACAACGCCCCCGACACCACTACCTATAGCGGGCCATTACACCTGCACAAAAATGAGAACACCTACGCACATATGGCCAACCCGGCCAACCCGAGAAAACCCCAGGCAGCCACCCCGCCTGGTAGCCACCCGGCCCACCAACCGGCAACCCCGACGACCACAACAGACACCCACCACACCCGCACACCAGCCAACCAACCTGAACACACCCAGGTCAGCGCACGCACCCAGCCACTACATCAATGGCCCGTCATAAGTGAAGACCCAGCAGACCGACCAGTCAGCCCCCACACAGCAAGCCCACACACGCGACAACAGACCTTCAGCGGGAAACGACGCCGGCCTTCAGTAGAAAAACGACACCGCACAACCCACCCACCAGGCAAAACCCACCCTGCAAGCCCCGTCGCCAACCACTGCAACTCACACGACGCCCATCACCTCCGCCAGCCACCTTCACACCGTCCCGACTCTCACGCCGGCGGCCTCGGCCATCACCCGCACATGCAGCGACGACACCGACCCCGCACCCTGATCCACCGCCAACAACCGACGCACCACCACACCCCGCGCCAACCGGCCGCCCTCACCCATACCGCAAGCACACCCCGCCCCCGGCCGACCGCACACAGGAATGGGCAACCTCATGACAGCCACCCACCACCCTGCTAGCCACCTCATGGCAGCAGTCTGGTCACCCGGTGGCAGCCAAGATCAGCATCACTACACGGTGAGAGCAGGGACGCCCGCACGGACCCGGCTGACGCCCAACCAGTGCCACCTGCCCACCCATTCACAAGGGTGACCGACGCTGCAAGCTGCCCCCGCACCAGCGGGCTCTCGTCGGCCTGGTCTACCTCCGTCGGCACGACACCCTCGTGCGACACCGCGTCTCCCTGTCCAGCACAACTCATCCCGGTGACACCACCTACACCGCATCAGACTGTCCCCGGGAGCCGCCCATCCTTGGCCTGACCAGCCCAAAACCAAACAAGGCCAGGAAGGACACCAGCTGCGGCTTGCTGGACCACCACCCACGATGTCGCAGCCGCCGACTCGCCGCCCACGCCATGTCCGAACCGGCCTGCCCGCACCACAGCCCTGACCGCCCTCGCCCAGGACCTGCCGCCCGCGACCCTCGGCCCGATGCTCGGACTCCACCCGATCACCGCGGCCCAGTGACGCCGCCGCGCCAATACTGATCCGGCGGGCAACGGGCGAGGGCGCGGTGGAGGGAAAAAGTGTCACCCGATCGGCCTAACGCTTGCTCCGGTTGCTCCGGCCGGAGGAGCCCCGGCGATCCGGTCCTGACCTGGGGTGTATGCCCTCACAGCACGAGGGCCCGGTGAGCGCTGTGCGTCGTCGGGGTCACGGCTCCGTAAGCACATGCCAACAGCAGGCTGCTGCACTTGAAGGGACAGGAATCGAACGGCCGCCGACAAGGAGACCGAGATGTCTTGGCAGCACACCGACCTGACAGGAAAAAGCGGGGGACCACCTGCCACAGCCAGCCCGGCCGGCTACAACTGGGGCGCCGACAAGAGTCTGCACGTCGTCTACCGCGGCGTGGACAGCCGCGTGCAGGAACTGTGGTTCCGGGACAACCAGTGGCACCACAGCACCCCGGGGAGCAAGTTCCTGGAAGACAGCATCCCCAGGGGCCACGCCCAAGCCATCGTCCCGCCATTCACGCAACACATCGTCTACCGCGATGGCGCAGCGACTCCGCACGTCCATGAACTGACCTTCACCGACGGTGGTGCCTGGAAAGATGAGGATCTGACGGAGGCGGCAGGAGGCGTGCCCACGCCGGCCCCCGACAGCAGTCCGGTGGGGTACATGTGGGACATACACAAAACGCGCCACGTGTTCTACCGCGGTAACGACAACCGCGTCCACGAACTGTGGTTCAACGGTCAATGGCACAAGAACAACCTCACCATCGCGGCGGGCGGTGCACCATTGGCCAGCGGAAATCCCGCGGCCTACACCTGGGCCGTCGACGCAGCGCAGCATGTCTTCTACCGCGGCACGGACCGTCACATGCACGAGCTCTTCTTCAAGGCCGGCAGCAACCAATGGATCCACGTCGATCTGTCACTGGCCAGCGGTGCCAATCCGCCGCTGGTAGGGGACGTCAACCCCTCCTGCTACACCTGGAATGCCGACAGAAGTCAGCACGTGGTCTACCGCGGTACGGACAATCATATTCATGAACTCTGGCTCCGGATCGATGAGAACAAATGGCACCACACGGACGTGTCCGCTGCCAGCGGGGGTACCGCCCCTCTGGCCGCCAGCAATCCGTATGGCTACACCTGGGATGTCGATAAGAGTCAGCACGTGGTATATCGCGGCACAGACAACTTCGTCCACGAGTTGTGGTTCCGGGCTGATGAGAGCAAATGGCACCACACAGCACTCAACAGCGCTGCGGGTTTTGGCGTGAAGTCCGACCGCGATCCTTTTGGATGCTCCTGGGATGTCGACAAGGGCCAGCACGTGGTCTACCGCGGCACGGACAACCACCTCCATGAACTCCTGTTCAGAAACTAAGGGCTTGCAAAGCCGGCCAGGGCCGTCAGGAGGCGTACCCCGTGGGGGCTGCCCATGGACGCCGTGGACGGCCTTCTCCCGGCCGCTGGGGAAACGCACGTAAGCGCCCCCTCCACGGCCCATGCAGGCCAGAGAGGAGGCGTTCGCGTCCAGGACCACGGGTCAACCGCAACCAGGACCCGGAGTTCTCACTCTCCGGGAGGCGTTGCCGAAGACGGCGGCCTGACTGGGCGGCCACGTACTCGCCACCCAGCCAGACCAATGAGTTAGTTGTTGTTGTTATTCGCGCCACTGCCGCTCGGCCTTGTACTCCCGAAGCTGCCGCGAAGTAACAAGTAGCTCTAGGTCATCAGGCGCAACTCGGCCTGCACCGGATTCCTCTCGTCGTCAGTCAAACGCCTGACCCTCGGTAGTAGAGGTAAGGGCCTGGACGTGTGACAGGGCGATACGACGGCGCGCGAGATCGACGTCGATGATCTTGACGGTGAGGGCGTCGCCGACCTCGACGACGTCTCTGGACGATTCATCCAGCTCGCTGGTGTGCACGAGCCCCTGGAAGCCGTCCTCTCGGTCCTCGATGCGGACGAAGACGCCGAACGGCACGATTTTGGTGACCGGCCCGATGACCACCTCGCCGATCCTCTGCGCTACCTGTGGCCAGGGGTCTTCCTCCACTGCTCGGAGCGACAGCGGTACCCGTTCCCAGACCATGTCGACGTCGAGGACCTCGGCTGTGACCTCCTGGCCGACGCTGACGACGTCGGACGGGTGGTCGAAGGGACGCCAGGACAACTCCGGGATGTTGATCATCGCGGTGAAGCCGCCGATGTCCACGAAGGTGACGCCGAAGCTGGCGATGGTCGTCACTGTGCCAGTGACGACCTGGCCGCGCCGCAAGGTCTTCAGAAAGGCCCAGTTCCGGTCGCTGGGCGTCGGCTCGGTCTGCCAGCGAGCGCGTAGAACGCCGTCGCTGTCGGGCAGCACAGCTGTGAACAGCGGGAGATCTTCACCGGCATACATGGATACGACGCCGGCAGCACGCGCGGTGGCGAGCTGGGAGGTCACTGCCTCGAACTGGGTCTCGTCCACGACCGTGCTCGTGATCTGCCCGTCCTCGTCCTCCCAGACGATCTCCACGAGGCCTTCGTCGGGTAGAGCGGCCACGGCCGTGTCGACGTCGGTGAGCAGGTCTGGCCAGATTGCCAGCTGTGCGCGTGGGGCCAGCTGGGAGCGCACAGTCTCGATGTTGTCGCGGGTCAGGCGGTGCCACCGGGAGGCGTTGACGGCGAAGACCTCCTCCAGGAACACCGCGCGGTGGGCACTGACGGTCCAGTGCAGGCGGCCCCAGTAGTCGGCGTCGGCCGGGCGCTGCACGTACGCGGGGTCGTCGGGAGCGAAGTCGTACGGCGAGGCGTCTAGGCGTTCCGGGAACAGGCCGAGCGCGCGAGTGCGGGCCAGCGCGGTTTCGCAGGGCTGGTTGCTGCCGATGTAGACGTACTGGTCCCAGCCGACGTGCACGGCGAACGCTCCCCCTGCCTCCAATCGGCACCAGGCGCCGTTGTCGCGGAGCATGGACCGGACGAGTTCCAGGCCGACGGCGATCGGCACCAGAGCGCCGTCGTGGAACCCAGCCGGGCCAGCCGGGAACAGGTCGGCCAGGCCGTAGCCGTCTACCGGTGGCTCCAGGCCGAAGTGGGCGAAGCCTCCGATCTGTGGCTCGCGGATCTCCAGCTGGTCAATCCCCGCCGCCTCCGCGAAGGCGGCGATTGCCGCCAGGTAAGCCACCTCGACCGGCCCGTGGTCACTGACCGTGTCCTCGGCACCGATGTAGTGGCCGCGCTCGTCACGGTGGGCGGGGTCGTACTTGGTGATCCGGTAGACGAACGGCGGCACGCTGCTCCCTGGGTGGTCTGAAGGGGATCCCAGCGTAGGTTCCGCTGCCGAGTCCGCGGTCAGGATTTTCGGAGGAACAGCCCAGCTCACCCCGGCTGGGCACCCTCTGCTCGCCAACTTGGAGCGCACCATGACCTCCCCCGTCCCCGCCGACAGAGCGCAGCCCGTCACCTGGGCGCCCAGCCAGACCGGACCCTGCTCGCGGTGCCACGCCCCGTGTTGCCGGTACGGGGCCGGGGCCTCGCCCTTGTGCGAGGCATGCAAGGCACGGCGGCGGGAGCAGTACGGGAGCTGAGCGGCTCATGTCCGTGCTGCCGCCGGACCTGCCCGGCTCAAAACCTCGATCACCTACCTGCGCGGCGAACTCGGCCGCGTGGAGCTGGTGCTTGCCGCCGCAGAGGAGCGCGAGGCCGCCGCGGCCCGGCAGCAGCCGGCGCCCGAGCCTCCGGCGTGGCTGGTCGAGCGCGGGATCGGCGCGGGCCGACTCCCGATCCGCCTCCACACCGGGGATTGCTGGGACACCGGCAAGCGCTGCATCCCCACGGACCCCGAACTGGTGCGTCGGCTCCTGGCCGAGGGCGTACCAGCATGCATCCACTGCCGCCCCGACACCGCCCTCGGAGTGCTGGAATGACCGAGCACTGCCCGCGCGAGACTCCCCCGTCGACCCCTCGCATCCCTCTTGCGCTACCCTCCGGCAATGCCAAGCATTGATCGATCTTTCGTTCGACACTGGCGGCGCGCGACAGTTGCAGGCATTGTCCTCAGCGTCGTCGCACTGGCCGGCTGCAGTCCAAGTGGCGCCTCTACCGGTCCGGCCGGAGCGGCATCCCCGCCCGCAAATGCCACGAGCCAGGCGGCGGCGTCAACACCACTGGCAACTGGCCCTGCCGCGAGCTCGACGGTCACACCACTGTCCTTCAGCTACCACGCCCTCGGCAAGCAGGAGTACATCGACCAGACGCTCTCCATCCACAACGACGGACGGACGAGCGTGGTGCCAACCCTGGCGATCACAGCGGTGGACAACACGGGGAAGGATCTGCCAGACGTCCGGGTCACCACCGCCTACGGCAGCGACCGAGGCAGCCTCGTCGTCCAGCCCCGCGGCGGCTACGACGTTCTGGCCTTCAGCGGAGCCGACGCCAGCCAGGTCGCCGATGTGAAAGTGACCGTCAAAGAGCTTGTCCCGAGCGATTTTCCGGCCGATGTATCCGATGTCAAGGCCCAGCCAGCCGACGCGGCTGGTCAGCCTATGAGCAAGTTCGATGCCTTCGACCAGGTCATCCTGAAGAACCCGAACAACACGGCTGTTCCGGTCCGCATCGTATATCTGGTCTATGACCAGCCGAAACCCGGTTTGTCCCAGCAGGCGACTGAGGTGGTCCCGATCGGCGGGCTGACCACAGTTCCGGCCGGGGGCACCGCTTCTGTGACTGTATCGGGAGACGCCAAGGCGGCAGTGGAGAAGTTCTCAGGCGGTCCGGCCGTCAGCGTCAAGGCCTACTTCTCCCGATAGCCGGTCGCGCGGGGCCGCCGGATGCCGGCCCCGCGCCATCATCTGGGCGATGAGGGTGAACCACCGTCACGGACATGTAGTCATGAACCATCACAGTTCAGAAACCGGTATCAGAGGGAGTGGCCCACCGAAGGGGTGTCAGCCGTCTCACCTGTCGCAGGCGGCGGCCTGGCGCCCTCTCTGTCACTAGTCCCGCGTACGGTCTGCGCATGGTTGATCAGAGAACCCCCTTGTCACCGGTATGCGATTTCGCGACCTGGGAACCCGTGCTGCGACTCATGCTGGCCGACGACACAGAGCGGCCTGTTGCCCGGCCGGCCCGCGTGGCGGGCCGCATCAGCCAATACGGCTGGAGCCTTGCCCATCGGGGATCCTTGTCGTCGACGGCACGGATCGCGGTGGAGGACATACAGAGGGCGCTCGCACGCGGCGGAGCGCAGGAGGTCGCATTCAGGGCGGAGGTCCAGCCGGACGGAAAGACCACGCTCGGCCTGGTCTGGCCGAGCCCGGTGGTGGAACCGGCCGTGGGCTACCCGGACCTGGGGGTGCTCGTCCTGGCCGATGGTGCCCTTCCCGAGCCATGGCTCCGCCGTCCCGACCCGGTGTTGGGTACGGTGCGGGCGCGGTCGGTTGATCTGGAGTTGTTGGAGCGGACGCTGCGTGAACGGTTGCCCGACGCCGTCGGCGCGACTGAAGAGGAGATCACTGCCGCCGAAGCGCGCTTGGGCGTCACGTTCTCCGACGAGATGAAGGTTCTCTACCGGGTGATCCCGCGCTGGGAGTACTGGAGCGACGACTACGAGGCAATGGAGCGCGTCAACACGGCGGTCGGCTGCGAGTTCTTGGCGTTGGAGCACCTGTACAGCGTCGACGGGACAATCCGCAACCCCGGATGGGACCTCGGCGCGACGGACACGGCGAGCACCCTGCCCGACGCCGCGGTGCAGGTTCTGGCCGGCTCGCCGGGCTGGATCGGCTTTGGAACCAACGGCGGCGATGAATTCGCAGTCGACCTGACCCCCGGCCCGAGCGGATACTTCGGGCAGGTCATCCTGGTCGATCACGAGCAGAGCCTCGGTGCCGAGCTTGTGGCCGATTCTCTCACCGACTTTGTCCTGGGGCGGATGAGCGAGGAAAAGCCGGATCGCCGCGGGGACCAGCTCCCGGCGGTGGCCAGGGTCGGCGGCGGACACCTGGAGACGGTCCAAGCCGCAGCCCACCCCGCCCTGGAAGTCCTGTCCATCGAGGCCTGGGACGCTGCGCCGTTCAGCCTCGCACCTGTCGCCGGACTGCCCTGCCTACGCACTCTCACCGCTCTTCCGGGCACGCTGGCCGACCCTTTGGAAGTCGCCGGGCTCACCGGACTGGAGTTCCTGGAACTCGGCGCGCTGGAATGGCGTGTCCTCCTGGATGCCGGAGCCGTCCCGCGCACCCTGAAAGCCGCAGCCATCAAAGTGCGGGACCAGGACCACCTGCCCGTCGTGGCCATCGCCAACGAGATCCTGGCCCTCTGGGACCGGCCCCAGGTCGTCCAGACGCTGATCGAAGGAGACCTCGGCCCCACCGCCTGACCGGCAGGGCCGCACAAGCCGAGGTCCCTCAGCACGCTACGTGGCCTGGATGGACAACTCCGATGCTCAGAATCGACCCCGCGGCCGACGAAGGAATCGACCAATGCTCAGGCTCGGTGCAGGCACGCGCCGGCCACCCCACCAGGTGGAGCGGCGGCCCCAGGAAAATCGGGTCGACCGAGCGTTGCGTAGCGGCGAGTATGCGACGCGACCGCTCAAGCTCCCGGAGACGCATGTGGGTAACCGACAAGCAGACATCGACTTCACCTTCCAGCACCCAACCACCGTGCGCGCCCTGCTGGAGTTGCTGACCCCGGCCGGCTGGGCCGCCGAGGAAAACCTCGGCACGCCACCGCCGCCCGGCCCACCCGACCACCAGTCCACCTCCGCCAGCAACACCCGTCCCGGCCCGGAACGACCGAAGCGAGAACATGAGCAGGGAGCGACGGCCCCGCGGGCGGTCCGACCCGGTGGACGCCGAGCCGGCGAGCGGCCTGTTCCGGGCCGAGCGGGACCTGCCGGTCGAGCAGGGCCGGCAGGTCCCGGCGGCGACCGAGTGCGTCCATCTGATCCGGGTGGACGCAGGGGCACTCGGCGTCCCCGCCAGCGGAACCAGCAAGCCGGCGCGTGCGAGGTGACCGACCGCGGAGGGGGTCACCCGCGGCCGACACCACGGCAACGGCACCCCGAGGGCGCCCGTCAAACCGGTCCGCAGCCATCCCGGCGTCGATCGGGCCCCGCAGCGCCGCCCGGACCGCCTCCGCACCAGCGGCCTCCACCACCGCCCGCGACCACAACCCCCGACCCGCGTCCGCCGACGGGACCAGGCCCGAGCCGGTCGCTCACCGCCAGGCCGCCAATGGGACCCGCAGCCGGCCTGCGGCCTGTCCCTCGTCGTAGTGACGGTCGCACCCGACATCGCGTCGCAGCACCCTAACCGATATCCCTCGCCCCGAGGCATCCGGATGCTACTTTCGGCATGTGGTCCGATATCAGCCCATTCAGCTCGGTGCACAGATCGCGGGTTACCAGGTGGAGCGTGAGATCGGCCGCGGAGGTGTGGGCGTCGTCTACCTCGCGAAGGATCTGCGGATAGGCCGTTCCGTGGCCCTGAAAGTGCTCGCCCCCGAAAGAACGCGCGATGACGTTTTCCGTCGACGCTTCATCCATGAGTCGCGCGTGGCCGCTTCGATCGATCACCGCACATCCTGCCGATCTTCGGAGCCGGAGAGGCCAACAGAGTCCTGTACATCGCCATGCGTTACGTTGACGGGCCGGACTTGGGGACTCTCCTAGACCGGGACGGTCCGCTGCCGGTGACGGGTGCGCTGGGCATCGCCGCGCAGGTGGCGTCGGCGCTCGACGCCGCGCACGACCACGGTCTCGTACACAGGGACGTAAAGCCCTCAGGCCGCGCTGTACCTGTAGGCGGTCGGGGCGATCTGTACAGCCTCGCCTGCGTTGTCTATGAGGCCCTAGCGGGTGAGCCCGTGTTCCAGCGGGATGACGGCGTGGCGCTGCTGTGGGCGCACCAATACGACCTGCCGCCTCCTCTTTCCGAGAGGCATCCGGGGCTCGCCCCGGCCGTCGACAGCGTGATGGCAAAGGCGCTGGCCAAGGACCCTGAGCATCGTTACGGTTCATGCCGGGAGTTCGTGGCGGAGCTGATTTCCGCCGCGGGCGGTCGGGTGGCTTGAAAAGATGTCCCGGAGACGCTGGTGGCCGCGCCGATGGCGGCATAGGAGCGGTCGGTACGCGCCGGACCTCTGGCCCGTGTGGATCGTGGCCGGTCTGGCTGTGGTCGTGGTCTGCGTCGCCGGCGTCGTGGCGTACTGGCTCGTCCGCCGACTGACGGAACCCACGGAGACCCTGGGCGTTCCCGACGGCATCAGGCTCAGCATCGCCATCCTGACGGTCTTCGGCGCGGTGCTCGCCGGCGTGTACGCCTACCGCAAGCAGCGCATCGCCGAAGGGGACGCCCACCGCGCGGACGCGACCCAGTTCGCCGAGCGCTATCGCACGGCAGCCGGCCAACTCGGTCATGAAGGATCGGCCGTACGCCTCGCCGGCGTGTACGCGATGGCCCGCCTGGCCGACGACTGGGTAGAGCAACGCCAGGTCTGCGTGGACGTCCTGTGCGCCTATCTGCGCATGCCCTACGAATGGAACCCGGAGTCCGACCAGTACAAGAAGGGAGAACGGGAAGTACGGCAGACGATCATCCAGGTCATCCGCGATCACCTCCAGGAGTCACGAGAGGAGTCTTCCTGGTCGACCTGCGCTCTTGATTTCACCCGCGCGACATTCGACGGAGGCGACTTCTCCGGCTGCCGGTTTCGCGGCAGTGTCTCCTTTGCCGACGCCGACTTCGTCGGTGACCTGATCAGCTTCGACGAAGCCGGATTCCTCGACGGCACAGTCACCTTCCAAGGCGCACGATTCGGCGCCGGCGCGGTCACGTTCAACGATGCGCAGTTCCAGGGCGGTACGGTCAGCTTCGACGAGGCGCGGTTCAGCGGCAGCGCGCTTTTTTTCTGCCGCGCGGTGTTCGGTCCCGGCGACATCACTTTTCACCATGCGAGCCTCAGCGGCGGGACGCTCGTCTTGGATGAAGCACGGTTCAGTGGCGGTACGGTCGGCTTCGACTACGCTCAGTTCACCAACGCCACGGTCACCTTCAACCGGGCGCGAGTCGATGACGGTTCACTCGCCTTCCGCCGCGCACGGTTCACCGGAGGCACGCTGAGCTTCGACCACGCACACTTCACCGGCGGTGCCGTCGCCCTCGACGACGCGGAATTCACACGCAGTACGGTGACCTTCTACACGGCGCGGTTCGACGGTGGGAACGTCACCTTCGACTACGGGCAGTTCACCGACAGCACGGTCACCTTCCACCACGGGCGATTCAACGGAGGCACCGTCTCGCTCGGCCACGCCAGGTTCAGCGGCGGCATGGTCTCTTTCGTCCGCGCCCAGCTGAACGGGGGCCAGGTCGCCCTCTCCGACGCACAGTTCAACGACGCCAACGTCCGATGGGGCCGCCTCCGGCCACCCGAGGGCGGGACGGGCTGAACTCCGGCCCGAATCTCACGAGCGAGTGCTGTCGGAATCGTCCCACGTCCAGGCACCCACGACACCGACAACAGCGCACCATGACCCCAAAGGCCCCACCCCAGGCAGCCGCCGCCAGCGGGAGGCCGGCCTGGCGCCACTCAGCCCGCGGCCGCGGCCGACCCCACCCCGAAACGGGGCACGTCCTGCACGCTCACGTCCAGGCGCAGCCGCTTGAAGCGCACCGGGTGCCGGAAAACGCCCCGGTCCACGGCTCGATCAGCGCTGAACTCCGCCACCAGCTCCGGGCGGACAAGCACCACGTCCAAGACGTCACGACTGCCCCACGCCGAGGCGAAGATGACCCCCGTCCAGGGGTGACCGGGACGAGCCGCGGCCAGATGCTCACCCACCTGCTTGGCCGCCTCCGGGCGCAGGGGCACCGTGCGCGCGACTGCGCGCAGCCGGCCGTCCTGGTCGTGGCGGCCGAGGACGAGGAGCTGCGGGCGGGCGAGCGTGCCTGTGATGGCGCCGATGATCGCCTCGGTGGTGTCCCGTCGTCTGATCTTGGTCCACCCGCGGTATGAAGGGAGATACCGGCTGGCCAGGAGCTTGATCACGATGCCTTCGACGCCGGACACGTCCGTCCAGGACTCCAGCCACTCACGCGCGGTGGCCAGGTCCGTGGTCATTGCGCACAGCGTCCACGGGGCCGTCAGGGCGCGGGTGGTGAACAGGGACTCCAGGCGGGCGCGACGCTCCTGATACGGCAGGTGCAGCAGCTCCTCGCCGTCCTGCTGCAAGACATCGAACGCCATGAAGAACACCGGGGACTTCGTGGCGAGCGCGCCGGCGGTGCGGCCGCGGGCGGCGGCCCGGCGCTGAAGGGCTTCGAAGGACAGTCGGCCGGCTGCGGTGTCCCAGACCACGAGCTCGCCGTCGAGGACCAGGCCCTCGGGCAGCTGCCCGGCGGCCGCGACCAGGTCGGGGAACCGGTCCTGAACCAGGGAGCCGCGCCGGGTCTGCAGAAGCAGCCGGCCGCCCGGGCCGACGGGGGTGAAGAGGATCGCGCGGTGGCCATCGAACGGCGTTTATGCGCGGTTGGGCTGTCCGCGGCTCCCGGCACACGCCGGCACATCGGCGGTGGCCAGGACTTCTACCGCACTCACCACGTCGCGGCCGTCTGACATCCTGCGGACCATGACCTACTGGGACCCGATACCGACCACCCGTGCCCTGGTGGGCCAGCCCCACCCCCTATGGCGCGGCGACCTGGTGAGACACGACTGGTCCGAGCCTGCACCCGACGGTTGGGCCAGTCGTGACTGGCGTAACGTCCCGGGCCCCTTCTACACGGCCAACACCGACAACTGCATGACCGGGCGGCAATGCGCGCCGCATCAGGTCGCGTACGAGGACGAGTACTGCAGCGAGTTCGTCTACCGCCAGCCGGTCAGGGCAGGGGAGGTCCATGAGCTGACCTGCGCCGCGGAATGCGACCCGTTCGGAGGGTACGGCGGCGACGGCGACTCATACTGGCCCCCTGAACTGGTCCAGGACTGGTGGCGCGAGCGCGACAGGGTCCGGGAGTGGGCCGTGCGCGTGGGGTACGGCGAGTGGGCAGTGTCCGAGCGCGAGGCATTCCGGGACGTCGCGGCCGGCGCACGGGCCTACCTTGCCCACCTGGAACTAGGCCTCGGGCCGTACCTGCGCGACTACATGTTCTGGCTGGCCGAGGGGCGCCCGTCGACCCCGGGTGAACGGCTGCCGGAGTTGGGCTCATAAATGACCCACCGACCGCAGCAGCCCAAGCAACGGACAACCCGAACCCTGTCCATAACGGCGTCTGCACCGGGACTTGCACCTGCGCTGCCAACAGGCGGGCCCGCACCGCCGCCACGCTGCTCGGATGGGCTATTCACGAGTACCGCTGGCCTGGTCCGGTACAGGGCGCCCGGAGCCGGAAAGTCAGCTGAACAGCCAGGTCAAGTCCTCTACGGCCGAGCGGCAACAGCATCGACGCCGGACTCCCGCAGCTTGCGGGCCAGGAACTCCATCTCAGGCATCGTGCCTGAGTGGGCTCCCGCCAAGGCCTCCCTCAGCAGGGTCGTGACTTGCGACAGACCTATGCCAAGTTCTGCCCGCAGAACCCGCATGATCGCGGCGTTTCCTGCTGATGGATCCACCTGGAGGCGGGCTGGTCCCCGCTCGGAGAGCAGCCGACCTCGTAGTTCGGAAGGCAGATCACCGCCGCAGTCAGCTATCGCAAACCCGCAGGCTGAACACCTGGACTCCGTGTCCCAGCGCAAGGAACCGTGGACCAGAGCTTGGACGCCCCAGCACTCCAACTCTGCACCGCAGTCCTGACACCCAGCTGAGTACCTGATGGACTCGAAGACCGCCTGATCCATACCCACCCCTTCAGGGAATTGAGGTTAGACGACAGGCTGAGCACATGCGATACGAGGAGAAGGCGAAGCTCACCGCCGCGAGAGTCCTGATCCCGGTGGCCGTCCTTGTCGCCTCACCAGTGCTGCTCATAGCCGGAGGACCGGTCCGCCGCCGATACCTCCGCTACGTCTACCGGGATGAGGCCCCAGCGATCCTGGACAAGGAGCAGGGCCGAATCAGTGTCCACTGGTTCGTGGTCATGAGCCCGCTTCTTGCATGGCTCTGCTGGCCCGCAGAGGCACTCGCCCGGCTCATCTCGCGGCGACGTCAAACGGCAAGCTCAGGCGTCGAGGTACTGGTGGCCGTAGGGATTGTCGACCAAGTAGATGAAGGTGCCGTCCGGGCGGCGGCGCAGCACGTCGGACGACACACCGCTCATGTCCAGCGTCGTGCCGTCCGGCAAGGTCGCCTTGATGGTCCACTCATCCACCCAGGCGACGATGTCCCCGGTAGCCAGACCGGCCCAGCGATGCGCCCGCAGATCCGGCTGCACGCTCACATAGGCCGAGACCGCAGTGCGGATCTCCTCCAGCCCACGCACATACGCACCAGGCCCGGTGACGTAGATCGAATCCGGGTCGAAGCAGTCCAGCGCGGCATCCAGATCACCCGAACGCACACAGTGCTGAAAGTACCGGGCAGCGCCCACCGGAGTGGACCGGTCGAATGGTCCGCTCGACGTGGTTCCCCGCTCGTGTGCCAGAGCGCCGCCAGGACCACGGGACTCCGTTTCGGAACTGGACATGATCCTCCTGTGCTTCGTCGGCCACCTGGCCGGGACGGTGACCGGGGAGCGCCGTGAACCGTTCGTCTCCTCTCTACAGTCACTCCGGGCACCGCGCGACCGGCGGCTGTCCTACAGCGGCCACCCCGGGGGAAATCCACCATGGTCGCCGTGCACCGTGCGACTGGGTGTAGGCGAGAGACGGCCGCCGCGAGCGAAGTGCAGAGATGCCACGCGCCGTGCGCGGGTTACGGGGCGCCTGCCAACACGCTGTGCGAACGCTGCAAGGCGCTGCGGCGGGCCGCACAGGCGGGCTGACCTGTGTCCCAGCTTCCGCCTGACTTTCTGTGCCTGCGGACGGTCCTCCACTACCCGAGGGACCGGCAGCGGCCGGCTCCCGGTCCGCGTCCACACCGGCGGCTGCTGGGACACCGGCAAACGCTGTGCTCCCGCCAGCGCCGAGCAGATCCGCGGCCTGCTGGTGGGGGCGTCACGGCCTGCATCCACTGCCGGCCCGACACCGCCCTCGGCATGCTGTAGTAACCGGCGGCTCCAGGGCGGAGAGAGGGTCCTGACCTGGTGCGATGGATACAGGACGGGCTTTTATCCCCTCAGTGGAGGACTGTCAAGTCCCGAATTTCCGTGCCGTGACCCCAGGCCCCGGGCCGGGGCGTAATGGAAGCACGGAGACACACCGCCCGCTCACCCCAAGCCCGCCCCAGGTAAGGAAACCCTCTCTCATGGCCATCACCAGGACCCGCCGCATCGTCCCCCTCATGATCGCCACCGCCCTGGCCACCGGAGGCGTCTCCCTGACCACCACCGCATTCGCCGCCCCGAACACCACCCCTGCGAGCATCACCGCCGACGGCGACAACCCCACCCGCGCCAAGCTCCTCACCCACCTCAACATCGACAAACTGTCGAAGATCCCCCTCACCCACCGCGCCGTCCTGACCAAGGCCACCCCCGACTCCATCGGCACCGGCGGCTCCACCAACCAGGACAACACCAACATCGGCACCGGAGGCGCCCCCAACCAGGACGACAACGGCTCCGTCGGCACCGGCGGCTCCTCCAACCAGGACAACAACCAGGGCTCCTCCGACTCCATCGCCACCGGCGGCTCCACCAACCAGGACAACAACGACTCCAGCCCCGGCGGCCCCGGCCGCAACGACGACATCGTCATCTACACCCCGAACACCCCCTCCGGCCCCGTCGTCAACTAAACCGGCCACAGCCCGAGCCGGAGCCGGAGCCGCACAACCTAACGACCCCGGGGAAATTGAGGTCCGGACGTGCTGGCCTGCCGCGATATAGAACCCGCTCAATGTAGCCAGTGTTTGGGAAGTGGCCCTGGCGTCGAACGCGACGACGTAGTCAGGATCGTGAGTCATGCGTGCAGTTGTGTTTGACATGGATGGGACGCTTCTGGACAGCGTCCCCACGGTGTCCCGGGCGTACGCCGACGCGATTCGTTCGCTCGGCGGCCCACCGGTCTCCCCGGATGAGGTGGTCGCCGGCTGGCATGTCGGCCACACAGAGCTGGTTCTTGCACACTTCCTCGGCCGCACCTGCGGCCCCGCCGAGGTCGAGTGCTTCCACGCCCACCTGGATCCGGCCGTCGCCGAGCTGCGGCCGTTCCCTGGCATACCGGCCCTGCTCGACGAAGTCGCCGATGCGGGCCTGCGGCTGGGCGTATTCACGGCGGCCACCCGGCGAGTGGCTTTGAGTATGCTCGCTGCCGCCGGAATCGACGCTCGATTTGGCGTGGTCGTCGCAGGCGACGAGGTTGACAGGCCCAAGCCGGCGCCGGACGGGTTGTTGCTGGCACTGCGGCAGCTCGGGGTTCCGGCCGAGGCAACCGCCTATGTGGGTGACGCTGAAGTGGACCTCGACTGTGCCAACGCCGCGGGATCGCTGGGAGTGCACGCCAGGTGGGGTGCACGCGCCGGTCTCCGTGCCGGGGCTCACCCGGTCGCGGCGCGTCCGTACGACGTCCTCAGCCTGCTGGCGGCGCCTCGCAGCCGCACGGGCAACGGCACGGCCCGCCAGGGCGACTCTGACAGTGTTCGGCAGATCGGCAGACCAGCTGAGGCTCTCGGGTGAGGATGGGCAGTCGTGATCAACATTGGTTCGTTGCGTGAGGAGGATCGCGCAGCCTGGGAAGTGCTGGCGCGCGGTTACAAGGCGTTCTACCGCACCGCGGTGCCGGACGAGGGCTACGAGGAAACTTGGCAGCGGCTACGGGGCGGTACCGAGTTCCACGGCATCGGCGCCTGGTCGAAAGGGAAGCTGGTCGGCATCGCGCACTATCTGTTCCACCCGACGTTCTGGATGGAAGACAGTTGCTACCTCCAGGACCTCTTCGTCGACGAGGCGGCACGCGGCCGAGGCGTGGCGCGGATGCTGATCGAGAAGGTGGCCGATGCATCGCGGGAGCGGGGGGCATCCCGCTTCTACTGGACCACTCAGGAGGACAACACCGCCGCCCGCGCACTGTACGACAAGGTGGCGAGCTTCAAGGGGTTCATACGCTATGACTACCCCATTGGCTCGCGACCTGGGGGAAGTGCCGGCGGGGCCGGTCGGCAGTGACGTGAGAAGGGCCGTGCAGGTTAGGTGAGTTGTGAAGCTGACCTCGGCCCGCACGGCCTGCTCCCATCCTGCCCTGTCTGGTGTCTCCCGCGCACACTTCGGCGAGTTGTTCGCTGAACTCACCGACCCGTGAGAGGCGGCCCGACAGTCCACGCTGCGCGTGGCGCGGGGTGGTGAACGCAAGCGGGCGGCCGGGGGCAGGACGCAAGCCGAAGCTGGTTCTTCACGACAGGTTGCTTCTCACGCTGGTCACCTGCGCCATCAGCTGCCGCACGAGGTCTTGGCCGAGCTCTTCGATGTCGACCGCTCAACCGTCTCGGCGGCGATCCGGCAGGTCCGCCCGCTGCTCGCGGCACGCGGCTTCGCGGTGCCCGACCGGCCCGGGGTACGACTGCGGACGCTGGCCGACGTCTTCGCCTACGCCGAGGCCGAGGCCGTCGAACTGCGGCTCGACGGAGCCGAGACCCAGGTCAGACGCCCCCAGACGGGCCGCCCCGGACGCCGGGCCTTTGTCTCTGGCAAGCGGAAGCAGAACACGATCAAGACCACCACGTTCAGCGACGGACAGGGCCGGATGCTGCTGTCCAGGGTCGTACGGCCCGGCCGACGCCGGGTATGCCGGGCTGGCCAAGGAGTTCCCCGGCGAGGTCACCGTCCCGCCGAAGAAGCCGGAGGACGACGCGTGTGACGGCGAGAAGCGGGCCTGGCACGAGGCACGGCGGCGACAGTCCTCAGGCCGGATCTGCATCGAGCACACCAACGCTGAGCTGCGACAATGGGCGCCCCTGCGACGCTTCACCGGATGCCGTGACACCTACGCCGAGACCCATCTGGCGATCGCCAGCCTGGTCTCCGACCGCTCCGCGCGGCGCCCCACCCGCCGCCGGACCAGCACTGAACTCGTCCTCGTCCTCGACAGAGCCAGCTGATCCACCAGCCGAAGCGTCAGGCCAACATGTCCGGACTCCAATTACCCCCGGAGTCGTAAACGACGAAGCCACACCAGACGGAGACGGTCGCGCACAGTCGCGACCGTCCCCCAGCGTGCTCAGCCTCTGAAACTCCCGGCCTGTTGGCTTTGTTCACCAGAAGGGGCTCTGGCTCAAGTTCTGTGGAGTGTCACTCCCCGTGGTGCAGGACCCTTGACGGCCGGTCGGCTGGGAGCCGTTCTCATGACTGGCCGGGTCCGTCAAGGCGTTCCGTGGGACCGGCAAAGGAGAGGAAGAGAGTTCGCGTGGTGAGCAGCCAGGTGTCGTCCACCTTGCGGAACGCGTCTTCGTAGTGCCCCACCTGAACCGGGGGCCGCGGCGGTACGAGGCCCTCCCTGTAGCCGTCGACACGGTAGGTGGTGAAGTAGGTGGTGGCGGCGGCGGTGTCCGCAGAGGTCACGGTAACCAGGATGTTGGTGCATATACGGCGTGACAGCCGGTCTGCGGGCCGGTTGCCGAAGTAGATGCGCAGAGCGTCGTGACCCGCAATGCGGCGGTCGCCGGCAGGCCATTCCAGGTGCCGTCCTGCGTGAAGAGGTCCGCCACCGAGCCCGGGTCCCCGAGGTCGAGCCGGTGGACGAAATCGACGACCAGCCGCTCACAAGCCCGCTCTGCGAGCAGGCGCTCCATCGGGTCAAGAGTTTCAGCATCATGATCAACTCATATCAGGTCGCCCCTGGCTGAGGCAGCCTCACCCGAGTTGGGCCCCGGTTCCGGGCGCCTGTTCTCCAGAGCCGTGCCCATGCGTGGCCGCCCCCTACCTGCCGATCCGTGACTCAGTGTGGCCAGGCCACAGAACTTGAGCCAGAACCCGAGAAGGGGCAGCAGATGTTCACGACCTCGGGAGGCACCGAGACTGCCGTGCAAATCAAACGACGCGCACACCGGATTGCCTGGAGGCGCCGTCTCGACCCCGTTGTCCCAGTCTGGACTGGGCGAAGCTCTGGGGAGCCTCGCCCAGTGTGCGGACTGTGAGCTGATCAATTCACGGCCGCGGTGTTGCAGCGTCCGGCGGCGGTGCCGCCTAGCGCGTGTCTCTTTGACCAGCTGCCCGGAGAAGGACGAGAACAAAAGGAAGCGTGGCACTCGCACCACTCGAAGTAGGATGCCGGCTGCGGATCTGGCAGGGCGTCCGCTGGAAGGGGGGACGCGTGGACCAGTCGAATGGCTCGCAACTGGAGCCAGTCTGGTTGGTGGCCGCGAACATCGTGGCATGGCGCCGATGCGGGGTTGGAGGCCAGGAGCTGCGCCCCGGGACAAAGTGCTTCAAGGGCGGAGCGAAGGTGTACGTCGCGGACGCGTACTGGGGTCCGGGGGGTGATCGGATCACGTCCGTGGGGCGCGAGCGGCACACCGGGCGGTGGATCGTCATCGACATGGCGACGCGCCACCTCCACAGCTTCCGGCCGAAGCTCGTCCACACGCCGCGGGTCTTGGAGCGACTGAAAGAGGCCCGACGTGCACGTGGATTCATCTCAGCGGATCACGCAGCGGACATCTCCGTGACGCTGGAGCAGTACGCGTGCCAGTACCGAGCCGAGACGGCGCCGTTCGCTCCTCACCCGGACCGATGCCTATGTCACGCCTGCCTCACTGGTGAATCCGGGTGACGCGCGATACTTCGCTCGGGCTGCGTTCCGTTTCTGTAGTCAGCGTCGTGCCCAGATGAGGATGCCCGCGAGATGTAGTGCAGCTTGGTAGGCGATGGCCAGCTTGTCCGTCCGCATAGCCAGGCCGCGCCACTGCTTGAGCCTATTGATGCACCGTTCGACTGCATTGCGTTGCTTATATGCCTCTGCGTCAGAAGTAGGCGGACGGCCGCCGACGCGGCCGCGCCGCAGACGATGGCCGATCTGGTCGGACGGCTGGGGAATGACCGCGCGGATCCCGCGCCGGCGGAGGTGGCTCCGGATCGCACGTGACGAGTAGGCTCGATCGGCCAGGACGGCCTCCGGCCGGGTCCTCGGTCTTCCGGGTCCGCTTCGCGGAACACGGAGGCCTGCCATGACGGCTTCGAAAGCCGTGCGTCGCCCGCCTGGCCTGCAGTGACGCGAAGGACTAGGCCGCACACGGCTGTCGCTTACGAGATGGATCTTCGTGCTCAAGCCGCCGCGGGAGCGTCCGAGCGCATGGTCGGCGGCTTCGGCCCGGTTCGGAGCCCCTTTTTCCTGGCTCCGGCGGCGTGCTGGTGAGCCCGGCAGACGGTGGAGTCCACCGACACGGTCCAGCCGATGTCGTCATCAGAGTCGGCCCGCCGACGTTCCCGAGCGGGTCTGTCGGCACTGGCGCGGGCTGCCCGGGAGCCGGGGTGGCCCGGCCGCCTGTGTCTTGCGAGGCCCGCTTCGCCGGGCATGCGGGCCGCCTCTGGTGGGCAGTGGCCCGGCAGGAAGACAGCCCGGTAGCGGAGGGCGGTGGTGGCGATGGCCCGACCCGTGTGGGCCGGGGTGCTGAGTTTTGGGCTGGTCAGCCTGCCCGTGGGGCTCTACACCGCCACCGACAGCCACACCATCCACTTCCACCAGCTGCAGCGCGGTACCTCCGACCGGATCCGCAACAAGCGGATCAATGAGCGCACCGGTGAGGAGGTGCCGCTGGAGGAGATCGTCAAGGGCTACGACACCGGTGAGGAGTATGTGATCGACGAGCCGAAGGAGCTTGAAGACATCGCGCCGGGCCGCTCCCAGGTGTTGGAGATCAGCGGGTTCGTCGACCTGGACGAGGTCGAGCCGATGTACTTCGACAAGACGTACTACCTCGCGCCCCGCGGCAAGGAGTACGGCAAGGTCTAAAGCCTCCTGCAGCAGGCTTTGGAGCGGGCGGGGAAGGCCGGGGTCGCGACGTTCGTGATGCGCCAGCACGAGTACCTGGTCGCGGTGAAGGCCGAGGACGGCATGCTGACCCTGCACACCCTGCACTGGGCGGACGAGATCAGAGACCCGGAGCAGGAGATCGACAGTCTGCCCGGGAAGGCGGCCGCGTCGCGGAAGGAGCTGCGGATGGCCGAGCAGCTCATCGACGCGCTCAGCATGACATGGGATCCGGAAGAGTTCCACGACACCTTCCAGGAGAAGGTCGCCGCCCTGATCGACGCGAAGAAGGCAGGCGAGAGCGTGGAGAAGGCGGAGCCGGCTCCCAAGCCGTCCCCGGCCGTGCACCTGATGGAGGCACTGCGCGCGAGCGTGGAGCGGGCCCGCAGCGAGAAGGCCACCACCCGCAGCACTACCAAGAGGACGGCCGGGAAGCAGGCCAAAAGGAAGCCGGCGGGCAAGAAACGGATCCAGTCCTCGGAGAAGAGCGAGGATCTGCAGTCGCTCTCCAAGGCCGAGCTGTACAAGAAGGCCACGACGGCCGGTATCGAAGGCCGCTCCACCATGACCCGCGACCAGCTGGTCAAAGCCCTCAGCCGGCAACGGCAGGCCGCCTGACCTCTCTCGCCCCGCCCCCGCCCGCGCTCCCGTCGCCGAAGCGG
Source organism: Streptomyces sp. NPDC006326 (assembly GCF_040612915.1). Lineage (NCBI taxonomy): Bacteria > Bacillati > Actinomycetota > Actinomycetes > Kitasatosporales > Streptomycetaceae > Streptomyces > Streptomyces sp. NPDC006326. Next base: position 119,883 of record NZ_JBEXRC010000013.1, on the reverse strand, counting down.
GGCACCTGATGTACCCGCGCTCCATCCCGGCGAACGGTCCCAGCACTAGACCGCGTCGTTGAACCCCCCCAGGTCCATCCCCCCGCAAAGAAACTCCGGCTCCGCGTCCCACTCGACGCCAAGTGCCAGCATGTCGAGTAACCTCGCCAGCTCGGATGCGCCGCGCGCCCGGGCCGCAAGAGCAAGCCGGGCCCGCTGCCGCTGCTCCAGACGTCACCCGCAAGCCGGGGCCGGGTTCTGATCAGGCCTGTCCATGATCGAATCCCAGCACAACCGGGACCCGGGCGCGCCCCGATGACCGGCAGGCTGTACTAAACGAAGCCACCCCGGGCGGGCCTTGTGCTCCCAGGATTGGCGCCCAGCCGCCCCCACCGGGTGCCGTCGCCAGGCCGCCACAGGGAACCGGCCTGGCTATGCCAGTCCCGCGCCCGGAGGCACGGGCCCCGTCGCAGCGCGTGCCTCACCCGGCCCGCCGCCGCGCTCCCTCGGCCGAAGCGGGGCACGTCTATCGCCACGCCCAGGCTCAGGCGGGCGGTCGATGGCGGTGTCGGCGTCGATCGGACAAGCCGCTGCCAAACGGCGCCTTCGGCCATGACTCCACCCTGGAGGGCGTCGTCCTGGGCGGCGCTTGCGGGCTCAGACTGCGGCCCCATGGTGAAGCGGTCCGTATCCTGGCCCTCGCGCGTCAGCTCGGCCTACTCGCGGTCCCGAGCCCGCGCGTGTCGCAGAGTGCGGCCGGTGATTTCGAGAGTCCCACGTGTGAGCCAGGACTGAACCCGGTCGTTCTCACGCGTGTGCTGGAGCGTGCGGTGGCTTTTAGGCGTCATCTCATGTGGTGAGGAGCGGCATCGGGGCTCGTTCAGCTACTCTGCGACGCTCGCGATGAAGGTGTGGATCTCGGCGGTGAGGTTGCGCATGTCCTCCCCTGCCGCGTGCACCGTGGTGGTCTCGAACTGCCATCCTTCGGAGGGTGCCCGGTTGCGGATTGCCCAGGTCAGTCGGACGTGGCCACCAGAGTGGTGTTCCGCTGAGAGGGTCAGGTCGTAGCAGAGGGAGTGCCAGGTGCGCGCTCCTTCCCAGCCCCGGAAGTCTTCGGCAAGTGAGGCGAGGAAGGCGTCCAGACCGTCGCCGTCCCAGGTCTCCACCGAGGTCTCGACACTTCCCCAGGGCCCGCGGGCTCTGACGAGGAAGTCGAGTGTTTGTTCGTCCTCGTACCGCCGGGTCGGCTCCGAGAGCAGCAGGCGTGCGGGCCCGGAGTCCCCCACCTGGACCATAAGGCGGCCGGAATCGTCGTAGTCGATCACGCGATCAGGTTAGAAGACCGGGCTGGGCAGCCGTCACGCTCTCGGACGGGCCGACTGGACGTAGCCGTTTTGAGGCCTGATCGCCAGCTACGGCTGTGGATCTTGAGTGCGATCTCGTTCCTGACGGGCTGTGGGAGATTGCGGCGCCGCTGATACCGCCGTTCAAGCCACGTCGGGAGGGCGGTGGAACGGCTCCGGTGTCGGATCGGAAAGTGTTCTGCGCGATCGTGTATGCGCTGATCACATCGTGTGCCTGGCGTCGCGTGCCGACCAGGGTGGGGATGCCGCCGCCTAACGGGGCAGCCGGCCCGACACTGCGCGGAACCTCTCCCGCCCAGCAGTGACACTCGCGTACCACAGTCCTGCTGCGTCTCCGTTCAGCGTGAGGGACTGGAGCCGCTGTTCCTCGGCGAGAAAGCTGGCACCCCACACGTTCTGGTCCAGCATGCTCCAGCCGGGCCTGGCCCGCCTGTCTGACGACCTGCGCACGCGCCGATGGCACCAACACCACGCCGACCTCCTCCACCGCGAAACCCTCGACGCCGGCTACCGGCTCCTCATAGCCGACCTGTAGCACCAGTCAAGCCGCCGCGCAGCACCCCCTTAAGAGACCGACCTCGACTGACCACACCACAACAAGACGGGCCACCCCATCCAACCCGGGGCGACCCGTCCGCACTCTACGGAGCCGCAGGCGGTTGGCGATGGCCTCATGGAATCGCGGCATAGAGCTACACGTGTGCACGATCGCGTAATTCGTTGCTACGGGAGAGTTGGTTACGGCCATCGCCTGCATCACGGGTGGCGCGGGACCTGGCCGGCTGGCGGGCTCGCTCAGCCTGTGCAGCCGGCCACGCTGCCGGGCGGGGCGCAGTTGTTCGGGCGGTTGTCTTTCACGCGGCTGTTGGTCAGTGTTACGGCGCCGAGGACGGCTTGGTTGTAGATGCCGCCGCCGTCGGCGCTCCCGCCGGAGGCCGTTGCGATGTTCGCTTTTACGGGACTGCGTTCCAGGGAGGTCGTGCTGTCGGCGCCGTTGAAGACACCGGCGCCCAGTGCGGTGCCGCCTGGTGCGTCGGCGGTGTTGCCGCTGACCCGAGTGCGGGTCAGCGTTGCCGTGCCACCGAGGGCATTGCGCAGGCCACCGCCTTCGACGGTGCCGTTGGATGCGCTGGCGCTGTTGTCGCGGACGGAAGTAGCTTTCAACTTCAGCTCCGCCCGGTTGGTGATCCCGGCGCCTCCCACAATGCCTGCTGGAGAATCGACACGATTCTCGTGCACGGACCCGCCACGCACGGTGAGGCTGCCCGCATTGGCGATGCCGCCGCCCCGCGCGAACCCGCCACCCGTGTTGGTCGCCGTGTTGGCGCTGATCACCGTCTTGGTCACGGAGGCGTCGCCGAAGTTGTCCAGGCCGCCGCCGACCGCCTGCAGCCCAGTGGCGGTAGCAGTGTTGCGGGTAATGGTGCCGTGCTTCACGGTGAGAGTGCCGAAGTTGCTCACCCCTGCGCCGACGGCTTGCCCAGAGCCGGTGTTGGTGGCGGTATTACCGTCGATCCGGGTGTCGGTGAGCGTGGCCGTGCCTTCGTTGTGGATGCCGCCGCCCAGTACCGCGTCGCCCACGCTGCCGGCGGCACTGTTGCCGGTCACCCGGCTGGCGCTCAGCGCAAGGGTGCCTGCGTTGAGGATTCCACCGCCGCAGATCAGGTCGGGTGCGATCGGGCAATCGGCGGCATCGGCAGTCCTTCCCCCAGCGATCGTGATCTCTTCCAGGGTGAGGTTGCCCTCCCCGGACACGGCGAGGATGCGGAAGTCCGGGGTCGCGGCCCGCGAGCTTCGCTTGATGGTGCTTCCGTTGCCGTGGATGGTGATTTCGGTGGTGATCAACGGCAGGCCGTTGGCGTTGTCATCACTGTCCGGTGCCGTGAGGATGTACGTGCACTTGCGTGCCAGGCGGAGGGTGTCGGCGCCCGGTGAGTCGTTGGCTTCCTTGATCGCCTCGACGAGCGCCGGGACCGAGCAGGGGACGTGGTTTTCGGCGGCGTGGGCGAGCGGGGCAGGGAGCGCCGCCACACAGCCGGCTGCCAGGCCGGCCGCGGCCAGGAGCCGGCCCGGATGCGGTCGCCGGAGACCGAGGACCGGACCCTTCGCTCGGAAGTTCTGCCAGGACATCAGGGTTCCTCCTTCTGCACCAGGAGACGTCCCCTCGGACGCGCTCCACACGGCAACCCCAGTCCGTCCTGCCGCAGACCGTCGACGAGGGGCGCCGGAGCCAGCCGACCACGTCTCCCGCGTGCAGCTCCCCTTGGGCCGCCCTGACGCCGCCGCATTCATCCGATGAGCGCACTCGGTGCCGGTGCTCGCCTCGGCCGAGGTGAGGCTGTGAGAAGGGCTCACGCCCGTGCTTTGCCAGGGGAGCATGACGGCTGCTCCACGGCCTTGGGCACTGGATCGGCCGACTGTCCGCTGACCTGTTTCCCACCTGGAGTGTCAGAGCTCCTGGAGACCAGGCCGGTCGTGGTCGTCATGGGATGCGAAACACGAGGTTTCACCTGCGTAGAACAAGGCGTCGCAGGAGTGATCGGGGGGGCGAGGGCCTGTTCGATGTTGAGGAGGTAGCCGGCGACAGGGGAGGCGCTGCGAAGATCGCTGCGCACGATCACCTGCCGGTGATCACGCCACCGACCACAACGCCCGTTGCTCACCGGCAGAAGCGGCCGAAGCCGCTCCCACTGCGCGTCCGTCAGATCAGCCCTGTGTCCCACAGCGATGTCAACGCTCATCCGGTCGCCTGGATGCGACCCGGTCGTGCGGGCCCGGGCCGTCCCGGCGGATAGCGACGCCGATACCGGGCGTCGCGGCCAGCTCCTGCCGTTCTCGGTGCACAAAGCTGCGTTCCTCTGGCATGTCCCTGGCGGTGATCCGGCAGTACATCGAGCTGGTCCGCCAGGGCCCGGGCAACGAACACGAACGGCTTGAGCTGCTGCGCCGACACCAAAACCACGTGGAGGTGCCCATCGATGTAGTCGATGTCGGTGAACTCGACCAGAAGGCCAGCCGCCTGGCTTCGGTCGCGAGAACGGGTTCTGGCTCACTTTCCGTGTAGCTGTTACGGAGAGTCAGATCTTCGGAGCCATGCGATGGCGGTTTGGATGGGCACGAAGCCGCGGTGAGGTGAGTTCCAGGGCCCGGTTGTCACGGCCGGCGCTCATGTGGTTGAGCCAGCGTTCGTACCAGTCGAGGAAGTCGGTGGCGGAGGAGACATTGGGGCCCCAAAAGCCGTCGCTGTTACCCATGAGGACGCGGCCGGTGAGGGGACCGGTCACCGCGATGACGCATACGTCGGTGCAGCCCATCTCGATGATGTGGAGGAAGAGATCGCGTCCGTGGGCCCTGGGGTCTGTGCCGTCGAAGCCGCGGGGTGTCCCCCGTTCTTCGCGCGGATTCATGACCAGCAGGGAACACTGCTCCAGCGGCATGAGGCCGTAGAACGGTGCCACGCCTGAGCCGCCGATGTGCGTGAGGAACTGCCGATAGGCGTCGGGCAGGACGATGTCGTGCTCGGCCTCAAACGCGGCGACGCGTGCTTCCGCCAGCTTCGAACCGAGGCAGAGCTTGTGTTGCTCTTCTCCGAAGGAGTGGCTGCGCAGTGGTTTGAACGGGATCGCGGCCAGCTTGCGACGCAGGCGAGGTATGCGGGGATCCACGGTGCATCTTCTCTCGTTTCCGTCACCCCATGGGTGGCGGGGGTCAGCTGGCCAGGAGAACCCTCTCGGTTCCGGCGGATCTGCCGGAACCATCAAAGGGCTTGTAACGCGATGGAGGTGTTGGGCCAGGTCAGGCGCCTGTTTCGAGGATGCGCTTGAGGGTGGCGAGCTCGGTGTCGACCAGGGCGACCTGCTCGTCGAAGAAGGCGTCGGTGAAGGCCGGGGGCTGGAAGAAGGTGATCATGAATTCGGAGCCGGTGCTGTTGGCGACGACGCGGGCGGGAACCTGCCAGGATGCCTGGTCCTCGACGTAGTCGTGGTCGAGGATTCCGAGTTCTACGTTTCCGCGGATGCGGAGCTTGGCGGGGCCGTGCGGGGTGGTCATCAGCCACCAGTCCGGGTCGTCGGTCGGCTCGATCGCCTTGATGTTGACGATCGCCCAGGCGGGCCAGTTGGCCGCGTCGGCGAGGAAGGCGAAGACGTCGGCGACGGGGCGCTCGATGGTGACGGTCTTGGTGACCGAGCGGGCGGTGGTGGGGGCGGTGCTCATGGTGGCGTCTTTCAGGAGGTTGGTGGTGGGGTGGGCTGTGGGTGGGCTTCGCCGAGCAGGCGGCGTATCCATTCCTCCAGCTGGTGGCGCTGGGCCGGGTCAAGGCTGGCGAAGAAGTGGGCGTCGTTGCGATCGGCGATCTCGGCCAGCTGCGGGGCCAGGTCGTGGCCGGTGTCGGTCAGTGCCAGCCGCAGCATGCGGCGGGATGTGGGGTCTGGTTCGCGGGTCATCAGGCCTTTGGCGGCCAGGCGGTCGACCAGGCGGGAGACCGCGCCGGCGTCGATGTCCATGTATCGGGCCACTTCCCGGGTGGTGGTGGCGTCGCCGCGGTGGACGGTGATCAGGACTGCCCACTGGGAGACGGTCACGTCGTGCTGGGCGAGTTCTCGTTCGAACCGGCTGTGGACTTCGTCGGAGAGTCGGCGGAGCCAGTAGCCGAGATGATCATGCAGGCCGCTGCTGGAAGCTGTCACCCTTCCAGATTGAATGCCGCGACAACTGTTGTCAAGACAACATCTGGTTCTTACCGGGCAGCAGCCCGCACCAGAACGTGTCCTGGTCGTGGCGCCGGCGGAAGGCATGCTCGATCGCCTCCAGCGGCAGCATCAACGGCTCCTCCGAGTCCGCACCGCCCAGAACCGCCGTCTGGATCTGCCGGTTGTCACCCCGCACGAACCCCACCCCTGCCGACTCGGTTTACCGGTTACCGATCACCGCTCGGCGCGCATGCGCCGTTCCTCCCGCTGCCGGTGGCGCGCGTGGGCGACCTGGGAGCGGAGCCACTCGGTGTACGCCAAGCGCGACGACTTGGGAGACCAGGGTGGTGATCACGTCGGCGGCGCCTTCGGGGCCGCGGGCCAGGACCAGGGTGCGCGCGGTCTCGTCGAATAGGTCGAGCGCGGCCTTATCGCCGAGGGTGAGTGCGAGGCGGTCGGCCAGAAAGTGCCGGACGATCACGGCGGCGTCGGCGAGCGGCTGATCGACACCGAACTCGGCAGCTGCCGCTCGGTCGGCCTGAAGGACGGCGGGAGGCTGGCGGGCCTGGTACAGATCAGGGATAAGTCCCTCCCTGCGCCACTGCTCGTACGGAGGCCGTCCCACAGCGTCCCGGCGGGCCCGGTGGGGTTACCCGGAGGGAGTCCGGCACGCACGGCCGACGGGCACGTTGCAGGACGGGCACTCCACCCGCCGATCCCAAGCCCGGGCCAGGCGGACCAACTCTCCTGAGCGCGGGCGTTTCTGCCAGGGCCCCCAGCTCTCCCGCGTCACCGCTCCCCAGCTCCTTCCCACCGCTCCCCCGGAGCAGGCGCTGGAACATCGAAGGCGGCCGGTCGCGCACCCAAGAGACCGCCATCTGCTCATTCCTGTCCGCGCGTGGCCAGGCCGCAGCCAAAAGCGGAGACCCCATCCCTCGGGGTCAGACAGCCCCGGTGACGCAATCTGGGGAGTTGGGCGTCGGCACCGGGGGAGGCTGCGACGCCGATGCCGACGTAGCAGCAGCCGGCAAAACAAATGGTCCCCACGCCGATCAGCGTGCGGACCACAAGAAGAGGGGGCAGTGGCCATAAATGGCGTGTGCCCCTTCAAGTGCCTCGACCGTAGCACGGGGCGCACGCGGGGCCCCGCCGGGTGACCCGGCTGGCCTTGGGCAGTCCTGTCACTGATCAGGATGGACGGCCTGGACGCCGGTGCCGTCGTACAGCTCGGGTTCCAGAGTGAGCAGGTACCGGCCGGAGGGGAAGTCCGCGAAGGGCCGGGCGGCGTGGATGGCGTGGACGGTCGCCCAGGAGTGCCCGGCGCGCAGCAGTTCGCTGGCGGCGAGCGCGGCCGCGGTGTCGAACGGTTCGATCTCGATGAACCGAAGTCCGTGGATGCAAGCCAGCAGGCCGGGGCGCTCAGTGTCGCCGGCGGTAAGCGAGAGCACCGGGGCGTAGAGCGTGCCGAGGCCCCCGGAGGCTTGGACGTAGAAGGCGGCGACGGCTTCGTTGAACGGGGCCTTGGGGTCGTGCAGGGCGGTGGCGGCCGTGTGGTCTAGGACGACGGCGATGGCCGCCACTACGCGGCTGCCGAGTCCTGGGTGGCGCCCAGGCGCTCTAGGAGGCCGCGGGCCTTCGTCTCGGCTTCCGCACTGGGCACCGTGCCCAGGATGGAGGCGAGCTCGGCGCGGGCCTGGGCGGCGCGCTCTTCAAACTCGGACTGGGTGGGCCGGCTCTCGGCGAGGGCCTCGACCAGATTGCGGATCGTGGTGTTGTTCTCGGCTGCCGGCAGGGCCAGGCACCGGAGGGCGTTGCGTGGGTGCGTTGCATCCTGCGGGTCGCGGGTGCGCCGCCACCATTGTCGCCTCGCGGCAGCACCGAGCTGCGGGGCTCTGCGGGTCATCCGGCAGCGCACGAAGATGGTGCCGGGCGGTGGGGCGTCAAGGCGCGCTTGTTGCCATTGACCGGTCACGGCGTCCCAGGTGATCACCTGCCAGGGCGCTGGAGGTGCTTCTTCTTCGGGTTCGTCAGACCGCTCGGGGGGGTAGCGAGGGTAGGCCACCCCGTGGGTATTCGCAGGTCGACCTTGCTGCGGCGGTGGCCCAACACGATGTCCTCGCCGCCGTTCGCCAATTGCCCTGCGCTGCGACGGCCCAGCATCTTCCGGAGCTTCGCGTAGACGTCCTCGCCTCCTTTCGTGCTGATGGCCTGGTAGCTGCGCGCGCCCTCGCCTGTGCTCTGACCTGCGGTTGCCACTCAGCCTCGGTCTCCTCCTCCAGGGCGGCCTGGAGCCGCTTCTGCGGCTTCTTCATTGCTCTGGAGAGGTAGCGATCCACCGTCTTGCGGGAGACGCCCAAGCGCTCCGCCAGGGACTTGGAGGAGCCGCCCTCGCGCGTGCGAAGGAATTTCATCCGGGCGTGCGCGGATTTCGGCGCGGGACGGGTGAACAGGGTGCGCTCCGCGCGGCGCAGGCCATCAAGGAGCTTGTCACGTAGCAGGGCTCGCCCTGCGGCGTGGTCGTTGACCCTGTGGATAGGGGATGGTCGCCGGGCGGTGCCTCGGGGGGGAGATCGCCGTGCGGGCATGTCGGTGGTACGGCGCATATGGGCGGCACCTGACTATCGAGCGAGAGGACGAGGTGAGCGCCACCTATGCCCTGACGTGGTTGAGGAACATGGTGCCCAGCCTGGCCTGACCCGGATCATCGAGAGTGTGCACGCCATGATCTGCGTGATCGCCGACGGTTTTGGCGTTCCGCACGTGGATCTAACGGTGGTGCTCACCGGCGACATCACCGCGTCCGATCCAGGCACGCAGCGAAACCGAGCGGGACTTCAGCCCCGAGCGGGCGGGCGGCATGGTGATGGGCAAGACGATCAATCTGGTCCGCGACTTCAGCGAGACGGCCATCGTGCTCGGCACCGGTGACGCAGAGACCGACGAGGACTTCGACGAGGTCTGGTCGGGCACGAGTACGGGCACGTTCTCATCGGCCGGTGTCGGCGTACGCCTGGATGTGCTCAGGCGTGTACACCGCTATGTACCCAGCCTTTGAATCGACGGGGCGTGGCCGCGTTGGATCCGTCCGTGTCTTCATGCGGTGCCTGTGGGGGACGGCTCCTAGCGTCGCGAGGGGCGCAACCAGGCCTGTCGCCGTTGCGCGGCACGCCAGGCAGCCGAAGCTATCTCCAGGTCGTCGCGGGTGCGCACGGTGTGCGGGTGCTCAGGGCCCAGCACACGGACGCGGTCAGCGAGGGTCTGTCGCAGCAGGCGTACCGCCTCTTCCTGCTCGCCCATCTTTGCCAGTGCGCCGGCGAGGTTGTGGCGGCTGGTCAGGGTATCGGGGTGGTTGATGCCCAGCACGCGGATGCGGTCGTCAAGGGTCTGTCGGTGCAGGCGGACGGCCTCCGCATGTTCGCCCATCCCGTCCAGGGCTAGACCGAGGCTGTCACGGCTGGCCAGGGTGTGCGGATGCATGACGCCTAGGACACGGGTGTGGTCGTCAAGAGCTCGCTGCAGCAGCCTTGATGCTTCCGCATGCTCGCCCTGCCTGGCCAGCGCGCTGGCGAGGTTGTGGCGGCTGAGAAGGGTGAGGTGGTGTTCGGGGCCCAGCACGCGGATGCGGTCTTCAACGGTCTGCCGGTGCAGGCGGACCGCCTCCGCATGTTCGCCCATCCCGTCCAGGGCTAGACCGAGGCTGTCACGGCTGGCCAGGGTGTGCGGATGCACGACGCCCAGTACACGGCCACGGTCGGCGAGGGTCTGCCGCAGCAATGACACCGCTTCTGCATGCTGCCCCGTCCCGTCCAGGGCGCAGGCGAGGTCGTGACGGCTGATCAGGGTGTCAGGGTGCGCGGGGCCCAGGACACGGTTACGGTCCTCCAGGGTCTGCCGGAGCAGACGTATCGCCTCAGCAGGCTCGCCCATTCCGAACAAGGCGTTGGCCAGGTGGTTGCGGCTGGTCAAAGTGTCGGGGTGCTGGGGGCCCAGGGTGCGGCTCTCGAAGTCGAGGACGCGTTCGTGCAGCAGGCGGGCTGCACTGAAGGCGCCGGCGTGCTCCAGTACCTGCGCGAGCGTGCTGAGGGCGGTGCGGTGGTGTGTGGCGGAGCTTGGTTCCGGGAGGTCGAGCAGCACCGGTAGGTGAGGGGCGAGGAGTACGGCGGCAGGCCAGGCGGCGCGCCCCTGCTCGTCTACCTCGTGCACGGCTTCGGTCAGCCGCTCGGCAAGGGCTCGGTGCCAGGTGGCGAGATGGGGTGCCTCGGCCGCTAGCGCGACGGCATTGATCTCTCGGATCAAGGGGTGGAGCACCACCTGCGCCGGACCGCTGATGCCCGATGCCTGCCCGGCGTTGCCGGGAGAGTAAGGGAGGTCAAGCAGGCCATACCGGTGCAGACCTGCAAACGCAGCCTCCAACGCTAGGGCAGTGACGTCGTCTCCGGTGACCGCGGACAGCAGGTCCGGGGTGATGAGGGACAGCGGGATGGGAGCTTCGGCGAGTATTGCTAGTAGTCGCAACACGGGGCGGGCCAAAGCGTTGCCTTCTCTGGCGAGCTGGTCCAGGGACACCTCCCAGGTGTGCCGCACCACGGTGCGGGCAAATTGCGGATGAGAGGCGTCCGGGTGTTCGGCTCCCAGCAGGAGGGGCAGTTCATGCTCCAGGGCCTGGCGGTAGGTGGTGAAGGTGCGGTAGCGGCTGGTAGGCCCGGCCAGGTAGGTGCCGGCCGCGTGAAGCGCCAGCGGGAGCCCTCCCAGCCGCATGGCCAGGTCCCGAGCTTGCTCGGCTGTGCCAGCTGCGGGAGCAGCGTCGACCAGGATCTGGCCTGCAGGCTCTGCGGGCAGCGGCTTCAAGGGCAGTAGCCGGGCACGCGGCCCCCATGTATGCGGGCTGCCATCTCGGCTGGTCATCACCAGCAGGCCTCGGCCGTGCGGGCGGATCCAACCGCGGTAGTCGGCCAACGGCTCCCCTGCCGGGCCGATCTCTTGCGGCGCGTCGGCGTTGTCCAACACCAGCAGCCACCGCCGGGCCCGGCCCAACTGCCGCCACACTACATCGGGCAGACTCACCCGCCCGGCCCGCGCGGACTCCAACTCTGCCTCGGTAAGCCCGCAGGCCAGTGCCGCCCGCACCATCTGCTGCGCCAGGTCGGCAGAATCACGCCAGCGCACCCAAAACACTCGCCAGCCCGCCGCGGTGGCCTGCGAGGCGAACTCCGCGGCTACCGTTGTTTTGCCCATCCCGCCAGCCGCGCACAACACCGCGAACCGTCCTCGTGGCCGCCGCAGCATGCCTGCCAGCTCGGCCAGCTCGGCCTCACGTCCGCGCACGCGCTCCACATGTGGGGGGCGTAAGGAATCCTGCCGGCCCCGGGCCGGTCGGCCCACCGGTCCCAGCGGCGCTGGCGGTCTTGCTGCAACATCCAGCCGTCGGCTCCACAACACCAGCCCGACGCTGGTCGTCACCAGCACGGCGAACACCGGCCAGATTACCCACGCGTGAGACGCCCATCCTGGCACGGTGGCACTGGCGTAGTTGGTCACCGGCCCCAGCCCCGCCGCCACAACTGCAGCCGTCCCCGCCACGGCCGACCCAGCCCACGCACCCTGCCTACGCCGCATAGTTGCCCCCCCGGTCCGCCGTCATCAGCATGCCCCAACCGAGACCTCCTGCACGGGAGGTTGAAAGACTGGTAGTCAAGCTGGTGCAGCACACCCGTCCTGAAGTAGGCCGGCATTCGGGCAGCCCCTGGCACCCGGCGGTATCGAACTTGCTGGGTTCGTAGCCGTGTAGCGGGCTGGGTACTTTCACGCGAACGCCGCAGCCGGCTCCGGGCGGCAGCGGGTACCCGGCGCCCCAAGCCCACCCGCGACCAGACGCCAGCGGAGGTGGCGGCAATCTGGGCGTACGAAGCAGCCGACGAGTTCCGGTGCGACCTGCGCCCGCGGCCCATCCAGCGCCCGGCCGGGACGTCTGGCGCGGCACCTCACCGCGTTGCCGAAACGTCTCGACAGCCACGTTCTCGCGGATGCCGCGGGCGGTCCGGGCGGAGAAGGACGCGGCCGGTGACATCGACTGGCTGGTGTCGGTCGACTCGACGATCGTGCGGGCCCACCAGCACGCCATGGAGGGCTTCCGAGGGTGCTTCGGATCGGTCACCATGGAGGTCCGTCGGCGATCCGAGGGTGGGAATGAGCGAGGGTAGGGACGTTCTGGATGGGCAACCGGAGCAGGTCGGACCCGCGCCGTGGCTGGCGTTGGCCTGTCTGTTCGGGCTGTTTCTGGCCTACGTCGTGCTGACGAACTTCACCGGCGAGCTACGGGCGGCGCTGTGGGGCGAGTCCGGGACCGTGACCGAGGTCAGCTGCCGGACGTACGACAACACCGTGGCCAATGCGGGAACGTCGACGTCCTGCTCGGGCGCCTTCACGCCGGACGACGGCGGCTCGTCGTTCGACGTCCCCGTCGAGGGCGACATCGATTCGCAACCGGTCCGTGCGTGGCTGGTGGATGGTACGTCCGGCACCGCGTACGTCTCACCAACGGCGTGGGCGGGGGTGCTCCCGGTGGGGCTGTCCCTCCTCCTGGCGGGTCTCCCGGCGGCGGTGACGGTGAAGCGCGTGCGCCGCGGCCACGCACAGCACCCTAGAGAGCCTCTTCAGGGATCAGACCCAGAGTCGAGTGCGTGATCGACGACGGGTACAGCAAGCACGTCACCTGGCTCGACATCGACAAGCCGGGCTTCTGGCTAGGAAGCGGCCCGCGGCCCAGGGCCCGGCTCCTCCGTGCACTCCGTGGCGACGCCGGCCTGCGACGAGTCGTCCGCCATCTACGCTGCTCAGTCTCGCCAAGTGGCGCGCTCATCCGCCAACTGAAGCGCTCAGTCACAAACCTGCAGTTCAGGACGGGTCGTGGGAGTCACTCACAGCTGGACATCGATGTGGTCGACGTCGGTGAACTCGACCAGCCCGCTGGCGCGGCGGCCGCGGTCCTTGAAGTAGATCTCCTGGAACCCCTCGGCGGCGATGGCCAGAAGCTGGTCCTCGGTGGCGCCCTGCTCCTGGGCTTCGAAGGACGCGCCGCGTAGGCGGGGGGGGCAGGGCCTGGGTGAGGTGGCGCATGCGGCCGTCGTCCGTGGTGCCGGCGTCAGCGGTGTAGCCGAAGGGGGCCCGGGTCTCGATGACGAGTCCGCCGGTGCGGTGCATGATGATCCGGCTCGTGGAGAGCACGGCGGCGCGGATGTCGGGGCGCCAGGTGGGCCGCGACAGCGCCGGCCACGGCTGGCCGAGCTGGGTGTCGCGGGGGCGCTCGCGGAGCTTGCCGATGCCGCCCTTGGCGGTGGCCTTGATCGCCCGCAGCACCTCAGCATTTCCGGGTCCGCCGTCTTGGAGGCGGCCATAGCGTCGGGTGTACCAGGGGTCGAGGTAGCGGCCGCTGTCCGGGCGCAGGTACGCCTCGATCGGTGTGATCGGGAAGCCGAGCTTGACCGCGTAGGCGACGGACGGCGTCGTGTGTACCAGGCCGGGCCCTCGGGCCGCTCGCCGGTGCGGGTGAACGGGCTGGGCTCGGGCGCATAGTCCAGGAGCGGGCGCTGCTTGCGTACGGCGTCACGCTGTTCCTTGACGTCAGGCGCTACGGCCAGGGCCGGGGTAGTCCCGAGCAATTTCCACTTGTCGAGCGAGGAGGTCGCGATGTAGCCGCGCCGGCTGTCGAACTGGTTCACGCCGAGGCCGAGCTGCTCGATGGGGGCGGGGCCGACGGGCATCCGCGCGGGCCTGGGCCGCGTGCCGGCGGTAGGCCCCGCTGCCCGGGTGCCGGCTGCGGCGGATCTCCCGGCTGACCGTGGAAGGGCTGCGGCCCAGCTCCGCCGCGATCGCCCGGACCGTCGCCTTCTCGCGCAACCGGTCGTCGATGTGGATCCGGTCGGCCTCGGACAGGTACCGCGACGGCACGGAAGGCGGCTCCACCGCGGTGATCGGTGGAGCCGCCTTGTTGCTGCCGGACGCGCCGCGTCCGTAGCGCCAGCGTTTCCCAGCCCGCCGGGCGATCCCGACGATCCGGCACGCTTCCGTGTTGCTTACGCCTGCTGCATGAGCCGGGAGTATGCCGCCCGTCGCCCTGGGGCGGAAGGGCCGCACGGCGGTCGTGGGTGGGCGCTTCAGTGCGGCCCGGGCACACCTACTTCAGAGATGTGAATTCGTGCTTCTCCGGGCTCGTCTCCCGCCACAGTACCGTCACACCGTCCATCGTTCCGACCCAGAGCGAGCCGAAGCATCCGGTTCCGAATTTCAGCTGAATCCTCGTCGCCCCCTGACCCGTGTCAATTGACGACCAGCTGCCGGCCTCTGGATCCGGAACCCCGTCACGGCAGTCCCGTTTGCCGAAGTCGACACCCTTGGATTCGAATGAACCGTCCGCCTTGAGAGCGACTTCGGCTCCATCCTTGCCCCAGGAGCGGACCAGTGAGTCTCGATCTGCCGAGACCCCCTTCGGATACCCCGCCCCGGCGTCCTCAAGGGCCGCACAGGAAGACACGACAGGAGCGGAAAGAGCCAGGAACAGTGCGACCACTCGAATCGATTTGAGGATTCTCACTTATTCGGACCCCGTAGTTGTAATTTCGCGGAATTACCACTCGGAAGACGATCGTCATGGCCTGCCCCCGCGCCCCAAGACGCCGACATGGTCGACATTCTTCTGCAGGAACTCGTCCGCCGGAGTGCCATACCCCGTCTTGGCGTGGGCGAAGGACGATACCGTCATTCCATTGGTGATGATGATCCGCGCCTGAACGCCATTTACTCCTTCGCGGAGTATCTCATAGTTCGCCGTGTACGAACCCAGAACAGCCGTGGCCAGCTTGGCGTCATCGTGCGTGAACGCTGTGGGGAAGCGGAACGGGGCGCGTAAGGGCGCCCGTCGATCGGGGAATCCGGCGCGTAGGGACACAAAGCAGATGTACTCGGGGAACGTGATGGGCGAGCGCTCGTACGCCGCCCCGATTACGGCCGACCGGTCGGGTATGCAGCCGGGAGACATCATCCCAGTGAGCGCGCCGCAGCTGCCGGACGGCATCGTAATTCGGGACGCGACCCAAGCGGACACGGCCTCGCTGGAGCCGGTGATCCGGCTTGCCGACCCGGACAACCCCGACGGCTCCTGGCGGGCTCTTCCATCCGTGATTGACCAGAGTCTCGCTCCGGAGCCGCTCACGTATGCGCGGGTGGTGGAGGACTCGGCGTCGGGAGCACTGGTCGGCGGCATGCTCGCGCTGCCGGCGGCATGGGCCTTCGCCACCCCATGCTCCTCGGGTCGCCCAACGCGCACATCATCGCCGGTCTGGTCGCCTGTCTTGACTCCCTCGCAGTGGTCGACCAGTGGCGCGGCAAGGGCATCGGGCGCGCCTTGGTCACTGAAACGGAGAAGGCGGCCGGCTCGCACCCGGCCGGGAAGCTGGCGCGGCCGTCCTGTACGCCACGCACGAGCCGGGGCTGACGGACTTCTACGCGAGTCTCGGCTTCACCCTCTCCCCTGACGGCATCGGCATCCCCACCCCGGCCGGACTCATCTGCCACGGCCCGCTCAAGGGCTTCAAGTTCTCGGTGAAACCGCTGCGCACCGGTGTCCAGACGGAGCCGATGGCCACCCCGTATGGGCGGCATCTGGTGATCCGTGGGGTCCTGCCTGTGCCTGCGCGCTGACCTTCCTGCCCTGCGGCTACGCGAGCGAGCCCCGGACCGTATTGGTCCGGGGCTCGCGGGTTGTTTCGGGTGCGGCCGAGTGGCGACTGCCCGGGCTGTATTAATCGTTGATCATCCTCGTCAGCAGCGCAGCGCGCCCTTCGTCCGTGGCCTCGACCAGGTCGGGCCGCTCACCGTTCGCCGGGTGGACGACCCGCACCAGGTTCTTCTTCCAGAGGGAGACCGAGGCCCTGTAGAGCGTGAACTGCTCCTCGTACCAGGCCAGGCGAACCGGGTCGTCCTCCGGGGCGTGAACCTCCGGTGGGACAGCCCGGGTGAGGGCGGGGAAGAACGCGGACATTGCGGCCGGGGCCGACGCCTGGGCAACAGCGTGCAGCAGGCCCCGCTCGTGAACACTCAACTCCATCACGTCAGCGTAGAGTCCGGCTCCCCGCATCAGTGATCAGGCAGACGGGAAGGTGGGCATCGCCGAACCTGCCCATGCGGTGCGCTCCGCGTTCCACTCCAGCCGCCTGCGGGCCGGGACCTGCCGGTACTCGAGAAGGCAGACGGCCGCAGGGTTGAGCCGGACAGCGCTGTCGCCGACCCGCTCAACAACACCGCGGGCCGCCAGCAGGTCCACTTCTTCCCTGAGCTCGCCGGGCGTCAGAAAGTACGCTGGCGCGGCCATGAATCCCAGCTGGAAGTTCCTGATCTTCGACTTCTCTTCGGGGTGGTGCTGCTTCGCCTCCAGCAGCACCAGCCACAGCAGAGCAGCGGCCTCGTAGGGCGAGTTCGAGAACTCCCGCAGCAAGTGCGGGTGCAACGACACCATCAGCGTGTCGACGGAGTCGGCATCGAGCGGCAGGAGCCTCCGGTCCTCGCCCGTGTCCGGCAGGATCTGGTGCATCGGCAACGGTGCCATCGTGCGCCGGGCCGCCTGGATGCGGCCCCCGTGCAGCTGGGAGCGTCCGGCCCTGTCCGGCGCACACTTCTCCCCCGGCAGGGCCCGGCAGTCCGGGCAGGTACGGGTGCGGGCCTTCTCCCGTACGGCCGGCTCAACAGCTCGGCTCATGTCAGCGGGAATGGGCAAAGAGGGAGGACATGCTGCCCAGCATGGCGGGTCCCCTGAACAGTGAGGTGCAGCGTCTCTGACGAACGCCAGCCGCCTTCGGAATACCGTGAGCCTCGGACCGTGTCGGTCCGGGGCTCACGGGTTGTTCGGGTGCGGCCTGCTAGAGGTCGAACTCCAGGTCCAGGACGTGGTTGATCTCGATGAACGGCGGCCGCCGCGCCGGCTCGCATGCAGCCCGCCAGGGACCTGCCCTGCGTATATGTGCTCTTGTGACTGAGCAGTCACGTGGCGTCGTTCGCCAGTCGTGACGCTCACTTCAAGGTGTTCAACGCATGCGGACCACGTTCGTCTCGCGGCTGACGGCTAGGGCAGACCCACCAGCCCCCAACCGTGGCGCGCAGCCTCGGTAGTCACGTCGCCCCATTCACGCAGAAGCCCGGTGAAGTCCTCGAAGGTGTCCGGGCGGCCAGCCCAGCCGTCGCACTCGACGGCGAACGGTTCGCGTAGCTCCTCAAGGCGGGACTCCACCTGCGTCCAGGCACGGGCCTTGCCAGGCAAGGCCTCAGGCGGGCAGACCAGAAGGACACGCGGGTGCCAGCGGTCGGTGGCCGCCGGGAAGAACCCTCCGCCACCAGTCAGCGCAGGATCGTCTTCCGGGTCCGCATCCCAGATCAGGCCGATGAGAAAGGTGTCCATCGCCTCGCGCACAAACGCGTCGACGAGGGGCCGCATGTCGTCCCACGCATCCCCCGCGCGGGAGTGCGGGCGAAAGGAGCCAGTGGTGGTGAAGAAGTCGTACTCGGCGCACCATGCGGACTCCCGGTGCGGAAGCCACACCCAGCCGCCGTTCCGCCCACCGCTGCAGTACGCGCCGTCCAGCTCCGGTCGCCCGAGGGCGACATCCTCCAGTGCCTCCGCCCTCTTCTCGACGGGTATGGCACTCAAATACTTCCAGTCCGCCATGAACAACATGAGATCCAAACCCATGGCGGCAGCATAGGCAGGCCGACCTAGGGTGTATTGATCACGAGCGTTGTTAACGGACCCTGGGTCGCGTGCTGGCCGGGCGCCCGGTCCAGCATGTGGCGGCCGAGATGGGCATATCGCGGCCCACCTCCCACAAGGGGGTCCGCCGGTGGCGGGACGAGGGAGAGGCCGGCCTGCACGACCGGCCGAGCCGGCCGCACAGCACGCCGCTACGGGTCAATACACCTGGGGACGCGGCGAACAGGCGGTTGAGTCGTCGTCGGATCGTCGGCGTGCCCGGCATGGACCAGCCCCTTTGCGGTGAGCAGCGGGAAAGTGACACGTGACGGCTTATCAACTCACGGTTCGGGGGCCGCCCGGCCCGCGCCACCGAGTAGGCCGCGGACCAGCCGACTGCCGTAGTCGGCCGGGGTACGGACCACGCCCGGCGGCGCGTCAGGCACGTCAGGAGTCGGCCTCGGCCTGCGCAGCACGAAACATCTGCTGAATGTGCCGTCCGTGCCGTCCTTGCCCACCGGCGGAAACGGGTTGTGCAGGATGGTCCGTCCTCGGTACGGCTCCGCAACGGGAGCGCGAGGCTCCGGCGGAGAAGCGCGTCGGCTTCGTCCTCCTCGCACGAGGCCTGAAGGGTCGGCCCTCGTCCCCCGGACCGACGACTTCCCCGCCGAGGCCAGACCGGTGGGGTTGGCAGTTGGCATCCCCGGGGTCCGTTCCGCAGCGGCTCGGACCCACCAGTCGCCCGGGGTGGGTTCAGTCGTCGCTGCCGGCACCCCGATCGGGTGCGCTCATGTCACCCGTGGCGGGCGTGCCGTCGGCGAGCCCGTAGCGCAGGTAGACGGTGCCCTTCGGGCTGGCTGCCGGGGGTGCGAGGAGCGTGACGTTGGTGGGCACCGCGCCACCGTCGAACACCTTCTTCCCGACGCCGAGCACGATCGGGTGCAGCCAGAGGTCGAGACGGTCGAAGAGCTTCTCGCGCAGGAGGGTCTGCACGAGGTTCAGGCTCCCGACGACCTTCACGTTCTCGTGCCGGTCACGGATCTCGCGCACCGCACCGGCCAGGTTCAGGTCGGGGCCGAGCTGTGTGGACCCGGCCCACGAGAGGTCGGGCCTGCCGCGAGAGGCCACGTACTTCGGGACGCTGTTGAAGAGCGTGGCGATCTCGTTGTCCTGGCCGCCCTCCTGGTGCGGCCAGTAGGCGGCGAAGATGTCGTACGTCCGCCGGCCGAGCAGGAGGGCGTCCGTGCCCTCGTACGCGGCACCGACCTGTGCCCCGGCAACCTCGTCCAGCAGGGGCGCCTGCCAGCCGCCGAACGGGAACCCCAGCGGGTCCTCGTCAGGGCCACCGGGCGCCTGCCCGACGAGGTCGAGGGTCGCGAACAGCTCGATGTGGATGAGGCCCATGGCTCACTCCCGATGAGTCGGTTGTCTCCGTCAAAGAGATAGACCTGCGGGCGCCGGCAGATTCATCGCCGCGCCGGAATCGCGTTTCACCACACACCACGACAAGCCCGTGCGCGCATGCCGAGGACGAGTGTGAGCAAAAGACCGGCAGCGTGCTGCCTCGTCCGCCGCGAGGCTGTCCGGTACCCGCCTTGCCCCCGTGACCGGACCCCCGCCGACGAGCTCGGCTCTTTCCAGGCCGCAAGATCCTCGGCGCCGCACCGTCTGCCGTGCGGGAAGCCGGTCCGCAGTGTCATGGGGCGTCGTGACCGGAACCGTGCTCGGTGAGGAGCAGAGCGATGTCGTCGGCACGGTAGGAGGAGCGCCGGGCGTTGTGCAGAAGCCGGTCGGCGAGTTCGTCCAGGGATTCGGCGTAGGCGTGGGCCAGGGATGTCCGCAGGCGGTCGATCCCCACGTCGATGTCGGCTCCCGGTTCCTCGACCAGGCCGTCGGTGTAGAGGGCGAGGAGAGACCCCGGCGGCAGGGCGAGCCGGGTGGGGGGATAGGCGCTCGTGGGCTCGACTCCGAGGAGTGGGCCGACGTCGAGGTCAAGGGCGCCGGTCGGGCCGTCGGGACGGCGGAGCAGGGGTGGAAGATGCCCGGCGGTGACGGCGTGGGCTTGGTGGCTGTGGGGTTCGAGGCGGATGTAGCAGCAGCTGGCCAACAACCCTGGGTCGAGGTCGATGAGGGTCCGGTTGACGCCCGCCATCACATCGCCGGGTGTGTTGCCCACAGCCGTGAAGGCCCGTACCGCGCTGCGCAGCTGGGCCATGGTGGCTGCGGCGGCGATGCTGTGCCCCTGTACGTCTCCGATGACGAGAGCGACCCCGTTCTCGGTGGGGATGACGTCGTACCAGTCGCCGCCGATGTCCATTCCGCTGGTGCCGGGCAGATAGCGCGCGACGGTACGGATGCCTGGGACCACCGGCAGCCGGTGCGGAAGCAGTGTCTGCTGCAAGCCCCGCGCGACGGCGAACTCCGAGTCGTAGAGCCGCGCTCGTTCCAGGGCCTGGGCGATCAGTCCGGCGAGTGCGGTGAGGACGCCGCGGTCCTTCTCCGTGAACCGGTGGGCCTCGTCGAAGCCCAGGACACAGGTGCCGACAGGGCGGCTGGAGGCGATCAGTGGCAGATACGCCCAGGAGCTCACCTCTCCGACAGGGATGCCCGGGTAGCCCCGGGAGAGGTCCTGCTGCGATTCGATGAAGAGCGGCGCACCGGAGGTGAGCGTCTCCGTACCGGGCAGGCGGGCGTGCAGCGGAACGCCCTCCAGCCAGTCGAGGAAGTCTTCGTGACGGCCGGTGTGGAAGAGCCGGTGCATCGTTTTGCCCCGGACCACATAGATCGCCAGCTGCTGCCCTCCGAACGCCGGCAGCAGCTGGTCGGCCAGAACTTCGCAGACTTCCCGTGCCGTCACCGCCTCGGTCAGCGCGCTGCCCAGCTGCAAGACGTGGTAGATGACGCCCATCCGCGCCGGTGCCCCTGCGGTGGCGGAGGCGCCGACTGCTGACGCCGCCTGCGGACGGGTGGTGGGGACCACCCGCCCGGTGACCCCGTCCGGCTGGGGGTCGAGGGAGAAGGCGAGCCACTGCTCGGGCGAGCGGCGTGCCAGGAAGGACGAGGGCGTCTGGGAGATCATCGCGGACCGGTGCCGGTACTCGATGTCCGGGTCCGACAGCCACGGCACCACGTCCCACAGAGCCCGGCCCATCACCTCCTCGCCGGAAACGCCCAGCAGCCGCAGGGCGCTGTGGTTGGCGAAGGTCACCCGCCCGTCAGGGGCGAGGGAGAAGACCCCGTCCCGCAACCGCTCGACCGCGACGAGAGCCGCATGGCCGGCCCCGGCGTCCACGATCGAACCAAGCAGGTGGAGTCGCGTCGGCGTGTCGTCGGTCTCCAGTAGGCGCGCCCACACCTCCACCGTGCGGTATCCCTCCCTGCCGGGCCCGCGCTCCTCTACGCGAAGGCGTCGCGCGGTGATCCGGCCCTCGCCCGCTGCCTCCCGGGCAAGGGCCCGGAACACGGCACGGTCGCCGGGATGCAGGCAGGCAGCCAGCGTTTCGGCTCGGCCGTCGAAGGCGCCGGGATCCAGACCGAAGGCCGCGCAGAACTCGTCGTCCGCGGTGAAGGTGCCGGAGACCAGGTCCCAGTCGAACAAGCCCACCCGCACGGCCCTGGCCACGGGAGCCGGGATCTCGACCGGAGCCGTGCCCGGATCGCATTCCACCGGATCGCCGGTACGGCCACGCAGTGCGACCAGAGAGTCACCGAGTCGGCCGGCGATGGAGCGCAATCTGCGGCGCTGGGTCTTGGAAAGGCCCTCGTTGCCAGGGGAGGTCGCCCAGACGATCGCCAGCGATCCGAACGTCTCCCCGCCCGCGGCCACCGGCACGGAGCAGGAGCCGAAGGCGTACGGCAGCGCCACGGCGAGCTGGGGAAACCGGCGCATCGTCTCGTCCGCGTCGGCCAGGTGGACGGTGCGCCCCGTGCTGTACGCCACGGCGACCGGAATGGGACTGTTCACCGGAATGAGTCGCCAGCCACCCAGCAGGGAGGGCGTGGTCCCGTACGTCGCAGTCAGCACGATGGACCGGCGGTCGCGTGAGCGAAGAAAGACACTCGCCGCATACGCGCCGGTTGCGTCGACGGCCTCGACGACGGCTGCGGCGAGCAGATGCTCGCGCTCCGCCGTCTCACCGACGATCACCTCGCGCACACCTCCAGTCTGCGCAGGTCAGTCCCCGACACCCAACACGGCCACCCAGTGGGACACCTTGGTCACAGAGTGCAGTACCCGATCCGTGGCGTTCGCCGGGCTGGAAGGCCGGGCACGCCTTCATGTTTATGCCAACAGCGAGGACGAGTGTGCTTGCCATGACGGCGACGGGTGGCGCTCGGAGCCGTCTCGGCGGCGGCCTATCCCGGGGCGCTCTCCAGCTCCACGCACCTGGCCGGAGTCGCCTCGGCGGTGCTGCACGCCGTCTGGAACGCCCTCACCCACGGCCTGCGCGACAAACTGGCGGGCTTCACACTCATCAGCCTCGCCTCCGCGGGCTGCGGAGCCGTCCTCGTCTGCCTCGCCCCGCTGCCGGACCCGGCGGCCTGGCCGTACATCGCCGCTTCCGCCGCTCTGCAGGTCACGTACCAGCTCCTGCTCCTGCGCGCCTATCAACTCGGGGACTTCGGCCAGATGTACCCCACCGCCCGGGGTACCTCACCCGTCGTGGTGGCGCTGGTCTCCACCACCCTCCTCGGCCACTCCCTGCCCGTCGGCCAGGCCCTCGGCATCGCGGTGGTCTCCTGCGGCCTGGCCGGTCTCGCCCTCGCCGACGGAATCCCCGGCCGCGACCAACTGCCCGCACTGGCCGCCGCGGTCGGGACCGGCGTGGTGATCGCCTCCTACACCCTGGTCGACGGCAGCGGCGTCCGCGTCTCCGGCAGCGTCTTCGGCTACATCGCCTGGCTGTTCCTCTGCCAGGGACTCGTCCTCCCGCTCATCGCCTGGGGCCGCCGGGGCCCTGCCCTGCTGACCGCGCTGCGCCCGCTCTGGGGCCGCGGCATGGCCGGCGGGCTGCTGTCCCTCCTGGCGTACGGGCTCGTCGTATGGGCGCAGTCCCGCGGTGACCTCTCGACCATCGCCGCCCTGCGGGAGACCAGCATCGTCTTCGGCGCCCTGATCGGCGCGCTCGTGTTCCGCGAACGGCTCGGCCACCGGCGCATCACCGCCAGCACCGCTGTCCTTGCAGGCATCGCGGTGCTCCAGCTCACCGGTGGCCCCTGAGGCGTCGTCACCGCGAGGAGCGCATCCTCGCCCGGCTCACCCATGGGCCCTCTCTCGACGAAGGCCGCCCACCGCACTCACGCTGCCGCATCCGTGAAGCCGCCGACGATCGCTCCGTAGCCGATGTGGGCGAGGACGGTGACCAGGGGGGTGCCGGGGCCGTAGTTGCGCATCAGGAAACCGGGCGGTTCCAGCAGCGCGCTCTGTGGGGCGCTGGTCAGGGGGCTGCCCATGCGCGGGTGGACCAGTGGAAGGAGGATGTTGACCAGTGCGGTGCCGGCGAAGAGGCCGTGCGCGAGCCCGAAGAGGGCGCCCAGCCACCAGCCGGCCTGGTCCAGGGCAGCGAAGACGGCGAGGTAGACGAACGCGAAGACCTGTCCGTTGAGGAAGTGCAGCAGATAGCCGACGGCTTTGGCGCGGGTGCGGTTGGCGGTGACCGCCGTGCCGAGGAGGAACGGCAGATCCATGCGGGTCAGTCGCAGCTCACTGGCGGCGCGCAGTGCGGTCGTCAGGGCGAGGGTGCCGACGAAGGCGCCCGCGGCGGTTCCCCACGCGTTCACCGTGCCGTGTCCTTGCTCGCGGCGGTGATGGCGCAGGCGGCGCTGATCAGCGCCAGGTGGCTCAGGCCCTGCGGCAGGTTTCCCAGGAAGTCGCCGGTGGCGGGGTCGATCTCCTCGCCGTAGAGGCCGACGTCGTTGGCGAGGCCGACCAGCTCCTCCATCAGCTCGACGGCCTGCGCGAGGCCGCCGGTGCGGGCGAGGGATTCGGCAAGCCAGAAGGAGCAGGCGAGGAAGGCTCCTTCGCCGCCGGAAAGGCCGTCTTCGCCGGAGTACCGGTCGACGTAGGGCCCGTGCCGCAGGTGGCGGTCCAGAGTGCTGATCGTGGCACGCATGCGGTGCGCGTTGCCGCCGTATCCGTAGAGGTGGCCCAGGAGGACGGCGGCGTCCAGGTCGTCGCCGCCGGCGGCGCGAACGTAGCTGTCGCGGCGGTGCGAGAAGCAACGGGTCTCGATGAACGCGGCGATCTCGTCGCGTGCGTGCGCCAGCGGTCGAGGTGCCGGTTCGGGATCAGGCCGGATTCGGCGAGGTCGGCGGCGCGGTCGAGTGCCACCCAGCACATCATCTTGGACTGGGTGAAGTGCCTGGGCGGGCTGCGGACCTCCCAGATGCCCGCGTCCGGCTCCTGCCAGACCGTGCAGACGAAGTCGGCCAGCTCCGCCAGACGGCGGGCGACGTCCCCGTCCAGGCCGCCGACGGCCTGGGCGTACTGCCAGGCCGTCTGCATCAGCTCGCCATAGGTGTCCAGCTGGACCTGCGCGACCGCGGCGTTGCCGATGCGGACCGGGCCGGAGCCGCGGTAGCCCTGCCAGGGCAGGACCTTTTCCGGGGCGCGGTGCCCGCCGTCCAGCCGGTACAGCACGTTCAGGGCGGGGTGGGTGAGCTGGGAGGCGTGCATCAGCCACCAGAAGTAGGCGTGCGTCTCCGCCGGGCAGCCCAGGCGCTGGAAGGCGGCCACCGTGAAGGCGGAGTCGCGCACCCAGGAGAAGCGGTAGTCCCAGTTGCGCTCGCCGCCGATCTCCTCCGGCAGTGAGGTCGTCACCGCGGCCGCGACCGCCCCGGAAGGGGCGTGGACCAGCAGTTTCAGCGCCAGCAGGCTGCGCATCACCGCCTGGTGCCACCGCCCCGTGTACAGGCGGTCGTGCACCCACCCCCGCCAGGCCGCGCACGTCGCGTCCAGGCGCGCCTCGCACTCGGGGCGGGTGGGCAAGACGAGGGGCTCCTGATGCGCGAACGGCATCGCGATCACAGCGGTTCGGCCTCGGCCCAGTTCGCAGTGGCCGCTGATCGCCTGGTCGTCGCATACGGGTTCACCGGCGTTCCAAGCGCAGACGGCGAGCGCGTCCCTCCCGGCTGTCGCCACCGGGACACCGGCGCGCCGGGCGATCCGGGTGCGACTGGTGCCGTAGCCGAAACGGGGCTGCACGCTCCACTGCAACGGCACGGCCCCGGAGAGTCCGTCCACGCGTCGCAGCAGCTCGCGCATCGGCGTGAGCGTCGCGTCGTCGTGGAGGGTGAGCGCGTCGGTGACGCGCACTGTCCCACGGCTGGTGAGGAAGGTGGTCTCCAGGACGTTGGTGTCGGGCAGGTAGCGGCGCTCGGCCCGGTAGGGCACGGACGGTACGAGCGTGAACCGGCCGCCGCGGGCGGCGTCCAGCACGGCGCCGAACACCGCGGGCGAGTCCAGGTCGGGCAGGCACAGCCAGTCCACCGACGCGTCCCGGGCGACCAGGGCGGCGGTGCGGCCGTCACCGATCACGGCGTAGTCCCGCAGCGGCGCGTACCCGCCGAGCCGCACGTCTCCGGGCGACAGGCCCGGATCAGTGGCGCGTGCGGGAGAACCACGGATGCGTCCCATGACCACCACCCTCTCGCGGGGGCTGCCCGCCCGCCGGTCCGCGTAGGCCGATTCCCCGGTCCGGGTCCTCACCGGCACGGCACGGGGGGCAGGCGGTGAGCCGCAGCGGGGGGTCGGGCCCGCCGCAGCAGCGGCTGCGGCTGCGGCTGCGCTGCGGGTGAGCCGGGCGGAGGGGCCCACCCGCTTTCGTCACCTCCCTGCGGCTGCTCGTGCCGTCAGTGAGCGGGCTGCTTGCCGTGGTAGCGCTGGGCGAGCCGGGCGAGCGCGACCGCACCCAGCAGGAGCCCGAAGTCACGCAGTGCGATGTCGTAGTAACCCGGGATGGTCAGCAGGTTGACGATGATGCCGGCGAGCCATCCGGCCACCAGCCAGCCGCCGAAGCGCGGGGCGAGGGCGACGACGAGGCCCGCCACGATCTCGATGACGCCGACGGCGTACATGGCGGCCTGGGCACTGCCCGGGACGATGTCGTTGATCCACGGCGCGAGGTACGTGGGCCAGTCGACGAGCAGGTTGGCGAACTTGTCCAGCCCGAACAGGATCGGCGCCACGGTGAACCCGGTGCGCAGGATGACGAATGCCTGGTAGCCGGGGTCGGAGAGCGCAGCTCTCCGGGACGTGGTGGCCGGGGTGGACGGGGTGGGGGTGGTTGCGGACGACATGACGTACGCCCTTCCTTCTATCGGCAACTTTCACTAGCAATAGAAACGCGCCAGCCTTCTTTAGTCAATGGCTGTGGGTTTTACACTGGTCTGCATGGACCACCCGCATGAGGCACCCCGCCCCGACGTCTCCGCCGTCGCCGCGCTCGACGAGCCGACGCGCAGAAGGCTCTACGAACACGTCGTGCGCCAGCCGGGACCAGTCAGCCGCGACGAAGCGGCCGAAGCCCTGGACCTGCCTCGGAAGACCGCGGCCTTCCACCTGGACCGCCTGGCGGACGAATCACTGCTCGACGTCGTCTACGAACGGCGCAGCGGCCGCACCGGTCCGGGGGCGGGCCGCCCCGCCAAGCTCTACAAGCGCTCCGCCAGGCAGGTCACCGTGAGCCTGCCCGAGCGGCACTACGAGCTGGCCGGACGACTCCTCGCCCAAGCCCTGGAGCAGTCCGAAGCCACCGGCGAACCGGTGCGCACCGTCCTGCACCGAAAGGCCCACACCCTCGGCGCGGAGCTCGCCGGGCAGGGCGAAAGGGGCGTGTTCGACCTGCTGGAAGGCAACGGGTTCGAGCCCCGCCGCGACGGTGACGCCATCGTGCTGGGCAACTGCCCCTTCCACGCGCTGGCCCGCGACCATACCCAGACGGTGTGCGGCATGAACCTCCACCTGCTCCGCGGCGTCCTCGAAGGACTCGGCGAGGGCGACTACCAGGCATGCCTGGCACCCAGTCCCGGCCACTGCTGCGTCCGCCTTGAGCCCGCCACCTCCGCAGCCACCACGGCGAGCTCCTAACGCAGGACCACCGCCAGGCAGCACCTTTCCCCTCACCCGAGGAGTACTCCATGGACCTCGCCGCATCGATCACCGGCAAGGCGTCGTGGAAGGCTGACCTGCCGGCATCGACACCGGAACCGAGAGCCTGAACGGCACTCCCGGCCGCATGGCGCGCGCCTACGCCGAGCTGTTCAGCCTCCGCCCCTTCGACCTGACGACCTGCCGTTCGTCGGCACCGCCCACGTCGGCTACCTCCCCGGGCACCGCATCCTCGGCCTGTCCAAACTGGCGCGTGTCGTCGAACACTCGCATGTCGGCCCCAGGTCCAAGAACGCCTGACCAAGCAGATTGCCGACTGGCTGCACACCCATCTGGAACCCAAGGGCGTCGGCGTCGTGATCGAAGCAGAGCACACCTGCATGACCCTGCGCGGCGTCCAGGCCACCGGCTCCAGCACCCTCACCTCCACCCGCCTCGGCACGCTCCGCCATGACGCGCGCTCCCGCGCCGAATTCCTCTCCCTCACCGGGCTTTCCACCTGAACCCACACCCCCTTGGTGCGCTGGTACGCGGGCCGGGCAGATACAGCGCCGGCGTGGCGACCGCGCCAACGAGCAGTGCCTGCCGAGGCAGCCCTGTTCGTGGGGGCCGGGGCGACTACGATGCGTGGGTTCGACAGCGCAGGACAACGGGGGGCGTGGCGTGAGCGGTTACGGCGGGGGCGCGTACGGGGGTCCGGTGGGCGGTGCGGACGGTCGGCAGCCGACGGGCTGGGCCGGCCAGGGCTCCCCGGTCCCGCCGCCTGGGCCTCCGTACGCCGCGCCGCCGGGGTACCCGTACGCCCCGCCGCCGGGGTACCCGTACGCCCCGCCGCCGGGGTACCCGTACGCGCAGCCGGTCCCGCAGCAGGCGTACCCCTACGCGTGGGCCCATCCGCCGGTCCCGCCGCCGCGCGCCGAACCGTCGCGGGGGCGGAAGATCCTGCGCGGCGTCTACAACCCGCTGTACGCCGCCCAGCTGGCCTTCCGCCCTTCGCGCCGGGGGATCGTGCACGATCCGCAGGTCCGCAGGCTCCAGTTGTGGCGTACCGCGCTGGGACTCGTGGCCTGGGTGGGCCTGACGGCCACCTACAACGCCGTCGTCAGCGTCACCGACGTCGAGGCCGTGGCGGACGATCGCCTCAACCAGAGCTGGTCCAGCGTGCTGGTGCTGGTGTGCACCTTCCCCGTGGTGGTCGGCGCGTTCGTGGCGGCTGCGCGGGGCGGATTGCGACGCGTCTACCTGCGACGGGCCCTGCGTTCACTCGGCGCGGTGCTCGCCATCATGGCCTCCATGGGTACCTCGGCGCTCGCGATGGCGCCGGAGTTGGCGGGGCTCCGGGACGCCGTCGGGCTGCCGGGAAAGATCACCATCGGGGTGCTGTGCCTGTGGTCGATCGGTTTCGCCCTCTACGGCATCGGCCTGTCGCTCGTTCACGTCTTCCGTACCGCCGACATCCACGAGGTGGTGCCGCCGGTCCTCGCCGGCGTCCTCGTGTGGGAGATGGCGCTCCTGGACGTGGTCACGGGCGCCTACCCGCAGGTCCCGGCGGGCGTCCGGGCGGTGTTCGTCCTCGGCGCCCCCGTCACCGTCACGGCCCTGTCCTGGTGGGAGATGCGCCGACTGCGCCGCCACCACGGGCTGACGGTCCGTGCCGCGCTGGGGCGCTGACGACCTGTCCGCCAGGTTCCGCAGCGAGCGCCTGGCCCGGCAGCACCGGCCACGACGCGTCGATGCGCGCCGCGACACGTCCGGAGGAGCCCTCGGACGCCTGTTCGCCGGTGTCGACGCCCCCTGGATGGGCACGCGTGCTTACATGACTCTCTTACTGCTGTTCCTGCTGCCCCTCGGACTGGCCCTCGTACTGCTGACGACCACCGAGCCGCACAAGCACGGCCGACACCGCCACACCCGCTGACCGCCCGCCCGGCCCGGAGACGGGAAGCGCCGGGTGGACCGTGCGCGGTGGGGCCATCCGCTGCGCTTCGCGCGGCTGCGCCTGGGCGTCACGGCACGGGCACCATCGGGCCCGTTGCACCAACACCGCCGCTCACGGTGACGCCACCCCACGGGGCAGTGGGTCCCTCGGCATTCGCACAGCCGCCATGGGAGACGGCGGGGGTCATGCGGGGGCCTTCGACTGGTGGCCGGTCTCTTGGGCTGCGCGGAGCTCTTGGTTGATGCGTTGGGCTTCTTCGAGCTGGTCTTCGAGGATGATGATGCGGCAGGCCGCTTCTATGGGTGTGCCCTGGTCAACGAGTTCGCGGGCGCGGGCTGCGATGCGCAGCTGGTAGCGGGAGTAGCGGCGGTGGCCGCCTTCGGAGCGCAGTGGGGTGATCAGGCGGTGTTCGCCAAGGGCGCGGAGGAAGGCGGGGGTGGTGCCGAGCATGTCGGCAGCCCGGCCCATGGTGTAGGCGGGGTAATCGTCGTCGTCGAGGTTGGCGACGGGGTGGGCACTGCGAGGGGGCATAGGCCTCTTCTTTCGGGACGCGTCGAGGGGCCCGGGTGCCGTACTGGCACCCGGGCCCCGAGCTTTCAACACCATCTACCGGCGAACTACGCCGGCCTTCTGTGTCCGCGTGCCCGCCCGGCTGGGCGGGGGTGCGGGGATCGCGTATGCGTGACCGGGGACCACCTTCCAATCCGGGGCCTGCGTACCCGAGCGGACTGCTCCTGCGCCCGGGTGATCCTGATGGCGCTCTGCTCCTTACTCTTTCGATCGCTTGTACTGCCGGGTACTGCGGTACTGCTCTGCGGCCCCTGGGGCCGCTCGGCCCGGCAGCCAGTGAAGGAACCCACCGTTTCCGGCCCCGTCACTCCGCTGCCGTTCCGCACCTGCGTTGATCCGCGTGAGCGGCAGCTTCGTCTCTGCCGCGCCTTCTTCGACTTCCTTGGCTACGAGAAAATGTTAGCCACGACGCGCGGCGAATGTCTATCTCCGCCGCCACAGATTTCCTTCACGAGCCTCACCCGCAGGGTGTAAGTTCCCACTCAGTCCACCGCGGTGCCACACAAGCCGTGGGGGAAGCCCGTTTGGGGGCGGAGATCGGGGATACACGCGCCCGTGACGGTGGCGTCTCCCGCAGACGGAGGACCACCGCGGCTGGTGACCGCACCGGCGTCCCGTCCCCCCGGGCGCCGGTGCGGGCCGTCGGCACAGCGGCAGCGGCTCTGCGCCCCGCCCAGCTCTTCAGGAGCGCTCGTTCCGCCAGACCTCAGGGGCGTTGTCGATCACCGTCAGCAGGCGCGTGAGGCGGTCCTCGTCGAAGAGGTCTCCTCGGACATCACCCGTGAGCATCGTGGTGTTGATGGCGACGGAGGGAGTGCCCGGTCCGATCGGATCGTCCCCGGTCTGCTGGTACGCCTTCTGCGAGGCGGTCACGAAGTCGCCGTACTTCATGGTCGACACCGCGGCGTCGAAGGTCTCGCTCCGCAGCCCGGGCACCTCGTCGGCAAGACTCAACAAGCGCTGGGTGGTGTAGCCGCCGGAGGCTTCGACCCCTGCCTGGTGCTCCATCAGCACGGCGTGGTACTCGGTGAACTTCTGCGCGTCGAGCGCCGCGCGCAGGGCGTTGACCGCGCGTTTGGAACCGTCTCCGCCGAGCCTGTCGTCCTTGAAGGAGGCGAGGGTGTACTCCGTCTTCGCCTGGCGCTTGATGGTCCGCTCGCGGATCGCCTTGGCACCACTGGATTCGAAGTCCGCGACGATCGGGCAGCGCGGGTCTTCGTAGAGCCGGACGGCCATCGCGGCGTCCGGGTCCCCCACCGTGATCGTCGTGCCGTCCGACGACAGCGCCTCGGGCAGCTCGGTGGCTCCCGCGTAGGCCTGCGGTGCCGGCTCGTCCTCGGGCTGCAACGCCGCCAACGCGCCCGGACCGAAGCTCACCGCGGCCACTGCCAGCGTCCCCCACACGGCCGCGTAAGCCAGGGGTCTGACATATCTGACCTGCATCGATTCCCTCCCCATACGAAAGCGCCACTCTAGGGTCCCGGCATGAGAAAACGCACCCCCGGGGGACGACCCCCTGGAGGCGCTCAGTCGGCTGTCGCAGCGGTCCGCCCAGGGACGCGGCCGACCCCTGTCCTTTGTCGCGGCAGCCACGTGTCAAGGGCTGCTGCCAATGCGTCGCGCCCGGTGAAGACGTGTCCGTTCATGCCGCAGGCCTGCGCTGCGCGCGCATTCTCCTCGCGGTCGTCGACGAAGAGGAAGTCGGCGGGGGCGGCGTGCATGGCGACGATGCAGTGGCGGAACGCCGCCCGGTCCGGCTTGGCCAGGCGGATCTTCCCGGAGAAGGCGACGTGGTCCAGGTCGTGCAGCCACGGCTGGGCGGTGAGGAAGGCATCCGCGTGGTCCGCGGGGATGTTGGACAGCAGGGCGACCTCGGCGACGTCCCGCAAGGACTGGACGTAGGCCACCATGCGGTCGTCGACGCGTGACCAGCTGTCGATGTCGGCGAGTCGCAGCTTCTCCGTCGTGGAGGGGCCGGCCGTGAGGGACAGCCGGCGCAGGACGGCCGTCCAGTACTGGGGGGCCGACCACTGCCCGGCGTCGTAGGGCGGGCGGCAGGCCCAGTAGGCAGCGGTGAAGGCGTCCGTGGACGCGCCGCTCAGGGCGGCCATCTCGTCCATGGCGCCCGGGCGTTGATGGCAGGCGATGACGCCGAAGAGGTCGAACAGCACGATGGGTCGGTTGGCGGGCACGGCGGGGGCTCCTCCAGGTCAGGCGGTGTCTTTCAGGGGCGGACGCGGCCGCGGGATGGCCGGCGGGACGGTGCCGGTGGTCTCGGTGAGGACGATGCCTGCGCAGCGCACGTAGTGGCCGCTCGCGGGGAGGACTCGCCTACGAGGAGCAGGGGCGGGGAGGCGAGGGGCTTGTGCGGCACGGGTCAGGACCGTGCCGCACAAGCGGTCAGTGGCCGCTGCGTGCCATCTCGCTCTGGCGTGTGCGGTCGGATCCGGTGCGGAGGATCCCGGCGCCCACTGCGGTGGTCACACACAGCAGGGTCAGCAGGACGAAGGCGTGGTTCAGGGCGACGAGATGGGTCAGCCAGCCGATGACGGCGGGACCGGCGAGCATGCCGACGTAGCCGAGCCCGGCGACGCGGGAGACGTTGGCGCCGGCGGCCGCGGGGTCGGCGTGCCCGGCCGCGCTGAACAGCTGCGGGACGCAGCCGGACAGGCCGAGGCCGAACAGCGCCCAGCCCGCGAACGCGGCCCACATCCACGGACCGAGAGCCACGAGCGTGATGCCGGCGGCGGCCGTGGCCGCGCCGTGGCGCAGGATCGCCGTGGAACCGAACCGGGCGACGAGGCGGTCGGCGAGCAGTCGGCCGGTGGTCATGGCCGCCGCGAAGGTGCCGTATGCGAAGGCGGCGGTGCCGGCCGGCGCACCGAGTACGTCCCTCAGGTGCAGAGCGCTCCAGTCGTTGGCCGCGCCCTCGCACAGCATGACCATCAGCGCCAGGACGGCGAGGAGCCGGACGCGCCCCCTGGTGCCGGGGCGCGTGACGGCCGGTGATGCCTCGGTCTCCTCCACGGGGCCGGTGCCGGCAGTTGCGGGGATGGCCGGCCGCAGGGCGCGCGCCGACGCCAGGGCGATCACGCAGCCCACCGCGCCCGTGGCGGCCATGCTCGTGACCGGATTCAGGCCGGCGCTCGCGGCACCTGCTCCGACGAGCGAGGCGAGGACACCGCCGACGGAGAACGTGGCGTGGAAGCCCGACATGACGGGCCGGCCGTACGCCGTCTCCACGTGCACGGCGTGGGCGTTCATGCTCACGTCCAGTCCGCCGTTGCAGAATCCGAAGAGCAGCAGCGCTCCTGCCAGCGTCCACGGATCCCGGGCCACACCGGGAAGCACCAGGGTCGCGCCGCACAGTACGCCGCCGGCGGGCACCACGATGCGGGCGCCGAAGCGGTCGGTCAGACGCCCAGCCACCTGCATCCCGGTGAAGGCCCCGAGCCCGAGCAGCACCAGCAGGCCGCCCAGCGTCGCGTGGCTGATGCCCACGCGCTCCTCGACGGCGGGAATGTGCACCACCCAGGCGCCCATCAGGGTGCCGCACAGGACGAAGTAGACATAGGTCGCCACACGGGCGGCCCGAAGCGAACGTTCCATGCCACCGACCATAACGAACATGATTTGTGTTTGATAGAGGAGCCTATGAACGTCTTGCCTGTTCGTTTTGGGATGGTGTTCAATCCCGGTATGAGCAATGCAGACCGGCACAGGCGGATCGCGCAGACCGTCAGGGACTCCGGCGGCGCCACGGTCCAGGAGCTCGCGAAGCTGACCGGCGCCTCGGACATGACGATCCGGCGCGACCTCGACACCCTGGCCGCGCAGGGCGTCCTCGAACGGGTCAGAGGCGGGGCACGCCCCCTGCTGCTCAGGGGCGAGGAGCCTCCGTTCGCACTGCGTGCCCACGAGGCCGTCGACGCCAAGCGCCGGATCGCCGCCGCGGTCTGCGCCCTCATCGCCGACGGCGAGAGCGTCGTGCTGGACAGCGGCACCACCTGCCTGGAGGTCGCCCGGTTCCTTCGCGAGCGGCCCGTCACCGTGATGCCCCTGTCCCTGCAGGCCATCCACCTGCTCGGCGAGACACCCGGCCCGGCCACCCTGGTGGTGCCCGGCGGACAGCCCCGCGCCGCCGAGGGAGCCCTCACCGGCCCCCTCACCCTCGCCTCCCTGGCAGCCCTGCGCTTCGACACCGCCGTCATCGGCTGCTGCGGACTGAGCGCGGCCGACGGCCTGACCGCCTACGACCTCGATGACGCCGCGGTGAAAAAGGCGAGCATCGCCTCCGCCCGCCGCACCGTCGTCGCCACGGACGGCGGCAAGCTCGGCCGCACCGCCCACGCCTACGTCGGCCCCTCCACGCTGCTGCACACCCTCGTCACCGACACCACCGCAGACGCCGACGAGGTGACCGCACTCGAAGGCGCCGGCACCCTCGTCAAAACCGCCTGACCCGTCCGCTGCGCGGGCGCACGCGCGGGACGGTGCTCGGTCTGCGCGCCCGCTCCGGCCGCCCGGCGGTCCGAGGAGTCAGGGGCCTTCCGCCGGCGCTTCCACGGACTGCGCGTGGGGGCACCGTACGTCGGCGGTCATGACCGGGATCCGCATACGGCGCAGGAGATCACGGGTCGTGCG
The DNA here is from genome assembly GCF_040612915.1 of Streptomyces sp. NPDC006326. Lineage (NCBI taxonomy): Bacteria > Bacillati > Actinomycetota > Actinomycetes > Kitasatosporales > Streptomycetaceae > Streptomyces > Streptomyces sp. NPDC006326. Next base: position 85,853 of record NZ_JBEXRC010000013.1, on the reverse strand, counting down.
CAGACTCAGGGTGCTCCGCCAGGAGACTCCCGGGTGGCGGGAGCGCAGGTGGGACAGCGCCCGGGTTCCCAGGCCCGTGGACAGGAACCGTTCGTCGATGACGATGCCCGTGATGACGGCCTCCGCGCAGTCCAGGCATATCCGGTAGTGGACCCGGCCGACGACCTTGCGGACATGGACGAGGAGGAGGCATTCCTCACCCGGGCCCGCATCACCGGGGATACGCGTGGACAGGAACTCGACTTCCCGGTACGCGAGGAGTCGGCGCCGAAAGCGACCCGTGAATCGTCCCCAGCGCCCGTGCCGCGCCCGGTGGGCAGGCGACAGGAGAGCACCGGCCTGGGCCGGGCTGCTCGACGTGCTCGTGGAACGCGCCTGTTGTCCGTACATGGAAGCCCGTGTGCCCACGGGTGGCCCGTTGACGCCCCCGTACGCCGGATCTGCCGCGACCGCGGTCAGGACGTGGTGCTCGGCCCGGCTTGCGCGATGAGGAGGGCGACGTCGTCGTGGTCGTCGGGATGACGCATCGCGTCGACCAGCCACCGGCAGGTCTGCTCCAGGGGCCTGGGCGGTTCGGCGAGGGTGCGGAGCAGGGCGTCCAGGCGCTCGTCGATGGGGTGGTGGCGGGTCTCGATCAGCCCGTCGGTGTAGAGGAAGAACCGGTCCCCCGGGTCCAGGGTGAAGATGGTGGTGTCGAAGGGAACGCCGCCGACGCCGAGCGGCGCCCCGGTGGGCAGCTCCAGCAGTTCGGGTGGCAGCCCGTTGCGGACCAGGGCGGGCGGCAGGTGGCCGGCATTGGCGATGTGACACCGCCGGTGATGTGGGTCGTAGACGGCGTAGATGCAGGTGGCGATGTAGTGCTCCAGGCCACGAGTGATCTTGTCCAGGTGTTGGAGGACCTCCCCGGGAGGGAGGTCGAGATCGGCGAAGGCGCAGGTGGCGGTGCGCAGGCGTCCCATGGTCGCGGCGGCGTCGATGCCGTTGCCCATGACGTCGCCGACGACGAGGGCGGTTTTGTCTCCCTCAAGCGCGATGACGTCGTACCAGTCGCCGCCGACCTCGCTGGAGGCCTGGGCGGGCTGGTAGTAGGCGGCGACTTCGAGGCCCGTGAGCCGGGGCGGCCGGCCCGGCAGCAGGCTGCGCTGGAGGGTTTCGGCCGCGTTGCGCACGCTCTGGTGCCAGCGGGCGTTGTCGATGGCGATGGCCGCCCTGGCGGCCAGCTCTCCGGCCAGAAGGACGTCGTCGTCGTCGAAGGGTGCCGGGTTGCGTGCGCGCAGCAGGTCGAAGGCTCCGAGGACCTCGTTGCGGGCGATCAGCGGCACCGCGAGGTACGAATGCACGCCCGCGCGGGCGAAGGCGGCTGCGGCGTCGGTGTTCCGGGCGATCCGCTGCAGGTCCTCCCGGTCGGTGTGGGCGATGACGACGGGCCGGCCCGTGTGGACGCACTGGGTGATGAGGCGGTCGGCATCGTAGGCGGCCAGGTCCCCGACCTTGTCGGCAACGGCGGCGGCTTCGGTGGGGTAGGCGCAGGCCACGGCGAGTGCACGGAACAGCTCCGAGCCGCCGTGGGAGCCGGGTGTGGTGCGGCGAAAGGCCAGGATTGCGTCGAGGACGTCGACCGCCGCCACGTCCGCGAGTTCGGGAACGGCGACCTCCGCCAGCTCCTGGGCGGTCTTGGTCACCTCAAGTGTGGTGCCCACACGGGTGGAGGCGTCGGCGATCACGGCCAGACGGCGACGGGCCCGGTCCGCCTCGGTGGTGGCGCGATGCCGTTCGCTCACGTCCACGACCGAGTTGGCCACCCCGATCACCCGCCCGCTGGCCCCTTCGAGCCGGTAGAAGGACACTGACCAGGCGTGATCGTGGTCGGGGTCGGCCGGGGTGCGACCAACGGTGTACTGGTCGATCAGGGGCGTACCGGTGAGCAGGACCTGTCTGAGGGCGGACTCGATGGTTTCGACGTCCAGGAACGGCAGGATGTCGTGGGGGTGACGGCCGATGTGGTCGGCGGCGGGCACCCCGTTGATCCGCTCCAGCGCGGGGTTGACCAAGAGGTAGCGCAGGTTGGTGTCCAGGAGCGCGATGCCGATCGGCGCCTGGGAGACGAGTCGCTCCGACAGGGCGAGATCGGTCTCGACGCGCTGAAGCGTGCCGTGGTCGGCGGCGATCCCCAGGGCGTAGACCTCGCCCAGGTCGTCGAGCAGCCGCATGTTGCGGAACTCCACCAGGCGGGTGCCGCCGTCCTTGTGCCGGATCGGGAAGGCGCCGGCCCAGCTGGCGCCGGTCGCCATCACCTCGGCGAACAGCTTCACCACCAGGTCGCGGTGCTCCTCCTGGACCAGGAGCCGTCCCGCGTACTCGCCCAGGGCTTCTTCGGCCGTGTAGCCGAACACCTCGTCCGCCTGCGGGCTCCAGAAGACGATCCGTCCGGTGGTGTCCAGGACGACCGCGGCAACGCTGAGCAGATCCAGCAGACCGCCCGGCGGTGACGGTCCGGCTGCCCAGTGCTCACCCTTGTCGTCGGGGAGCGGCTCGCCTTCGTCCATCCGGCAGCTCCCTCCTGACGGAACGCGCCCCTGCGCCTGCCGAGGACCTTCTCCTCCATGCTGCGCCCGGAACGGGGCAGAGACGATTCGCAGAGATGTGCCGGCAGTCACCGACCGCTCTCGTCGCGTGTGCCTGGCGGCCTTGCGCAACTCGCGCCGTTGCGTCGGCCCCGGGTTCAGGCAGCGATCGTACCGGCGGTTTCGGCCGTCTGCCGCCTGAAATGGCGTGGGCGTTCCGCGCCGGGCAGGGTGGGGGTGCCCACGCCCCGGAGGTGCGTCGATGCCCCAGAAGGCAGGAGCGGTCCCGAGTCCGCCGAGCGTCCAGGCCGGCTCCCCCACGGTCCGGGACCGGCGGGGCGACCTGCTCCGGCTGGGATCGGTAGCCGTCGGGTACGCCGTTGTCCAGCTCCTCCTGGCCGTACCGGGAACCGGCCTGGGATGGGATGAGACGGTGTACGTCAGCCAGGTGTCCCCCGGCTCCCCGGCCGCGTTCTTCAGCGCCCCCCGCGCCCGCGGGATCACCTACGTGGTCGCCCCGGTCGTCGCGATCACCTCTTCCGTACTGGCCCTCCGGGTCTATCTGGCGGTTCTGGCGGCCGCGGCCCTGCTGCTGTCCCTGTGGGTGTGGAGGCGGCTGCTTCCCGCCCCCGTGCCGGCTCTGGCGGGCGGCCTGTTCGCGGGTCTGTGGGTCACCGTGTTCTACGGTCCCCAGGCCATGCCCAACCTCTGGGTGGCCTTCGGGGCGCTCTTCACCGTCGGGTGCTTCCTGAGGGCCGCCGGTCGTCCCGGGGACCGCCTCGCGCTGGCCGGCGTGGCCGCGGGGGTGGCGTTCGCCGCGCTCATGCGTCCCGGTGACGCGGTCTGGCTGGTCATGCCCCTGCTGTGCGCCGCATGGGCCGTTCCGCCTTGGCGGCGAGCGGCCCTTGCGGCGGCTCTGGTGGTCGGCCTGGTTGCAGGCGGCGCGGAATGGGCGGTCGAGGCGCACCTTCGCTACGGCGGGGTCCTGCCGAGGCTCCGAAGGGCCAGTGAGATCCAAGGCGGGCTGGGCTGGAACCCGGCGTTCGCGGACCAGATGCGCTCGCTCGACGGGCGGACCCTGTGCCGCCCCTGCGATGTGGCGTGGTCCCGGCCCGTCACGGCCCTGTGGTGGTTCGCCCTGCCGCTCCTGGCCGCGGGCGGGCTCTTCGCCGCGTACCGCAGCGGAAGGGTGAAGCAGGTCGCCGTGCCCACCGGGGTCGCGCTGTTCCTCGCCCTGCCGTACCTCTTGATGATCGGATACGCGGCTCCGCGCTTCCTGCTGCCCGCATACGCGCTGCTCGCCCTTCCGGTCGCCCTGTGCCTGGCCCGGCTGGTGGCCGCGTGCCGCACCCGCCCGCTCGCCCTGAGCGCGCTCTGTGCCGCCCTGGCCGCCCATCTGGCTCTGCAGTTCGCGATCACCGGGGGCGCAGCGGCCCGCAGCCGCGCCGACCGGGCGGCGTTCACCGCCGTCGCCGGCGAACTCCACCGTCTGGGGGTGCGCCCGCCGTGCCTCCTCAGCGGCACGGAGGCGGTCCGCGCCGCGTTCGCCACCGGATGCGCTGCCCGGCAGGTGTACGGGGGTCACGACGGCAGCATCACCGCCCGTGGGCTGATCTCCCTGGCGCGGACGCGACCGACGGCCGTTCTGGTGGCGGGAAGCCTGCAACCGCCGCCTTGGGCCCGCAACTGGCACGCCCACCCGCTGCCCGACCTGCCGGGCCGGCCCCGTTACCGCGCGTACGTGGCGCCCTCGCAGTCGCCGTCAACGGCGGGCCGATCCTCCTGCTCGTGGTCCCCGCGGTCCTGCTAGCGGTGCCGTTCGCGCTCCGCAGGAACCGCGCATGGTTCATGACGTCCGGTGTCGTCGCCGCGGTCCCGTCCCCCAAGCGTCGAGCGGGCGCGGGGTCAGGACTTGGTCTCGTTGCTGCAGTACCAGTCGCCGTAGCGGCTGCCGCCGCTGTACCGGGCTTCGCACACGCGCACCGGTATGTTTTCGGTGATGTCGTAGTTGCACTGGCGGATCTCGGTGCCGTTGTCGCCGATGCTGGTGGTGTCGTAACAACCCGTGCGCAGGTCCACCCAGGTGTAGCCGTCACAGCCGACATTGGCGCAGACCCGCTGCTGGATCTTGCCGTGCACCGAGTAGCCGTCGGCGGTGTGGTCGGTGATGTAGAGCCAGTCACCGTCCGGGTAGAACGTCGAAGTGCCCCAGCTCTTGCTGACGGTCACGTTGAGCCCGCTCGCGGAGGCGGAACCTTCCATCCCGGCGACCGTGACCACGCTCACTGCCAGGGCCAGGCCCACCTGCGCCAGTCGCTTCAGCTTCATGGAGCGTTTTCCTTCCCGTCGCTGTCCGAACAGGGAGAGATGACACAGGAATCGCGATCGGTAAGTCAACTTGTTTGCGTCACGGGCCTGTTGGGACTCCACGGATTCAGGAAGGGAGCGCGTGCCGGAACATCCCCACCCCGTCAAGGGCCCGGTCGGTGGCTGTTCGGGAACCACCTCACGCCGGGAGCGGTTGGCCTCCTCCCGCCCGTCATGCTCGGCCGGCAGGGGGGGCGTACCGGAGGAAGCATGCAGCGGCCCGTATGGGCCAGCACGTGCGGTGCCGCATTGACGGCGACGGAAAGGGGTACTTTGGAAGTAGCCGTTGGCGATATCCGCGCTGCCGTGTCCCCTTACCCGCAGAGGGCACCGCGGTACGGGCCTCCTCAACCGTGCGGTCGCCGTAGAAACCGCACACTTCTTTCCCGCCTGCACCGCGCGGAAAGGGAGGGCTCCGACCGTCAAGGACGGCAGTCATGCAGCCCCACAGTCATACGCGGACATCTCCCGCCCTTCCCGGAACGCGCCCGACGCCGGTGGCAGAGGCCGAGTGCAGATCGGGGCCGAAGGGGGTTTTGATCCGCGTCCGGGGCGAGATCGACCTCGACACCGTCCACGTCATAGAGGACGCCCTGCAGGCCACCACCGAAGGCCGCACCATCGTCGACCTCAGCCACGTCGGCTTTGCGGACAGCGCACTTCTCCACGCCCTCCTCAACGCACGGGCCGACCACCGCCTCGTCCTGGCCGGACCGCTCCCCCGCCACCTGCGCAGACTCTTCGATCTCAGCAACACCCGCCGCTACTTCACCTTCACGCCCCACGCGGATACCGGCCACCCCGCCTGATCCTGTCATCCCGCCCGCTGTGACGCCCCGCGTCAGGGGCGTAGCCTTCCGGCGAACCGACCGCCCTCGCGGGGCGTCCTATCATCGGCGGCACGGGCGGCAGCAGGGCCGCCGCTTACCGGACGGAAGCGGGGGAAAGCGCACTGTATGGAAGAGTGGACCGGTTCGTCCCGAATCCATCCGGGCCCATCGACGGCGGCCTCCCCGGACGTCAGCTGCGCGGACGCCCGGGCCATGGCCCGTGACGTGCTGGCCGGGCTGGAAGCACCGCAGGAATGGGTCGAAGACGTACTGACCGTGGTGAGCGAACTGGTCTCCAACGCCCACCGCCACGCCGGCGGTGTCACCGGCTTCGAAGTCGCGGTCCGGCCCGGAGCCGTCACCGTCGAGGTCTCCGACCGCTCACCCCTTCCGCCGCAGAGCCGGCCCTGGAACCCGGAGGAGCCCGGGAGCTTCGGATGGCGACTGGTCAACCAGCTCGCCGACACCACCGACGTCCGCTTCCACCCCGGCGGCAAGACCATCACCGCCACCTTCACCCCCGACCGCCCCAGGCCCTCCTGACGGGCGGGCGGGCCGTCGAGCCCGCCCAGTGGCGCATGAGGGAGAGGCCGCGGCCGTCCCCGCTGCTCCCCGGCCGCAGGCTCCGGCAGAAACTCGCCCCGCCGTGGATGGGGTGCGGTCAGCGGGGTACGCGCCGCTTGAGCAACCGACTCATCGCTGCGCATGACCAGGAGGAGCCTTGAGTGACATCCAGGATTTCGACCGCCGGCAGGACACGACGTCGACGGGCATGGCGCACACCGCCCAGGACAAGGCAGGCGAAGGAGCGGCCCTGGTCGGGGAGAAGGTCACCGACGTGGCCCAGACCGCCAAGGAACAAGCGTCGGACGTCGTAGGCGAGGCGACGGTACAAGCGAAGGACCTCGTCGGTGAACTGCGGAACCAGCTCCAGGACCAAGCCCACACCCAGACCCGGCGCCTGGCGGACAACGTACGCAAGCTCGCCGGTGAGCTTCGCGAAATGAGCGACCACAGCACGTCCGATTCCCCCGCTGCAGGACTCGTGCGCCAGATCGCCGACGGCGGTCACCAGGTCGCGGAGCACCTGGAAAAGCGCGGGCCCGACGGGCTGGTCAGTGATCTTCAGGACTTCGCCCGCCGCCGGCCCGGAGTGTTCCTCGCCGGTGCCGCACTGGCCGGCTTCGCCGTGGCCCGAGCGGGCAAGGGCGTCAGCGGAGCGACGTCCTCGGACTCCACCGCTGGGCGTACGTCCGCCCCGGCGGCGGGCCGCCCGCCGATCGAAGCCTCGCACGCCGCAGACGCCTCCCTCACCACGCGGGGCCGTCTCGACGCGCCGGGCTACCCCGACCCCGCCGACACCTACGGGCAGTCCCAGCCACCGCACCTGACGCACGCGCCGCCGGTCACACCGGCGCCGCCCGCCTACCCGCCCACGCAGGCGGATCCTTCCCGGCCCGGGTCGGCGCACGACCCCCGGCTGGGTGAAGGGAGCTGATGGTGGCCATTTCCTCACACGAGCGGCCCACGGCCCGGCCCGCACCCCCGGTGCCCCCGGCACCCCCGGCGCCCGGCGCGTCTCGGCACGCGCCGGGCGCGACGCAAGACCCCTCGATCGGTGACCTGATCGGCGAGATCGGCACGGACCTGTCCCAGCTGGTCCGGGACGAGATCGAGTTGGCGAAGGCAGAGATCAAACAGGAGTCGACGAAGGCCGGCAAGGCCTTCGGCATGCTGGGCGGCTCCGGTTACGCCGGGCATCTGGTCCTGCTCCTGGGCAGCCTTACGGTGATCTTCGCCCTGGCGAACGTCATGGACCCGGCGTGGGCCGCGCTGATCGTCACCGCCGTTTGGGCCGTGGTCGGCGCCGTTCTGTACGCCGCCGGGCGCAAGCGCCTGCGCACGGTCAACCTCAAGCCGGAACAGACTGTGGAAACGCTGAAGGAGGATGCCCGATGGGCACGACACCCCACGAGCTGAGGGCCGACGTGGAACACCGGCGCGCTCACCTGGCACACAACGTCGACCTCCTGGCCGACAAACTGACGCCGGGCAGGGTGGCGCGCCGCAAGGCCGCCTCCGTGCGGCATCGAATGACCGGGGCGAAGGAGCGCGTGATGGGCACGGCACACGACACGGCGCACAGCGTCGCCGACAGCACCGGGCAGGCGGTCGGCGGCATGGCGGATACCGCGAAGGAAGCGGTCGGAAGCATGGGTGAAACCATTCAGCAGGCGCCGGCCCAGGTCGCACGTCAGACGCAGGGCAGCCCGCTGGCCGCCGGAATCATGGCGTTCGGTGCAGGCATGCTCGCCGCGGCTCTGCTGCCCACCACCGAGGCGGAGGAACGGGCAGGGCAGCAGCTGAAGCAGCACTCCGGCCAACTGCTCGAACCTGTCAAGCAGGCCGCCGTGGAAGCGGCACAAGAAGTGAAGGAGGAGATGAGCGGGCCCACCGCCGAGGCGGTCGAGTCGGTCAAGTCCACGGCGCAGGAAGCCATGACGACGACCAAGGACGAAGCCCAGGCAGCCGGCCGGGAGACCTCCGAGGGACTGCGCGAGGTCGGCCGCGACGCCGCCCGGGAAGTGGGCGGCACTCCCGGCAGTCAGAGTCCGCCGACCAGCTGACGGGCCCGATCAGGTCACGGCGAGCAGGATGGCTGCGGTGAAGCAGAGGGCGCAGACCATGACGCAGAGCCCGACGAGACGGGTGCGCAGCGCGGTGTAGCGCCGGCTGTATTCGGTTTCGAGTTCTTCGGCACGCTCGACGATGGCGCGCAGTCCTTGCTTGCGCAGCCGCAGATGGTGCTGTGCGAAGCGGGTGGCGATTTCCTGCTGCTCCTGGAAGCCCAGCCAGGTCAAGTCGCGGGCGAACGCCTCCCCTTCCCGGTCGGCTTCCTGCCGGGCGGCCTGGCTCACGAGGTATCCCTCGATCCGGGCCAGGCCGGCGGCCGTCTCGTGTGAGTGTTTCCTCATCGGCGCTCGCCCCCGCTACGGGGTGACGTCGGGGCCCGAGCCCGGCTCGGAGCCGCGGGGCGCGGAGGCGTTGTCCTGGTCGATGACGTCACGCTTGGGGTTGCCGCTCCAGTCGAGTGCTGCGATCTCGGGAAAGTGGAGGTCGAAGGCCGGGGATTCGGAGCGGACCCGGGGCAGGGTGACGAAGTTGTGGCGCGGTGGCGGGCAGGAGGTGGCCCACTCCAGTGAGCGGCCGTACCCCCACGGGTCGTCGACGTGGACCCGTGGGGCGTACTTGGCTGTCTTCCACACGTTGTACAAGAACGGGAGGGTGGAGGCGCCGAGGAGGAAGGCACCGATGGAGGAGAGGGTGTTGAGGGCGGTGAATCCGTCGGCTGCGAGGTAGTCGGCGTACCGGCGCGGCATGCCCTCGGCGCCCAGCCAGTGCTGCACGAGGAAGGTGAGGTGGAAGCCGATGAACAAGGTCCAGAAGTGGATCTTGCCGATGCGTTCGTCGAGCATCGTGCCGGTCATCTTCGGCCACCAGAAGTAGAAGCCGGCGAACATGGCGAAGACGACGGTTCCGAAGACGACGTAGTGGAAGTGGGCGACGACGAAGTAGGTGTCGGTGACGTGGAAGTCCATGGGCGGGGAGGCGAGGATGATGCCGGTCAGACCCCCGAAGAGGAAGGTCACCAGGAATCCGATGGACCACAGCATCGGTGTCTCGAAGGAGATCGAGCCCCTCCACATGGTCCCGATCCAGTTGAAGAACTTCACCCCGGTCGGGACGGCGATCAGGAACGTCATGAACGAGAAGAAGGGCAGCAGGACCGCCTGCGTGGCGAACATGTGGTGGGCCCACACGGTCAGCGAAAGGCCCGCGATGGAGATCGTGGCACCGATCAGGCCGAGGTAACCGAAGATGGGTTTGCGGGAGAAGACGGGAATGACCTCGGTGATGATGCCGAAGAACGGCAGCGCGATGATGTAGACCTCCGGGTGCCCGAAGAACCAGAACAGGTGCTGCCACAGGAGTGCTCCGCCGTTGGACGGATCGAAGACGTGCGCGCCGAACTTCCGGTCCGCCTCCAGCGCCAGCAGCGCCGCCGCGAGTACGGGGAACGCGAACAGGACCAGCACCGAGGTCAGCAGGATGTTCCAGGTGAAGATCGGCATCCGGAACATCGTCATGCCGGGCGAGCGCATGCAGATGATCGTGGTGACGAAGTTGACCGCGCCGAGGATGGTCCCGAATCCTGCGAACGCCAGACCCATAATCCACATGTCGCCGCCGACGTAGGGGGTGCGTTCGCCACCGCTGAGCGGGGTGTATGCGGTCCAGCCGAAGTCGGCGGTGCCCTGCGTGGTGAGCAGGCTCGCCACCACGATGACGCCGCCGAAGAGGAACAGCCAGAACGACAGCATGTTCAGCCGGGGGAAGGCCACGTCCGGGGCGCCGATCTGCAACGGCATGACCGCGTTGGCGAACCCGGCGAACGTCGGTGTCGCAAACAGCAGCAGCATCACCGTGCCGTGCAGGGTGAAGATCTGGTTGTACTGCTCGCTCGACACGATCTGCATGCCCGGACGGGCCAGCTCGGCCCGCAGCAGCAGTGCCAGCAGCCCACCGATGAGGAAGAAGACGAACGACGCGATCAGGTAGAGATGCCCGATCTTCTTGTGGTCGGTCGTCGTGACCCAGGACACCACCACCTGTCCGAGGGTTCTCCCGGGCGTCGGAACAGGAGCAACCGGCTCCTCGGTGACAGTGGCCATACGCATCCCCTGGTCGTGGTGATGAAGCGGGCAGCGCGCGGCCCCCTCGGTCCGGCTGCTGCGCGCTCCTCATCTGTAGCGCCCCATGCCCCGAACCGCCCGCCGCACGGCACGCGCGTCCGAGTGAACCGGCGACCGCCGACTGGCAGGCCACCCCTCGTTGCCCCAACGGCCGGGGCGAAGAGCGGCGGGGCAGGGCCCCGGTGACGTCGACGTTTGACGGGCAGCAACCGGGTTAGGCGCCGGTCAGAACGCGGTCGCACCCGTGGCTCTCCGAGCCCAGGCCGTGTGAGGAGATGAGCGCCATGCGCAAGCGACTGCTGGCTGTGGCAGCCGCCGCAACGGCGGTAACCGGGATGTACGCACCCGCGGCGCTGGCCGCCGTACCCGCCGGTGACCAGGACACCTCGTTCGCGAGCACCGTCCACCAAGGCAACCTGGCGGAGATCGCCGCAGGCCAGGACGCCCAGAAGAACGCCATGACCTCGTGTGTCAAGGACGTGGGCGCGAAGCTGGTCTCCGATCACCAAAAGCTCGACGCGGACGTGAAAGCCGTCGCCGCGAAAGCCAAGATGACGCTGCCCACCGCTCCCACCGCCGCGCAGCAGCAGGAGCTGAAGGACCTCCAGAAGAAGGCCGGCACGGCCGGATACGACTCGGCGTGGCTCGCCGCCCAGGCAACCGCCCACACCAAGACCCTGGCTCTGATAGACACGCAGATCCGCTCGGGCACCAACACGGCCCTCACCAACGCGGCCAAGAAGGCGCGCCCCATCGTCGTCATGCACCTCGACATGGTCCGCGGCGGCAACTGCCACGCCCCGTAAGACGACACCACTGGCCGATCGGCGAACCTGGGCCTGCTGCGCGCGGCCCTGCTGAGGCGGGGCGCTTCCCGCCCACCGCGCTGTGGTGGGCGGGAAAGCGCCGTGCCGCCCGCAGGCGGTCCGGCACGTCCGTCCACTAGCCCAGCAAGGCGCACGCCGTACACCCGATCGTTGAACAGCGTCCTGCGGGTGCATCCCCGGCCGCTGCGGGGGTACACGTGGCTCGCTGAGCAGCCGAAAGGCGGAGGTGGCCGATGGAGTCGTCCGTGGACCGGATCGCGCAGCCCTGGGGCGGCCGGACCGCCTACGGGCCAGGCGGCACCTGGCCGGCCCGCGTGGACACGTATCTGGCCGAGGGCACCACGCCGGACGAGGTCGAACGGTGGGTGCAGTCGGCTTCGGTGCTCCACTCGAACGGCGACGCGATGGACATCGCGGTCAGGGCGGGCCGGATCGTCGGGGTCCGCGGGCGGGCCGAGGACCGGGTGAACCGTGGCCGCCTCGGTCCGAAGGACCTGTTCGGCTGGCAGGCCAACCATGCCACCGACCGGCTGCGCAGCCCGCTGGTCCGCGAGGGCGGCCGCCTGGTCGAGTGCGACTGGGACACGGCCATGAACCGGATCGTGGACCGTTCCCGCGAGCTGCTCAGCGCGCACGGCCCCGGGGCCATCGGCTTCTACACCACCGGACAGCTGTTCCTGGAGGAGTACTACACCCTCGCCGTCCTGGCCCGCGCCGGGATCGGCACCAACCATCTCGACGGCAACACCCGCCTGTGCACCTCCACTGCGGCGGAGGCCCTGAAGGAGTCGTTCGGCTGCGACGGCCAGCCCGGCTCGTACACGGACGTCGACCACGCGGACACGATCGCGCTCTTCGGACACAACATGGCCGAGACTCAGCCGGTGCTGTGGATGCGGGTGCTGGACCGGCTGGAAGGGGAGGACCCGCCGCGGCTGGTGTGCGTGGACCCCCGCCCCACCGTGGTGGCCCGGCGTGCCGATGTGCACCTGGCACCACGCGTGGGAACCAACGTCGCACTGCTCAACGCGCTGTTGCACGAGGTCATCCGTCGCGACCGGGTCGACAGCGGCTTCGTGGAGTCGCACACGGTCGGCTTCGATGAGCTGAGCAGGCAGGTCGCGGAGTGCACTCCTGCATGGGCCTCGGCCATCTGCGACGTGCCCGCGTCGGCCATCACCGAGGCCGCTGAGCTGCTGGGCGGGGCGGAACGGCTGCTGTCCACGGTGCTGCAAGGGTTCTACCAGTCGCATCAGGCGACGGCGGCCGCCGTCCAGGTCAACAACCTGCACCTCATCCGCGGGATGCTGGGGCGGCCCGGCTGCGGAGTCCTGCAGATGAACGGCCAGCCCACCGCCCAGAACACCCGCGAGACCGGCGCCAACGGTGACCTGCCGGGTTTCCGGAACTGGCAGAACGACCAGCACGTCGCCGATCTGGCCCGGGTCTGGAACGTCGAGCCGTCGGCGATCCCCCACTACGCCCCGCCGACCCCGGCGATGCAGATCTTCCGCTACGCCGAACAGGGTTCCGTGCGGATGCTGTGGGTCAGCGGCACCAATCCGGCCGTCTCCCTGCCGGAACTGTCCCGCATCCGCGCCATCTTGGGCCAGGAGCGGCTGTTCACCGTCGTGCAGGACATCTTCCTCACCGAGACCGCGCAGCTGGCCGACGTGGTCCTGCCCGCGGCGACCTGGGGCGAGAAGACGGGTACGTTCACCAACGCCGACCGCACGGTGCACCTGTCGGAGAAGGCCGTCGACCCTCCCGGGTCGGCACGCTCCGACCTGGACGTCTTCCTGGACTACGCACGGCGCATGGACTTCCGCAACCGCGACGGCGGGCCGCTGGTCAGCTGGCACACCCCGGAGCAGGCCTTCGAGGCGTGGAAGCGCTGCAGTGCCGGGCGCCCCTGCGACTACACGGGCCTGACGTACGACAAGCTGCGCGGCGGCAGCGGCATCCAGTGGCCCTGCACCGAGGACGCCCCCGAGGGCACCGAGCGCCTCTACACCGAGGGCATCAGCTGGGCGCATCCGGACGTCTGCGAGAGCTACGGCAAGGACCTGGTCACCGGAGCCTCCGTCGAAGCAGTGGAATACCGGTCCCTCAACCCCGACGGCAAGGCCGTCGTCAAAGCCGCCGAATACCTCCCTCCGCACGAGGACAGCAGCGAGGAATACCCCCTCCAGCTGACCACCGGCCGCACGCTCTACCACTTCCACACGCGGACGAAAACGGGGCGGGCTCCGCAACTCGATGCGGCGGCTCCCGACGTGTGGGCCGAGCTGAGCCCGGCCGAGGCAGCCGCGCGGGACATCCAGGAGGGCGACCTGGCCCGGATCACCACCGCGCGGGGGACGTTGCAAGCCCGTGTACGGATCACCGGGATCCGCGACGGACTCGTCTTCGTACCCTTCCACTACGGCTACTGGGACACCCCGGGAGGCCATCGCCCCGCCTCGGAAGCCGAAGCCCGCGCCGCGAACGAGACGACGGTCACGGACTGGGACCCGGTGTCCAAGCAGCCCCTGTACAAGACGGCCGCCGCCCGGATCGAGCGCGTCGCCGGCGGCGACGGCACCCCGGCCCCCGCTCCGACCACCACGGCGTCCGCACCGTCCGCACCGGACGGCATCCCTGCCACTACGGGTGGACCACGGGCCCGGACCACGGAGGAACGCCCATGAGCGGCTTCACCCTCATCCTGCGCGCGCTCCACCACGGCGAGGGCCATCTGGCCAAGGAGCTCGTCGCGGTGGCGGACCGCCACCGCACCGAACACGAGATCCACCACGTCGCCACCGATCTCGCCCGCTGGTCCGACGAACACGTGGACCGCATCGCGGAGGCTGCCCGTCAGCACGGGCTCGACCTGCGGGCCGACGAGGGCGAACGGCCGGGCGAGGGACTGCTCGCCGCCGTACGGGAGAAGACCGCCGAGATGCTCGGCCACCGGCCCGAGCCCGCCCTGCTGCTCCTGCGCGACCTGCGCTCGCTGCACTTGGCGGCCGCCGGGAACTCGCTGTACTGGGAGATGCTCGCGCAGGCGGCCCAGGCAGCCAGAGACGAGCGGCTCGTGGCGCTGGCCACCGCGTGCCACCCGCAGACCCTGCGCCAGATGCGCTGGACCAACACCATGATCAAGACACTGTCGCCCCAGGCCCTCACCAGCCTCTGAAGCGGTTGCCCACGGGCCTGGCGCTCCTCAACGGAACACGAAGTGAGACGAGGCCGGTCGGTCAGGTGCCGTCCGGCCAGGGGAAGCCGAGTTCCTCCGCGCGCTCGCGGCTGCCGCCGCATACCCGTGCGTAGGTCTTCGGGTCCTCTTCGGCCAGCCGGCGCAAGGCGGCGGCGGCCTGTGCCTCGGGCGGGGTGCCGTCGTCGGGGATGTCCCAGCGGAACTGGAGGGGGCTGTCGGCCCGTTCCGGTTTGCCGGACGCCGGCCCTGGCAGGTACGAGAAGACCACCAAGGCGGTGTCGGGGTCGTCGAAGTCCGTCGTGGTCCAGCCCCGGCTTGCGTCCCATCGGCCCAGGAGATCCGGTTCCCCGGTCAGCCCGGCCTTGATCAGGCGGGCGACGGTGCGAGCGCGCCAGGACCAGGAGCCGTCTGTCTCCGCCCTGGCGACCTCACGGTCATAGGCGGAGGCCTCGAACCGGTGGGCGGGGAGCTCGGCGGCGGCGTCTCGGGAGCCCGACATGGACCGCCGCCAGTTCTCCCACACCACCTGGTCCGCCTCCCGCCGGATGGTGACGTAGAGCGCGCCGCAGCACCCCTCGGTGCAGTAGGCCTCCGCGAGCTGCACCTCGCGCGGCTCCGCCCCGGCCCGCAGCCGACCCTCGTCCAGCAGGTACTCGGGGCTGTTGGTGCGCCCGCGACCGAACACTGCCGGGACCACGGGGCGGCCGTCGATGAGTACGCGTGCCTCGACGGGTTCCCGGTCGGCGGGGTCGCCGGCCACCACCTCGACGCGGAACCTGCCGGGCGTCCCCGGGCGTTCGAAGGGCTGTCGTCCGGTGCGGCGGATCCAGTCGGCCCGTCGCCGCTCATCCGCCTCGCTCGCGGTGGCACCGGCTCGCGCCCATCGGGGTTCGGCCAGCAGCTGCCCCAGCGAGTCCAGCAGTGCCTCGCGCCGTCCCGGCGGCCAGTCCAGCAGGACGGCGGTGCCGCTGCTCAGGTCCAGGGCGAGCGACAGCAGCAACGCGGCGTTGCCGAGGGTGGCCGGCAGCAGGCCGGAGCGCGTGACGACGGTTTCGTAGAGGCGGGGCGCGTCGCGGTAGTCGAGGAGGTCGGTCGGATCGTCGGGTGAGCACCCCATCCGGACGAGCAGCCTTCCCGCGCGAGCGAGCAGGTCGGTGTCGGAGGGGGCTTGGTCCAGCAGATCGGGCAGCCGGGGAGCCTCCGCGATCCGGCGGGCCGTCGCGCTGTCGAGGAAGCGGGGCGAGGTGGGGAAGGCGATGAGCTCCGAGCGCACAGCCTGCCGGTTGCCCGTCCACAGGGCATGGGCGAGGGGCTGAAGTTCGCCGCGGCCCGCATGGAGCGCGAGCCAGAGGACGGCGGCAGCTCGCGGATCGAGGATGTCGAGCGCGTTGACCGCTGGGCCGGCGAACTCCCGGAACTGGCCCAGCACGGAGAGAGCGGGGACGTCCTCGGGCTCTCCGAGGCGGATCAGCAGGGCCAGGCCGGCGGTGACGGCGGGCACGGTCGTACCGGTCCGGATCAGTTGCCGTCCCAGGGCGCGGGCCGCGCCCCACTGCTCGGCCGGCAGGGACAGTCCGGTGACGGCGGACTGGACCAAACGCGCGTGGCGGCCGTGCAAGCCGACTTGTTCGAAGCGGCGGTGCAGGGTGGCAGCGTCGTCCGGGAGCGGGCTGAGTGCTTCCCGGATGGCGCTTTGCGCCTCTTCCCAAGGGAGCGGGTCCTCGCCCGCTGCGGTTTTCCGGCGCGGGCGTAGTGAGTAACCGCGATGGGGCGGGACTCCGTCAGGGGACTCGCGCAGCAGGCGCAGGGCGTGGTCGTACAGAGCAGGCGGCGGAGTGAGCGCGTTGCGCTCTTCCTGGGCGCTCACCGGGTGAAGTGGGACTCGATTCCGTAGGTCATGAACGCAGCCTGCCAGCCGGTCGGTGTGGTGTCGAAGGGTTTTGCGCTGCGCCGCCCCGGGTGGGAGTCGTCCTCGAAGCCCACGTCGCAGCGGCCGGTGATGCGCCCCGAGGTCGGGCGCAGCGGTGTTCTGCCGGCCTCCTGCCCCCACGCGGAACTCACCCGCTCGGCCCGATTCCGGGCGTGTGGCGCGGGTAGGGGACGCCCCGTCCTTCCCCCGAGCGGTATCCCGGAGGCATCCGTGCCCGACATGAACGGCCCCTACAAGCCCGGCACCCCGTGCTGGGTCGACCTGATGGTCCCCGACCAGCAGGCGGCCATCGACTTCTACTGCGACCTCTTCGGCTGGCAGGGCGAGATCGGCCCCGCCGAGCAGGGCGGGTACGCCGTCTGCACGCTCAAGGGCAAGCCCGTCGCGGGAATCATGAAGGCGATGAACCCGGACGGAACGGTCCCCGACCCGCTGCCACCGACGGCGTGGACCACCTACCTGTCCACGGACAGCCTGGACTCCACGATCAAGGCCGTCACCGACGCGCACGGCACGGTCATGATGGGCCCGATGGACGTCATGGACCTCGGCCGGATGGCCGTGATCGCCGACCCGACCGGTGCCGTCGTCGGCCTGTGGCAGCCCGGCACCTTCGACGGCGCGGGCATCGTCAACGAGCACGGCGCACTGATCTGGAACGAGCTGACCACCGGCGACCTCCCGGCGGCGGCCGCGTTCTACTCCGCCATCCTGCCCGTCACCACGGCCCGCTCCCACATGCCCGGCGCCGAGGGCTACATCGAGTTCAAGGTCGACGACCGCGCGGTGGGCGGAATGATGGACCTGAGCAAGCTGCCGCCGGGCGTGCCCCCGCACTGGCAGCCGTACTTCCACGCGGACGACGTCGACGACCTCCAGGCGGCCGCCGTCCGCGCCGGCGGCACCGTCCTCGCCCCGGCCTTCGACATGGCGGCCGGCCGCATGGCCGTGCTCGCCGACCCACAGGGCGGCGCCTTCTCCGTGATCACCGCCTCCGCCCCGGACCAGCCGGCCTGACGACGCGGCGCGGGCGGCGGGTACGGCAAGACGGCGCGTCGAGGTCGCGTGGCGTCCTGCCGTACCCCAGCCGTCAGAACGTGGGGGCGAGCTCCGATCCAGAACGTGGGGTCGAGCTCCCATCCCCAGGTGTGGTTGCCGATCTCGTCTGCATAGTCACACTGGCCCGCTCGTCCGCCAGCCGGGCGAGGTGGGCGTCGCGGGCGGTCTCCCACAGCATGCCGGTCTCCGGCGCCGGGTAGCCGTTGGCGGCGATGTCGTCCAGTACCGCCGCACCGGGCCGCGGGAGCCCGGTACGGGGAACCCCTCCGCATGGTGACTCAGTGGACGCAGAGGCAGAAAGGATGGCCGGCGGGGTCCGCGTACACCCGCCAGTTGGCGTCCGGGCGGAGCTGGTCCGTCCGCTCCAGCACGGTCGCGCCGAGGGACAGCGCCCGGCTCTCCTCCCCGTCGAGGTCGTCGACGTCGAAGTCGAGGTGGAGCTGCTGGGGGCGCTCTTTGCCGGGCCATTGGGGCGGCTGGTAGCCGTCCACGCGCTGGCAGGCCAGCGGGGTCCCCTCGAACCCGTGCACTTCGACCCAGTCGGGATCGTCCGGGTCCGCGACCACGCGGCCGCCGAGCAGAGCCGCGTAGAACTCCGCGAGCCGTACCGGATCGGCGCAGTCCAGCGCAACTGCCTGCAGTTTTCGAATCACTTCCCACACTCTCGTTCTTCGGGCCGCTGCCACGACGGCCCGCACTGGAGGGGTCGTACCCACCGCCGCGGCCGGCATGCCTGGTGATACGCCGGTCGGATGCCGGGCTGTCGCGTGAGGCGGCACGCGCCGTTCGTCAAGTGCCGCCACCACAGCCCCGTATCCGCACCGCGGACCGGCCGGGCTCACCCCGTCCGGTGCACCGCTCCCGTCTCGTGGGCGCGGACCAGGGCCACGTACTCCGCCGCCAGGCGGTGGCAGTCGCCGGGCCACCGTGCGGAGACGTAGTTGCCGTCCCTGACGGTGAAGCCGCGGCCGGGACGGGCGGCGGAGTCGCGGATCGGCAGCGGCGGGCCGGTGAGGAAGTGGCTCGGATCGGCGAGGGCCGCGGTGACCTCCGCCTGCACGGTGGTGCGGTACGTACGGTAGTAGCGCCCCAGCCAGAGGCGGGTGAGGTTCCATCCGGTCAGCTCCAGCAGGGACGTCAGAGCCGTCGTCCGCCGCCCGTGCAGGACCGAGCGCCCCGTGGCGGGGTCCTTGGCGCGGGCGGCGAGCAGCACGCCGTGGCAGACGGCCCCCACCGGCAGCCCGCGGATGAAGACCCGGGCGAACAGCCGCTGGGCGGTGGCGTCCTCAAGCAGCGTCCGCATGCCCGCGGCATGGCCGCCGGGTACGAAGAGGCCGGTGACCTCGGCCGGGTCGACGTCCGCGTACGAGGAGGGGGCGAGGAACCAGGGGTCCTCGGTGAGGCGGCGGTAGGCGGCGAGCTCGGCGCGGCGGGTCATCAGCCAGGGAGACAGCCAGGAGAAGCCGAGGTCCGTGAGCCGGCGGTCGGCGAGCGCGACCTTCCCGCCGGGGGTGGCGAACCGCACCTCGAAGCCGGCGTCCCGCAGTGCGGCCCAGGGCACCGCCGCCTCGGTCGGGTCGTAGTCGCCTGCGGGGAGCAGGAAGAGAATCACGGCGTACTCCTCTGAGCGGTGCTGATCGGGGCAGCGGGCCATCGGGACAGCGACAGGGGCAGGAGGCCTCCCCCGCGCTCCGCGGGCCCCGGTCCCCCGGTCCCCGGCCCCTGGATCCCCCGGTCCTCCGGTCCCCGGCCCCCTCGGTGTCCGACGGCCGACCTTAAGCAGCCGCCCAACGGTCCGTCATTCACTCCCGCGGCCAATCCGTTGACTCCCCGGACCGGCCCTCCGGGCGCCCGCCGGCGCGTGACGGTGTTGACGAGGGGGGTGCACCCGCATTGACTGGCGGCCGTGTCCGCCATCGAGCCGCCCACCGTCACCGCGTACTACGCCCTCGCCGTCCTGAGCGCCACGACGGAGGGCGTCGGCGGCTCCGGTTCCTGGACCTCCCCTACCGACCGGCTGGAGTTCGGCGAGATGCGCGCCCTGTGGGAGACAGTGCTCGGCTCCCGGGACGCCGGACCGCACACCGGGCTCCTCGTGGGCGACCGCATCCGGCCGGAGGGTCTGCACGTCCTGGGCCACCTCGTGCTCACCTGCGCCAGCCTCTCGGACGCCGCGCGGGCGGCCGAGCGCTACCACCCCCTGGTGAGCCAGGCGGGCACGGTGACCCTGCACCGCAGCAGCGGCGTCAGCCGGGTCTGCTACCGGCCGACCGTCGACCCGGCGGCCATGCACCCCCAGCAGGTGGAGGCGGTCATCAGCAGCATGGTGCGGGCCGCCCGCTGGATCGCCGGCGACGACTGGGCGCCCCTGGCCGTGTCGTTCGCCCATCCCCGTGCGGGCTCGGCAGAACCGTACGCCCGCGTCCTCGGCTGTCCCGTCGGCTTCGACGCCCCGGAGAACGCGATCACGGTCGCCAACGAAGACCTCGACAGGCGCCGCCCCCTCCACGATCCGACGCTCAACGCCCTGCACCGGGCCTACGCCGACCGGCTCCTGCACCAGCTGTCCGAGGCCGCAACCGTCACCGGGCGCGTGCGGCAGTGGCTGGAAAGCGCCGCCCTCGCGGACGCGGGCCCGGAGGGCCCTGCCGCGGAACTCAACCTCGGCGTCCGCAGCCTGCGCAGGGCCCTGCACGCGGAGGGCACGTCGTGGCGGGCGCTCCTCGACACCGCCCGTCACAGCCGGGCCAGGCGGCTGCTGGAGACCACGGCCCTGCCGTTGGACCGGGTCGCCCCCCTCGTCGGCCTGAGCGGCGCCACGGCCCTGGTCCGTGCCTTCACCCGGTGGGAGGGCATGGCTCCCGGGGCGTACCGCAGCCGGCACCGGCCCGTGGCCCCTGACCGCGGCGCGGCCGACGGCGGGTGAGGAAGGTCACCGCCGGTCCGGTCCCGGCCGGCCGTGCCCCGTTGCTAGATTGTCCGGCGGCCGGATCCCGGCCCCGGACGAGATGCGCCGTACCCGGTTACGCACGACGACGCGCAGGTGCTGCACGAGCAGCGCCGCCGCTGTCCGCACCCGGGCAGCGTCCTCGTCGAGCAAGATGGGCCGAACCCATGACCGTGCCACTCACCCGCAGCCTGTACCGGACCACCGCGCATGCCGCCGGGGGCCGTACCGGATCCGTCCGCACGGACGACGGGCGGCTGGAGGTCCGTCTCGCCCCGCCGCGCAAGAAGGTGCCGGGCACCACCAACCCCGAGCAGCTGTTCGCTGCGGGTTTCGCCGCCTGCTTCACCTCTGCGCTCGCGGAGGTCGCCGCCGAGTTCGGGGCGGATGCCTCGGCCGCGCGCGTGGCCTGTGAAGTGCAGCTCGGCACCACGGACACGCCTGCGGGCTACGGCCTCGCCGTGACCCTCACGGTCAGCCTCCCGGGGTGGCGGGCAGCGGACCTCCAGCCCCTGCTGCACCGGGCGGACGCGGTCTGCCCCTACTCCCAGGCGGTGCGCGGCAACGTACCGCTCACCCTCCTGGCCGTGGACGACCCGGCCGTCGATGACCGTGCCTGAGCCGGGTGCGGGCCGCTTCCCGGGCGGTCCCGGTGTCCCGGTTCCCGGCCACGGCGCGTGGCTGCGGCGCGGGATCAGCCGGAACGGCGGACCCCTTCTCGAAGACCGCGAGGTGGTGTGGCTGCAGGCCGGGCCGTACTACGCCGACAGCCGGGGCTTCGCCGGTACGACGTCCTTCGACGGCTCCCAGGTGCACTTCCACCACCTCACGGGCGAGCCCGGCGAGGACGCGGGCACCTTCCGGTGGGAGGGTGCGGACCTCGTCGAGCGGGGCACCAACCCGGACGGCAGCACTTTCCTGGAGATCTGGACCCCACTGCCCGGCGCCGACGGGGCCGGCGGTTCGTGGATCGGCCCGGACCACCACGTGGTGCGGGTCGGCCGGCACGTGGTGCACGTCGATGCCAGCGCGGGTACGTACTGGCGGCTGTGACCCGCCTGTGGTGGGGGTGCCTCTACCAGGGGACGACCTCCCCCTGGTGGTCGAGGTACTGGAGACCGGGCTTCCCCCGGTGGCGCTCGATCGTCTCCACCAGCCCGGGAGCCGCCGCTGCTCGCCCCGCGCGGCCACCAGGAGGACCCCGCGGTGCGGCTGCCGTTGGCCGGGCACTGGTACACGGACTGCCGGTCACCCTCCGCCGGCCGGTGTCTCAGGACCAGGCGAGTTCCACCCCACCGCCTGGTTCCCGCCCTCGAAGTCGGACAAGCTCGCCGAGGTTCGCGCGAGGATCGACCGGCTGACCGCGGCCATCCGCCCGGCATGAGGCCGGCGCCGGGTCGTGCCCCTCGGGTGCTCGGAGCCCTGGGAAGCGGCCGGTGATGCATGAAAACGGCATGGTGAAGCATGCGCGTGAGATGGAATGCGTGATGTACGAGGAACGGTCCGGCCGGTCGGAGGTCGTGGAGTGCGGGCTGGAGGACGAAGCCTGCCGGCTGGTGCTCAAGCGGCTGCGGGAACTCGGTGAAGGGGAGTTCGGGTGGGTGCGTCTGGTCGATCCGGCCGAGGCGGAGCTGGTCCAGTTGGCAGACGAGCTGGGCCTGCATCCCCTTGCGGTCGAGGACGCGGTCCAGGCACGGCAGCGCCCGAAGCGCGAGCGCTTCGGCAATGTGCTGGCCGTGGCCCTCAAGACGCTCTGGTACGTCGACGCGGACACCGCCGTGGAGACCGGGGAACTGATGGTTTTCGTCGGACCCCGGTACGTGCTCACCGTGCGGCACGGCCCGGTCGACCCGGCAGCAGAAGCCGCCCGCCGCCTTGCAGCCGACCCCGGCATGCTGCGTTTCGGCCCGCTGTCCGTCCTGCACGCCGTCCTCGACGTGGTCGTGGACGCCTACAGCGACTCGGCGGACAAGGTGCGGGCCGCGCTCACCCAGCTGGAGGACTGCGTCTTCTCCACCTCCCGCGTGGACCACACCGAGGCGATCTACTCCCTCAAACGCGAGGTACGGGAGTTCCGTGACGCGGTGCAGCCCCTCGTGCCTGTCCTGCAAGGAATCCTGACCGGCCCGGCCCAGGAGGGGCACGGCCACCCGCCGAAGGTGCTGCCTTACTTCCGCGACGTCGCGGATCACCTGAACCGCACCGACACCGAGGTCCGTTCCCTGGACGAGCTGCTGAACTCGGTTCTGGACGCACAGCAAGCGCGGGTGGGGACCTGGCAGAACGACGACATGCGGCGCATTTCGGCCTGGGCCGCGATCTTCGCGATCCCCACCATGGTCGCCGGCGTCTACGGGATGAACTTCGAGCACATGCCCGAGCTCGGCTGGGGCTACGGCTACCCGCTCGCCCTCGGACTCATGGCACTTGCGTCCGGGCTCCTCTACCGCGTCTTCCGCCGCAACGGCTGGCTTTAGCGGGTGGCGCACCCGGTGGTGCCGATGTCGTGCCGAGGTACGTGATCAGGCCACAGTTCCGTCACCCGACCGGCCGGTCAGGTCCTACAGTATCCGCGTGACCGAGCAGAACTCCGAACTCATCGCCGGGCGGTACAAGCTGCTCGAACGCATCGGCCAGGGCGGTATGGGCCGTGTCTGGCGGGGCGTCGACCAGCAGCTTTTCGGGCGGGAGGTCGCCATCAAGGAGATCCTCTTCCCGCCCGGGCTGGAGGACCACGACCGCGCCACGCTGCTCGGGCGCTTCACCGGCGAGGCCCGCGCGGCGGTCACTCTCAGCCATCCCGGGATCATCACCATCCACGACGTCGTGGAGCACCGCGGCGCCCCCGTGATCGTCATGGAGTTCATCCGGGGGGAATCCCTCGCCGCGGCCATCCGCCGGCAGGGCCGGCTGCCGGTGCAGCGGGTGGCGGAGATCGGCTCGGCCGTGCTCGACGCGCTCGCCGAGGCGCACGACGCGCGGATCGTCCACCGCGACATCAAACCGGACAACGTACTCCTCACCAAGGACCGCGTCGTCCTCACCGACTTCGGCATCGCGCATCTCGCGGACGCAACGACCAAGCTCAGCCACAGCGGGATCGTCATCGGCACCCCGCAGTACATGCCGCCGGAGCAGTTGGAGGGCAAGCGCCCGACTCCGGCCAACGACCTCTGGGCGCTCGGCGCCACCCTCTACCACGCCGTCGAGGGGCGTCCGCCGTTCGACGCCGAGGGACTCCACGCCCTGGCCGTGGCCGTCTTCACCCGCCCCCACCGGAGTCCGACCCACGCCGGCCCGCTGGCCCCCGTGCTGGATGCGCTCCTCACCAAGGACCCTGCGCAGCGCGCCGGCGCCGCCGAGGCCGCCGAGCTGCTGGCCTCGGTGCTGCGGTCGTGCCGGTCCCGGGCAGACGCAGCCGCCGATGCCGTCCCACCCGAGGCCGAGCCGGTACCCGTACCGGACACGGTGGTGGAGACGCCGTACCCCTCGCCCCTGCCGACGCCGACGCCGACGCCGACGCCGACGGCCAGGGATTCCGCTTCGAGCCCCGACACCCTCCGCCACCGGGTACCGGACCGGCCGACCAGCCCGCCCACGCCCGTGCCCCCGGCCGAGGAGGAGCTGGTACCGCTCGGGGGGACGGGCCAGACAGGGCGTGGCGAAGGCGTATCCGCCCGGCGGCGTACCCTCACCCGGCGCTCCACGCTCCTCGGGGCGACCCTGGCCACGCTCGCCGTCGGCTCCGTCCTGACCTGGACGCTCACCCGTGACGATCTGCCGGGCGGCGGCGGGGCGGCCGGCAGCGGCTCCCCTGCTGCCCCCGTCACGGTGGTGATCGGGGTGGACGCACCGCTCAGCGGCGACCTGTCCTCCATGGGCGTCGGCATCAAGAACTCCGCCGACCTGGCGGTCAGGACCGCCAACCGGACCAGGCACGTGCCCGGCGTGAACTTCGAGATCAAAGCCCTGGACGACGAGGCCACTCCCGCCAAGGGCCGCTCCAACGCCGCGCGGTTCGTCGCCGACGAGAAGGTGCTCGGGGTCGTGGGACCGCTCAACTCCGGCGTCGCCCGGACTCTGGTGGAGCCGCTCGGCCAGGCCGGCCTGGTCAACGTGTCACCGGCCAACACCGACCCCGTGCTCACACTGGGCCCCCACTGGGCCGACGGCACCAAGTCCCGCTCGTACAAGACGTATTTCCGCACCGTCGCCACGGACGTCGACCAAGGGCCGTTCGCCGCCCGGTACCTCCACGACGAGGCCCGGAAGTCCAAGCTCTACGTCATCGACGACGACAGCGCCTACGGCACCAGCCTCACGTCGGGGTTCAGGAGCGAGTTCACCAGGCTGGGCGGGACCATCGTCGGAACGGACCACGTCGATCCCGCGCAGAACGACTTCTCGGGCGTCGCCTCGAAGGTCCGCTCCTCCGGCGCCGACGCCGTGTACTTCGGCGGCTACTACACCACCGCGGGGCCGCTCTCCCAGCAGCTCAAGCAGGGCGGCGTGACCATTCCGCTGATGGGGGGCGACGGCGTCTTCGACCAGCAGTTCATCACGACCAATGCGAAGGCCGAGGGCGACCTCGTCACCAATATCGGCCTTCCCGCCGAGGGCCTGGCCGGTGGAGCCGACTTCCTCTCCCGGTACCGGACGGCGGGGTATCCGGAGGCGGCCGGTTCGTACGGCCCTTACGCGTACGACGCGGCCTGGGCCGTCATCGAGGCGGTGAAGGCCGTCGTGACGGCCAATGGCGGAACGCTCCCGGCGAATGCCCGGGCCAAGATGCCGCAGGCCGTTGCGGAGCTGGCGTTCGACGGCGTCACGGGCCGCGTCGCCTTCGACGAGTATGGCGACACGCTCAACCGCCAGCTGACGGTGTACGCGGTGAAGGGTGGCACCTGGACGCCCGTGAAGAGCGGCCCCCGCACCCCCTGACCGAGTCGTACGCGTCAGGCCACGGTACGGCCGGCCGCCGCCTATACCGGCTGCTCCTGGCCGTGGGTGCTCTTCGTGCACCGCACGGCGAGGACCGCGACGTCGTCTTCGAGCCTTCCGCCGCTGTAGTGGCGCAGGGCCTGATGAAGCCGGTCGAGCAGTTCGCGGGGTGCCGTCGGGCTTTGCTGACGCATCCACTCCGGCAGGGGGAAGAACTCGCCGTCGCGGTCCCTGGTCTCCGTGACACCGTCCGTGTAGAGCAGCAGCTGGTCACCCGGAGCGAAGATGAGGGTGTCGACGCAGTACTGGTCGCCGATGAGTGTCGCGAGGTTGAGGGGCGGGGAGGCGGTGGTGGGCTCGACGACGCGGATCTCGCCGCGGCGTACGAGCAGAGGAGGGGGGTGTCCGCAGTTGAGAATGCTCACGCGGCCTCCGCCGTGGGGGAACTCGGCCACAAGAGCGGTCGCAAAGCGCTCCGGCAGGTCCAGAGCGGGGAAGGCAGCGCTGTGGCGGGAGATGCTGACTTCCAGGCGGTGGACGACCCCCCTCAGGTCCGGCTCGTCGAACACGGCCTCCCTGAAGCTGTTGATCACCGCTGAGGCCGTCCCCACCGCGGACAAGCCCTTGCCGCGTACGTCACCGATGAGCAGCCGGACCCCGAACGGTGTGTCGACCGCCTCGTAGAAATCCCCGCCGATCCTGGCCTGCTCCTGGGCTGCCAGGTACAGCGATTCGATCTCGACGTTCTCGATGCGGCGCGGCAGTGGGCGCAGCAGTACTTTCTGGGCCGCGTCAGCGACGAGCCGGACGTGGAGGAGCGTCTCCTCCCGTTGGAGCCGGACATGGCTCGCGTACGCGGCCGCCAAGGTCACCGCGATGATCGCAGCCGCCGTGTAGGGCGTCCCGAGGTCGGTGTAGGCGTAGCTCAGGCCGATCATGATCAGCAAGCAGAACGCCCCCAGCAAGATCGTGGGGAGCACCGGCCACATCGCGGCAGCGAGGGCAGGTGCGGTAGGCAGGAGGCGGCTGAAGGCGATCTCCCTCGGGGTGGAGAACGCGAGAGCGGTGACGAAGACGGTAACGATCACCGGCGACAGCAGGGCTGCGTCCCACCGGCCGCCGAGGAGGAGAGGGCGACGGCGTTCCGACCGTCTTGGCCTGATCACAGAACGCATCATATCGGAGCAAAATAATCGTCGGTTTTGCGACGGAAACGTACCTCTCGTCGTCCGGGTCAGCGGCTGACACCTCAGAGCTGCGCGGTCAGCCATTCATGGCCGTGAGCGTGACCGTATGCACATGGGAAGCCGCACAAGGTCACCACCGTCGGCGCGAGGGGGCGGGCGCGGAGAGGCAGCCGGCGTGCCCGGTCGGCGAGCCGCTACCTCACCCTTCCCTGCAGCCACGTGAGCAAGGCCGCGAACGCGGGGGACATGTCGGCGTCCGACTGCTTGAGAACCGTCAGGCGGCCGCCGTCCTCCACTGTGATCGTGTAGCTCATCGCATCCCTGGCACGGCCGGGCCGGTCCGCCTCGGGCGTCGGAACGGCCGCCGCCACCAGCTGGGCCAGCTCCGCTGCGGCGTTCTCGGGCAGGGCCTCCGTGTCCAGCACCTTCGGCGGGAGGCGGAGGTTGATCGCGCCCGCCAGCCCGCCGTGTGTCGCCAGGGTCACCTTCATTGCATGCAGCCGATCAGCCGACGGCAATGCCCGGTGGTCACTTGGCCCCCTTCAGTGCGGCCACGTCCTTGGCCAACGCCGTCACCTTGGCGCTCAGGTCCGCGACCTGTCGGGTCAGGCCTGCCAGGCCGTCCTGCCGACCCACGCCACCGTTCCCGTCGACGGCGAAGCTCCGGGCCCGCGCGACCCCGGTGGGGACGCCCGTGATGGGGATCTCCACTTCCTGCCACGCCGCCAGCACGGCCAACTGCTCGGCGCCGCCGACGCCGAACAATTCCCCGGCCTTCTGGAAGGTGGTGTCCGCGAAGTCCTGGAACTGGGTCTCCCTGCTGGACGCCTTGAGTGATTCGTACCAGATGGGCCCGGCAGCCTCCCAGGCGAATCCGCCGATTCCGGCGGCCGCCAGGAAGAACGCCTTGTTGGGAATGCCGGAGTTGAAGTGCACTCCGCCGAAATCCCCTTCCTCGGTGTCGGGCAGGTGGATGAACTTGCTCATACGGTCGGGCTGGGGGTCCCTTCCGAACAGCGGATTGTTGAATGCGTGCCCCGGGGCCTTCATCGACCGCAGCGCATCGGCATCGATTCCGGGGGTGAACACGTCAGGCCCGATCAGCCAGTCCGCCTCGTCGGCCGACTGCTTCAGCGACCACTGCTTGACCAGCGATCCGAAGACGTCCGACATCGACTCGTTGAGGGCCCCGGACTGATTGTGGTATTCGAGTCCCGCGGTGTGTTCGGTGACTCCGTGCGTCAACTCGTGGGCGATCACGTCGAGGGAACCGGTGAGGTTGCTGAACTTCTTGCCGTCCCCGTCACCGAAGACCATCTGCCGTCCGTCCCAGAACGCGTTGTTGTATTTCGCACCGAAGTGGACGTACCCGTCCAGGCGCATCCCGCGGCCGTCGATCGAATTGCGCTGCAACACCTCCTGGTAGAAATCACGCGTCAGGCCGAGCCCGTCGAACGCCCGGTTGGCGGACTCGTCCACGGAGTCCGGTCCGTCTTCCGGCCTGACCAGGACGGCGGCGGAGAGGAAAGTGCTCTGCTCGCAGTCGAAAACGGTGCGTCGGCCGTTCGCAGGAGCGGCCGCGCCGGCGAAGGCCGCGCGGACCCCTCGCTCGCCCCGGAGTCGAGCAGTGGTGAGCAGGGTGTCCAAGGCGGCCTGGCGCACCTCACCGTCCTCGCTCTCCAAGAGCCTCTTCAGAAGGTACGGGGGGATGATGCAGTTGAGTCGGCAGGTCCTGCTCATAGGACACCTCCTGAGTAAGAGGACCGGCGGTTGAACATTCCTCAACGCGCGGAAGACGTGCGACACCAACGGTGGCCGGCCGCCGCGTTGCCAGGGGCCTCGGGAGATCGGGGGAGATCGGGGTATGCCTGGCGTCGTGGACGGACGGCAGGTCGCCACGGGACCGGGCCGCGGCAGCAAGAGGAGAAGCGTCGGCGCCCGCCCAGTCACGTTTCCAGAGGGGGCCACGCTGATACCACCAGTCTCCGGCCGTCCGTAGCGACCGGCAAACGCACGCGAGCGCGCCGGGTATCAGTCGTGAACGGTGCTGCCGAAGGCTTGGTGCGGGACATGTGCTCTTGCCGTACGGACCTCACCGTGCGGCAGCTCGCCCGCCCTTCGGAATCTCCCCCGCCACGGCTGCCGGGCGCGCCGCCCCTCCGGCGCAAGGGCCGCCGAAAGGTCGCGGGGCCCGCCGACCGCTAGAATGGTGCCATCAGGCGCGCACATTTCACTCGCAGGAGTGCGCCCCGCCCCGTCGGGCATCCGCGGGCGTGCGAGCGCCTCTCACCACAGACGGCACACGTCGAACCGCATCCTCGGATCCGCGTGGATCCCGCCACGTCGAATGCGGACATTTTCCTTCGCTGGCAGGAGTCGGCACCATGATCAACGTCCTGGCCCGGGCGGCGACCATCGCTTGCGCAGCCCTTCTCGCAACCACCGGTGTCGCGGTCGGAGCCCCCCGGGCATCCGCCCTGCCGAAGGCCCCGACCTGCCATGTGGCCGACCTGAACCTGGCCATTGGCGAGGCGGACGGCGCCGCGGGATCGCTTTACTACCCCATCCAGTTCACCAACACCTCGACCCACACCTGCGTGTTGCGCGGGTACCCGGGAGTCAGCGTCGTGGACGTCCGCCATCGCCAGATCGGCACCTCCGCGGCGCGCACCGGTGAGCAGGTGAACACCGTCTCCGTCGAGCCGGGCGAGACGGTGACCGCCACCTTCCGCACCAACAGCGAGGGCGTGGGGCTGGGCTGTCGGCGGACGTCGACCTACGTGAAGGTCTATCCGCCGAACAGCTACCAGGCCGTTCAGATCCCCTACCACCTGCGGGTGTGCGGAGCCTTCGAGATCAGCCCGGTGCAAGCTGCCGAATGAGGTGGGTGCGGAGCGGCGCGTCACACGGTGCACCGCCCCCCGGGAACGCGGACGGGCCCGGGTGGTACGGCCTACTTCGGGGCCCGGAAGCCGCCGATCGTTTGTTCGAGCAGCTCCGCCAGCCGCAGCGGGGTGCGGTCCTCGAACATCGGACCGATGAGCTGCACTCCCACCGGCAGGCCCTCGGGGGACCGGCCCGTCGGCACGGCGGTGGCGGGGAGACCGGGCATGGTGGCCAGACCGGCCCAGACGAGCTGGTCGAAGTACGGACGCTCGACGCCGTCGATGTCGATCCGACGCTTCATCAGGTCGGGGTTGTGATCGTGCGGGAACGCGGGAGTGGGCGTGATGGGACACACCACCGCGTCGAACTCGGCGAAGAACTGCCGCCAGCCGTGGCGGTGGAGCTCGCGACGGCCGTTCACCTCGATCCAGTCGCGGTGGCTGAACACCATGCCGCGCAGTCGCGCCGCATCGAGACTCCGGTCGTCCGCGCTCAGCCCCGCGGCGCGGGCCTGCAGCTGCTCGTACGCTTCGACGGGAAAACGTGCAACGGAGCCCGAAAACAGGAACTGCGTGTAGAGCACCGCTGCTTCGGTCAGGTCGGGCAGCAGCGGACTGCCCCACTCGACGCGGGCACCGCCGTCGACCAGCGCGTCGGCCACCCGGCCCACGCCCGCCCGCACGGCGGACCCGGTCGGAATGAGCGGATGCTCGTCGAGGACCAGGACCCGGAAGTCGCGGAGCCGTTGGTGGCGCGCGGGCGGCAGCGTCAGGTGGTACGCCGCACCCAGCGTCAGCGGGTCCGGTCCGGCCATGACGTCGAGCAGGAGCGTGAGGTCGCGAGCGGTGCGCGCCATCGGACCGACGACGGCGAGGTCGTGCTCGACCGGCAGGGCCGGCCCGGGCGGCGGGACCATGCCGCGGGTCGCCGCCAGCCCGAGTGTCGGCTTGTGCGCGTAAATGCCGCAGAAATGCGCGGGGGTGCGCAACGAACCGGCGAGGTCGGAGCCGATGGACAGCGCGCCGAATCCGGACGCCAGGGCAGCCGCCGAGCCGCCGGAGGATCCGCCCGACGTACGACGGTGGTCCCACGGGTTGTTGGTGGTGCCGTAGAACTCGTTGAAGCTCTGTATGTCCTGCAGCCCCAAGGGCACGTTGGTCTTCCCGAGCACCACCGCGCCTGCGGCCTTGAGCCGCGACACCTGCACCGCGTCCTCGGCCGGCATGTGGTCCCGGTGCAGCGGCATACCCCAGGTCGTGGGCAGTCCGGCGATGTCGTAGGACTCCTTGACCGTCACCGGGATGCCCAGCAGCGGCCGGTCCTCACCGCGGGCGCGCGCCTGGTCGGCGGCGCGCGCGGCGGCCCGTGCACGGTCGAAGTCCGGCACACAGATCGCGTTGATCGTCTTGTCGTCCCGTTCGATACGGGCGATCGCCTCTTCGGTCAGTTCCCCCGAGGTCACGTCACCGGCACGCAAGGCGGCCGCGAGTTCTTCGGCCGACGAAAAATTCCACTCCATGAATCCGACCGTAACGGCCGCTGGAAGAGGTCATGAAATGCCGTTTTGTGCAATGGGGTTGGGGGTCTCGGTGTGTGGAGGCGAGGTGAGGCCGGTGGTGAGGGTCACTGGCCTGCCTTGGAGCCGCCGGCCGGATCCGGCGGGCGGCACGGCACGCTCCGGGCTCTCCCGCTCGCCGGCCCGGCACCACGGCCGGACCGGCGGCGGTGAGCGCTCAGCCGAGGCGGGTGAGCCGGGTGCCGACGGAGGGCTTGGTCAGGGCGTTCTTGACGGCCACAGGCACGCTCTTGGCCCCTCCGCCGTCGCCGGCCGTCAGGGTGCCGACCTCCGTGCCGGCCTTCGCCGTACGCGGTAGGGCCGTGGCGCCTGCGGCGACGGTGAGCTTGAACTGCTGGCCCGGTACGCCGATCACGTTCAGGTCCTTGGTGGCCACCAGCGGCGTACGGCCGCCGAGGCCGTCGTCCACGTAGCCGACCGTGTCGCCCTTGCGGATGAGCGGAGTGGACGCCAGGGCCGTCCGTACCGCTTCGATGATCTTCTTGCTGTTTGCCTGCACCAGGGCCAGGCTCTTGGTCGCGTTCGGGTCCGCACCCTCCACACGCTGCTCCATCAAGGTGCCGAGGATCAGCGGGGTCTCGTCGCCGACCGACTTGTACGCCGCCCACATCAGCGCTCCACCGGCCGGTGTGCTGGAGCCGGTCTTGATGCCGCGTACGCTGAGGCCCTGCTCGCTGAGCAGGTCGTTGTTGTTGATGAGCGGCTGGGCCAGCCCCTTGACGGGGGCGCTGGGCATGGCGACGATCGAGCGGAAGACCTCGTCCTTCATCACCTCCTCGGCCAGCTTCAGCTGGTCGGTCGCGGTGCTGACGGTGCCGGCGTGCAGGCCGCTGGGATCCGTGTACGTGGTGTCCTTCATCCCGAGGTCCCTGGCGGCGGCGTTCATCTTCTCCACGAACGCGGCCTCGGAGTCACCGCCGGTGTCCCAGCGGGCCAGCAGTCGGGCGGCGTTGTTGCCCGACGGGATCATCAGCATCTTGAGCATGTCCAGCTGGCTGAACTTCGTGCCGGCCGTGAGCCCCTGGATCCGGGACTCGTTCTCGGAGTTGCCGTCGGCCACGGCCTTAGCGTCGACCGTGATGTCGGGACCGGGCTCGTTCTTGCGCAGGGGGTGGCCCTTGAGGATCACGTAGGCCGTCATCACCTTGGCCACGCTGGCCGTGGGGACGGGCTTCTGCTCACCGAACGTGCCGACGTCTCCGGAGCCGGAGATGCGGACGGCCCCCTGGCCCTTGGCGGGCCACGGGATGGAGAACTGCCCGTCCACGGGGTGACCGGTCTCGGTGGCGACGAGCTGAGGGGCGGGGAGCGGACGCAACAGCTGGGCGCCGGCGTAGACCCCGGCGAGCAGCAACAGGATCGGCGTCCACACCTTGACGCGACGCAGCGCCGTCCGGCGGGGGGTCTCCGGCGGGGCGGGGGTGTTGGTGAGCTCGGCCAGCAGATCCAGGGGTGCCTTGGGCGCCGTCGGCGCGGGCGCCGGGAGTTGCGGCTCGCGCGGCGGCGCGGCGGGCGCCGGCTCGTCGAGCGGCTTCAGGGCGACGAACCGGCTCGTCCGCTCGGAGTCGCTCTCCGCCTCCCGGGCCCATGCGGGCACCTTCCGGCCGTCGCCCTCGGCCGTGGTCTTGGTACCAGTACCGGTGCCGGCATCGGCGTCGGTGTCGGTGTCGCGCCGGCCTCCTCGGGCGTCGGACTCGTCGCTCGGCGCGTCGGCGCCTTCTGCTTCCTTCGAAGGCCGGGTTTCTCTGTTCCCGTCGCCAGGCGCCTTGTCGCCGTCGCCGGACGTGTCCGTCGCGGAGTCGGCCTCGGGCTTTTGGCCCGTCGCGGCAGCGTCGGGCGCACGGAACACGACGGTTCGCGTGTCCTCGCCTCCGCCGTCGGAGTCGTCGGCGGTGGAGGCCGAGGCGTCCCCGGCCTTGGCCCCAGCCTTGCTCTTGGCCGCGTCCTTGGCCGCGTCTTTGGCCCCGTCTTTGGCCCCGTCGCGCGTCGGCCTGCTGAGCGTCAGCGTGCCGTCGGCCATCGCATCGGGCCCGGCTGCCGTCCCGGTGCCGCTTGCGGGCGCGTCATCCGGCTCGGACGCGGTGTCCTTTCCGGTGCCGGCGGCGGGCTCTGCATCGTCGGGCGTGGGCTCGGTGAGCGTCGGCTTGCCGTCGGACTTCTCGTCGGCCCCGGGGTCAGGGGTGGGTCGGGTCCCGCTCCTGGGCTCGGCGGTGGCGCGGGCGGGCATGGTGAGCAGTTGCGTGTCGTCGGCCCTCTCCCCCGCCTTGGCTTCCGTGTCCGTGTCCGCGTCCGCGTCCGTGTCGGTGTCCGCGTCCGCGTCCGCGTCCGTGTCGGTGTCCGCGTCCGTGCCGGTGTCCGCGTCCGTGTCGGGGTCGCACGCGGCCACGGCACCGGCCTCGGCCTCGGTCTGGGCGGCCTCCGTTTCGTTGTCGGCGGCCTCCTCCGGTTCGGCCCCGGGGGTGGGGGTGCCGACGGGCGTGGCGGTACCGCGCGCGGACGGCGCGCCGCCGGGCTTCGTAGCGGGTTCGCCCGCGGTGTCGGTGTGGCTGCCGGCCGAGGACCGGGCCTTCGCCGTGCTGCTCGACGCCTCGTCGCCTTCTGCAGCAGGGTCGGATGCGGGCGGCTCGGTGTCCCGCACACGCTCGGGCTCGGCAGCGTCCGCGGTGTCCGGTTCCGTGCATGTGTCCTCAGGGGCCGCCCCTTCGGTGGTGGTCCTCCCGAGCTCCGGGCCGTCCGGAGAATCGCCCGCCACCGTAATCGCCTTCATCCCAGCCCCGCCTTGCCACTCACACTGTGCAGATACCGTGCGGCGATGCCCCCTGCGAAGCCCGCCGCACTGCTAGATGCACGCAGCTCGCGAATCGTTCCACCTGCTGCCGACGTGTCGGAGATCCAACCCCTGCGGCGACCGCCCCGCAGACCGGCTACCGGGCGTCGCTCGGCGCAGGCGTACGGAAGGGACTGCCGGCGGCGCCCCGGCAAGTGGCCGAGAACATCGCGCAGCTGGACGAGTGGCTGCGGGCGGGCGGCTTCGGACGGCTGGTGGCCGACGCCCCCGAGGGCGGCCCGCGCCCGGGGGCCGAGAGGGCGGCCGGAGGTGGCCACGGAGGCCGTCGCCGAGCTGAGTGACCGGTTCGCCCGGGTGTACGCCGGGCTGGTCGGCGGCCGGCCGGACGCGGTGGGCGGCGAGCGCTACGCTCGCTTCGCCCGCGTGTGCACCGGTGCCGAGGTGGCTCCGCAGGAGGCCGCCACAGGCGGCGAGGCCTCGCGCAGCTGACGGCGGGCTGGTCGCGTACGCGGTCGTCCTCCGCGAGCAGGCACCACGCAGGCATCAGAGGTGGTTGACGATCGCCTTTTCCCGCATCAACTCGTCGAGCTCCGCATCGGACAGCGGATGCAGAGAATCCAGGAGACCGCGCAGCCCGCGTTCGTCCAGGGTCTGGCTGGAGACCTCGACTTGCACGTCCCGGTGGCGGCGGACGAGCCCTACCTCGCGGCTGCCATCGGGAAACGCGCGGACCGTGCGCATCTCGCCCTGCGCGTCCACCGTGCACGTCACACCCTCCTCTTCAGGCTCCGGGCACTGGGGTGTCGGCAGGAGCAGCGGGCGCACTGTGAGGCCCGCGTACCCGGACGCATCCTGCCGCGTGGAGCGGTAGTCGACGCCGAAGTAGCCGGGGCCGACCTCGGCACGGGACACCTGCATGCCGGGCGGTGCCGCCGCCAGGTACTGCAACTCCGGACGCTCCCGCAGCCGCGAGACCTCCGCCGCGTGCCGACGCTGCTGCTCGTGCGCCGGGCCGACGAAGCCTCCGTAGGCCACCGCGGACGCCAGCGCGGTCACCGCGCCCAGTCGCACCCACCGGCTCGGCACGAAGAACGCCGCGGCCACGGCGTACGGCACCCCCGTCAGCGCGATCCGGGTACCGCCGCTGCCCAGGTCGACCCCTCCGCTGTAGGCGGCCAGACCTGCCACGACACCGAGCGTGCCGAGGACGAAGACCAGCACCGCCCGACCCAGCCGCTGGGGCCGGGAGCCGCACCACCGCAGCACGGTCCGCGCCGGCATGCCCGCCACGGCCAGCAGGCCCACCGCCAGCGTCGCACCCACCGCGAAGACCGCCACCGCCGCACCTGCCCCACCAGCCCAGGCGCTCACCAGCAGGAATCCACCGAGCGTCGGGACCGTGGCCGCCATCGCGGCCCAGACCAGGAAGAGATGCAGGGCCGCCAACAACCCTTTGTCACGCGTCATACCGCGGATCCTGGCAATCAGCGTCCGGGCGCACATGAGTACGCGTACTCAGCCCCTGGGCCGGGGCTCAGCGGGCGCGACGGATGCGGATCGGGCCGCGGGTCTTCGTCGGCTCCACGGGACGGCCGGCCTGGGTGATCTCCACTTCGCCGGTGGTGACCAGCCGCCGGGCCGCACGGCGGACCGGTTCCATGAGCGCACGCCAGCCGTCGTCGTCCCCTTCGTACACCGCCCTCGCGGCGTCGGAGGGGCAGATCGATGCGTCGGGGCCACGGCGCTCCAGCAGCTCCAGAATGGCTCGTTCCAGGCGCTGGTCCGTCGGGCGTCCGCTGTCCGCCACTCCCCCAGTATCGGCGATGCAGGCACAGGGACCGCGCACCTGGCGATCCAGGAGATCGGCCGGGCTGGTGGGGATGGTTTCCCTTGCCTCGGTGGCGGGCAGGTCGTGGGCCGTATGCCCCATGCGCGCGAAGAGGGCCACGAGGGCGTCCACCGGCCCGCCGAGCGCGGCCTACGACGCGCTCTGTGCCATCCCCCGGCACTCCCCTTCGAGAAAGGACAACAGCGTGCCCCAGCCACCATCCGGCGCTCATGCGGACGACACGCTTCCGCGGCCGTGGCCGGCCAACGGGAGCGTTTCGTGAGCAAACCGTGGCTACCGCCGGAGGAGTTCGCCGCCACGCTGCCGAAGGCCGGCATCTTCGGCGCGGTCTTCTTCACCGACGAGGACGACCGGCCCGTCCAGCTGCGCGCCACCTACTCCAGCGCCCACCCCTGGCAGTGGCCTGGCGGCATCGCCGATCCGGGCGAGCGCCCATGGGAGACCGCCGTCCGGGAGTGCCGGGAGGAGACCGGGATCGTCGTCCCCGGCCCGCCGCGGCTGCTCGCGGCGGTGTTCGGGCTGCCCGGGAAGGAGTGGCCGCTGAGCACGGTCGGGTTCGTCTTCGACGGCGGCCGCCTCACCGCGCGCCGGCTCGCCGGGATCGTTCTGGACCCGGACGAACACGACGAGGTCCGGTCCCTGACCGTGCCCGAATGGCGTGAGCTGATGCCCGGCCGTGACCACGCACGGCTGGAAGCGGTGATGGCCGCCCGCCGTGCGGGCGTGCCGGTGTACTTCGACACCTGGGACTGGGAGGCGTAGCCGAGCACCGTCCTGGAGTCCGACTGCGGAGGTCATCGGCTCGACCTGGAGCACAGCATGCCGATCGGTGAACCCTTGGTGCTTCCCGGGGCCGTGCCCGCATCCCGTGGACCTTGCCCGTGACGACGGCCGAGATCGAGTTCCGCAGGCGTCACGGACACGAGGCGTTGGAGCAGCTCTTCGACAAGGCGGCGATCATCCCCACGGACCCTTTGGTAGAAGGCGATCATTGCCATGAGCTCGATGAACCGCTGGTCGCGGACGTGAGCGGTCATGACGAACTCAAGCCCGTGAACGTCCTCCTCCATCGCGGCCCAGCACCCGGCGGTCCCATAGGCCCAGCTGTCGCTGCGGGGACCGGGCCCCACCTGGGGGCAGTCCCGGTCCGGCCCGTCAGCTGCGGCTCGGTGTCGGTTCCGGCTCGGGGAGGGGCGCCGGCGCGCGGCGGGGCAGCAGCAGTGGGGTCGCCAGCAGGAATACGCCGGCCAGGCCGATGGCCGTACGGGGGCCGAGCAGGACGCCCAGCACGCCCCAGAGCGCCGTCAGGAGCGCGGTGGAGGCCTTGGTCGTCACCGCCCAGGCGGACAGCGTGCGGGTGACCCGGTCGGGCGCGGTGCGCTGAAGGCGGTAGGTGGCGCAGACGGGGTTGAAGACCCCGCAGCTGAAGATGATCCCGAGCTCGACGCCAATCACCAGCAGCAGCCCTCCGGTGCCCGCCCCCGGGAGGGCCAGGCCGATGGGGCAGAACGCGCGCAGCGTCCCGGCCACGATCAGGACCCGGTGCTGCCCGAACCGGGTGGCGAGCGGTCGGGCCAGCCGCGATGCGAGCAGGCCGCCGATGGAGGGCACGGCGAAGGCGAGGCCGTACTGCCATGGTGCGAACCCGAGTCGGCCGAGCATCAGGACCGCCAGCAGCGGCTCGGCTGCCATCAGCAGGCCGTTGAAGCAGGCGGTGTTGAAGAACAGCGGACGCAGCGTCGCGTCGGCGAGGATGAAGCGCCAACCGTCGAGCAGGTCACCGGCCCGCATGCGCGCGGCGTCGCGGCGCTCGGGCCGCGGCTCGTGCCCGCCCGTCGCGCGGATGCCCAGGGCGGAGAGCAGGTAGCTCACCGCGTCGGCGAGCACCGTCGTCACCGGACCGAAGAGCCCGATCGCCGCGCCACCCAGGGGTGGTCCGATGATCGTGGTCGACCACGCCGTGGACTCGAACCGGGCGTTGGCGACGAGCAGGTCCTCGGCCGGCAGCAGCGTCTTCAGGTACGCGCCGGAGGCGGCGCGGAAGGTGATGTCGGCGGCCGCGACGACGACCGAGACCAGCAGGAGCTGAAGGAAGGTGAGCACTCCGAGCGCGAACGCGGTGGGGATCGTCAGGAGTGCCGCGCACCGCAGCAGGTCCGTCGCGATCAGCACCGGCCGCTTGCGGCGGAACTCCACCCACGGGCCGAGCGGCACCGCCACGGCCGCCCCCACCGCAGCCCCCGCGGCGGAGAGCGCGGCGACCTCCGCAGGTCCGGCGTGCAGCACCTGGACGGCGATCAGCGGGAACGCGCCGAAGGCGAGCCACGTGCCGAGCGCGCTGGTCCCGTACGCGCCCCAGAGCCACCCGAACCGCCGCCCCAGGCGGTGTCCGGGCAGATGTCCCGGCCGACGCGCGCTCCTCATGCCTGACACCCCCCTCCGCCTACTCGACCGACCGCGACCCGTCCGCGACCGATCCGGAACCGGAAGCATCAAAGCGGGCAGCAGCCCGGGGACCAAACGACCAGAGGGTATCGGCGCGGACCCCGGCATGGAGCAGGATGAGGCCATGGCGGATGACTCCACGACGATCGAACTCAGCCGGTCCGAGCTCCGCGAGGTCACCGGCTACGCAGTGGCGTGCGCACGGCGTGCCTTGGCGATCTTCGAGCGTGAACGCCCTGGTGACGGGCGGCCGCGGGCCGCGATCGAGGCTGCGCAGGCGTTCGTGGACGGGGCCGAGCGAACCAACGTGCTGCGTCAGAACGCCTGGGCGGCACACCGGGCGGCCCAGGAATCCCGCGATGCAGGACAGGCTGCGGCGAGCGACGCCGCCCGCGCGGCCGCCCACGCGTGCGGTGCGGCTTTCCTCCACCCCCTGTCCAAAGCCACTCAGGTCAAGCACATCCTCGGATCGGCGGCTCATGCCGCGCGAGCGTTCGAACTCTCCGTCGCAGACGGTCCCGCCGTCGGAGCCGAGCACCTCGCGCAGTCGCTGACCCTCGTGCGCCCTGTGGTGGTGGACGTCCTGAGGCGCTACCCGGCCGCCCCGCCCGGCGGTGGGCGGGTGGGGGAGCTGATCCGGCAGCTGGACGCGTCGCTCCGGTGATCCCCACGGTCCGTGCGGTCCACGGCCCAGGCCCGGTTCGGCCGGCGGAAGGGCCGGCGGTGAGGTGTCGCTGCAGGTCGCGGCCGGGCGGGGGTGCCGCAGTCCGGGGTGAAGGCCATCGTGCTGACGTGACGGTGACGGACCCGAAGTTCGACGGCCACCTGACCGCCTGGCCGTCGGGCACCACCCGCCCCGACTCGTCCAACCTCAACTGGACGACCGGTACGACCGTGGCCGACCTGGTGACGGTGCCGGTGGGTCCTGACGGCAAGGTGGAGTTCGCCAACCTCGGCTGGGGCTCCGCCCATGTGGTCGTCGATCTCTTCGGGTACCTCGGCTGACGGAGGGTGCCACGGCCCCGAGCGTCGTGCCTCCCCGCCGAGTACGGGCTCGACGGGGAGGCAGCGGTGGGGTGGGGGGCGGGCTGTCGCAAGGGCCTGCAGGCTGAGAGACTTCCGGATCATGGCATACAGCGAACTGGGGGTCGGCGTCCTCACCGGACTGACCGCGCTCGGAGCCAGCTACATCACCGCGCGTGCGACCGCGCGCGCGGCGCTGACCCAGGCTCGAACGACCTCGATGGCAGAGGCGCTGCGCGAGCAGCGCGAGCGGCGTCGGTCCACCTATCGGGAGATGATGAGCTGCGCGCATGCCTTCTTCGAGGTGACGTGGCAGATCGACGAGGTGGACGCCACACATGAGCGAGAGGCCAAGGACGGTCTTCTGATGCGGATGTACGAGCGCATCGGCCCGACCATCGCGAACATGAACCGGGCCAACCACGAAGTCCGCCTGGACGGCCCTGCCAACGTCTCCGACGCCTCCGAGCACGTACGGCAGATGGCCCGCCGCGTGCAGCCGCTGCTCAAGGCGTTGATCGGCGGCGACGGCTTGGAGCAAAGGCGCGCTTACGACGCGGCGTTCGTCGACTTCCGGGACGCATACGTGACCTTCATCGGCCTGGCGAGGCAAGCGCTGGAGGTCAAGGAGGAAGGAGCGTAGCCCGGGCGGGTCGGCGGCCAGGACCGGCGCGCGGACCCCTGGGCGCCCATCGCGGACGGCGTCCAGGCCAGACCGGGCCGGAGCCGGGAGTTAGCCGCTGAAGCCGCTGCACTGGGTCAGTTCGCCGCCCTGTCGGACGCTGTACTGGGCGGGCGGCACGTTCATGATCTGGAAGCCGCCGTTCTGGGAGATCTCGACCGTCCCGCCGAAGCCGGCCGACCCGAAGACATAGGCCGGACCCGGGGTGAAGCCTCCGCCGGAGAGGTGCACCTTCCCGTTGCCGAGCACGCCGGAGATGGAACACGTCGCGGCCGGGAGGGCGGCCGACGGGGACTGCGGGACCGCCGCGAGGGCGGTGGGGGCAGCAACGAGTGCAGCGGCCGCGAGGGGGCTGAGGACGAGGAGGCGTGTGCGCCGGTTCATGGGTCTTCCTTACCGGGAGGGATCGAGCGGCGGGCCGCACGCCCGGGCGCTGCCGGACGGCGAGCGAGGTCCGCCTTCCCATCGTCACCCCGCCCGTTCCCCGGTGCGACCGGGCGCCCGGAGCGCCGCGGGCGCCGGGATCCAGCGATCGATGTGTCGCGCGATCGTCGCGGAAATCGATTGTCAGTGGTGGGTGAGAAGGTAGGAGCATCCAGTCGGAATGAGGGGGAGCGGTCATGTCCGGAAACCAGAACTACATCAATCACGTGGCTCTTGTGTTGGATGCCAGTTCGTCCATGTCCAATCTGAACCGCAAGGTCGTCGAAGTCGCCGACCAGCAGATTGCCTATCTCGCCCGCCGGTCGAAGGAACTGGACCAGGAAACCCGCGTCACGGTGTACGTCTTCGCGGACAAGGTGGAGTGCGTCATTTACGACAAGGACGTGCTGCGAATGCCGTCCCTGAAGCAGCTGTACCGGGTCGGTGGAATGACGGCTCTGCTGGCGGCCGCGCTGAAGTCGCAGCGGGAGCTCGCGCAGACGGCTCAGCTGTACGGCGACCACAGCTTCCTGACGTTCATACTGACCGACGGGCAGGAGAACGCGAGCCATCGCTGCCCGGACGCCCCTGCCAGGGATCCGCGTGAACTGGTGCAGGCCGTGGCCAAGATGATCGAGACGCAAGAGGACAACTGGACGCTGGCCGTCCTCGTGCCGGACCAGATGGGCAAGCGGGAGGCCATGCAGTGCGGTTTCCCGAAGGACAATGTCGCCATCTGGGACGCCACGAGCACCCAGGGCTTGGAGGAGGCCGGGCAGGTCATCCAGCAGGCCACGGAGAAGTTCATGGTGGGCCGCGCCCAGGGTATCCGGGGATCCCGCGCGGTGTTCTCCACGGGTGGAGAGGCAGTCAACAAGGACACCATCAAGGCGGCCGGTCTCACGCCGCTTAATCCGTCGGAATACCAGCTGATTCCGGTCGCTCGTGACGCCGCGATCCGGGACTGGGTCATCGAATGCGGGCACACCTACCGGAGCGGTTGCGCGTTCTACCAGCTGAGCAAGTCGGAGAAAATCCAGGCGCAGAAGCAGATTGCGGTGCTGGAGAAGAAGACGGACCAGGTGTACACGGGGCCGGAGGCCCGAGCCCTGCTCGGTCTGCCGGCCACGGAAGTCCGCGTCAAGCCGGACCACAATGACGACTTCACGATATTCGTGCAGAGCACCAGCGTGAACCGGAAGCTCGTGCCGAACACGCGCCTGCTCCTCATGGCCTGATGCCCTGGCAGGCGGCGGCCAGCGGCCGTCCACGCCTCCGGGCGGGGTCCCCGTGACCCCGCCCGGCGCGCGGAGAGGCCGGCTCCCGGGTTAGGGCTGGCCGTCGAGCCAGCTCAGTTTGTGTCCGTAGAGAACGCGCTGGCAGTAGTCAGTGCCCACCGGATCGGCCGTGTCCCGGTTCGCCGTGCAGTCGGACGCCTCGCCCGGCCGGTGCTCCGACAGGGACCACAGCCGCCCGGTACCCCGCTCGACGTAGAGGTCCTCGGCGCCCCGGGCGGTCTTGACGGGCTGGCCTTGCTGGACCAGCTGGCCGTTGCTCCACTTGTAGCGCCACAGGTTGCCCGGCTCGTCGGTGCCCTTGGACTCGTTCACATACAGCGTGCCGTTGTACGCAGCCGCTCCCTGGGCGCCGCCGTTGGTCAGCGGCAGGTAGTTGGACCAGCCCTGCGCGGTCACGTCGGCGGAGCGCCCTTCCAGGGCCGCGACCGGGTACGAGGCGATGCGGCCGGTGGAGGGGTAGCCGCTCGCGGGACGGCAGTACTCGCCCATGATCAGACGGTCCGGGACGGTGCTGCGGTCCAGCGAGATGTAGGACGCCTTCGGGGCACCGGTGGAGACGCAGGCGTAGGAGCCCTGCGGGTTGCTCTGCGTCGCCTTGAACTTCCACGCGGCGACCTGTGGCATCACGTAGCGGTAGCCGAAGCTGTACCAGACGTTGTCGTGCCGGCCGACCTTCGTCTTGTCCTCGGTGTTGGCGGTGGTCTTCACACCGTCGGTGTCGGCCCCCATGGCGTCGTGCGTGCCCGGGTCGCCGTCCGGGTCCAGGTCCATGATGTAGCGCATGTCGAAGACGCGCAGGCCGTTGCGGGTGTCCGCGACGTACAGGTA
Source organism: Streptomyces sp. NPDC006326 (assembly GCF_040612915.1). Lineage (NCBI taxonomy): Bacteria > Bacillati > Actinomycetota > Actinomycetes > Kitasatosporales > Streptomycetaceae > Streptomyces > Streptomyces sp. NPDC006326. Next base: position 43,447 of record NZ_JBEXRC010000013.1, on the reverse strand, counting down.
GTTGCCGTACCAGACGATCCCGCCGGCGTGGACGCCCTTCTGAATGGGGTATTCGGACGCGTGCAGCCCGTCGAAGGAGACGTGGTCGGCGGAGTTCACATAGGTCCAGCCCAGCAGGACGTGCCGGTACTTGACCTCGGGACTGCCGGTGGCCGGATTGGTCCGGCTCTGCACGAAGGTGATCCGGACGCCCTTCTGGTTGCAGGCGTCGTTGGCATTCAGCTCGGCGGTGGTGCAGTCGCCGGTCGCCGGGTTCGGGTCGGTCTCCCGGCCCGGGTCCCAGCCGTCGTAGGAGGCGAACAGCTGGATGTTCCCGGCGTCACCCCACAGCCCGTTGTCCTTGGCGTCGGAGACACCGGTGAAGCCCTGAGGTATCCACTCCTGCGAGACGGAGTCGTCGTTCTGCAGGCAGTACTTGATGTCGGGGTCCGCTGCGGTGCCGAACGGGTCGCGGGAGCACCACGGCTGGACGGTGCGGTTCGCGCCCGCCAGCAGGTTCTGCACTCCCGACTTGGGCAGTACGGCGTCCAGCCTGGTGACCCGACTGGTGGTCTCGGCGTTCATCTCCCCGGGCGACAGCGTGAAGTCACCGGCCGAGGCCGCGCCGCCGGGAACGATGCCGGCCACGGCCGCGCCGTTCGGTGAGGGGCTGCTCTCGGCCGTCCGGGGCTCCTGGGTCCAGGACGCCGACGCGTCGGGCGGAAGGTCCTCCGCTTGGGCCGGTGCCGCAAGACCGGTGAACGCCAGCATGGCGGCGGCAGTTGCCGTGAGCCAAGCGCGACGTGGTCGGCGTAGCTGCATATGGGTTCTCTCCGTTGCTGATGTACAGACAAGTTGAACGGAGGGTTCCAGAACACATATGCGAAGCGCAAGCTTGATCGTTTTGCAACGACCGTCCTTTTGAAGGCAGTTGAGGGTGATGTGGCACCACCAGAGCGGCGCCACCGCGACGTTCTGACGAGGCAGTCGACATGTCGACGAGGAGGGCCTGGCTCGGCACGGCGGTGCTGGTCGGTAGGCGTGCGTCCACCAGGACGCGGTCGCGTGCGGGCGTCCTCAGGTGTGGGCACATCGGCTGCCGGACACGGCCATGTCGCGTGGGCCGAGCCGTACGGCCACGGGCATAGTGGTGGGGTGACCACCGAACGGGACGAGGCCGACGGCTCCTACGACGGCGGCTCTCCGGCGCCGGATGACGGTGCCGTCGAAGAGGCGCAGGTCATTGTCGTGGGGGCGGGGCCTGCGGGCTCGGCCGCGGCAGTGCACCTGGCGCGAGCGGGGTTGGACGTGCTGCTGCTGGAGAAGAGCGGCTTCCCGCGCGAGAAGGTGTGCGGCGACGGGCTGACACCGCGGAGCGTGTACCAGTTGGTGCGGATGGGGATCGACATCAGCGCCCCGGGCTGGATGCGCAACAAGGGGATGCGCTGGATCTGCGGGGGCCACCAGGTGGAGCTGGACTGGCCGCGGCTGGGCAGCGTTCCGGATTTCGGGCTGACCCGCACCCGGCACGATTTCGACGATCTGCTCGCCGCTCACGCCGCTGCCGCCGGAGCGCGCCTGCGGACCGGGGTGAAGGTGACGGCTCCGCTGACCGACCGGGCGGGACACCTCATCGGTGTCGCTGCCACTCGCGGCCCGGACCGGGAACCGGTCCGCTACCGGGCGCCGCTCGTCGTGGCAGCCGATGGGGCCTCGGCGCGGACGGCGCTGGCCCTGGGGCTGGAACGGGATGCCCGCCGACCGGTCGCGGTGGCGGCCCGTCGCTACTACCGCAGCCAGGCCCGTACCGACGACCCCTACCTGGAGCTGTGGGCGGACCTGCGCTGTCCGGGCAGCGGGCGCGACCTGCCGGGTTACGGGTGGGTGTTCCCGCTCGGTGACGGCCGCGTCAACGTCGGTCTCGGTGTCCTGCCGCAGCGGCGGCGCGCCCGGCCGGTCGACCTGCGGGCGGCTCTGGAGCAGTGGCTGGCCCGGCTTCCCGCGGACTGGGGGCTGCGGGAGGAGAACGCCGACTCTCCGTTGCGCAGCGCGGCACTGCCGATGGGCCTGAACCGGCGGCCCCAGTACCGGCGGGGCCTGCTGCTGGTCGGCGACAGCGCCGGCATGGTCAGCCCCTGGAGCGGCGAGGGCATCGCCCAGGCGATGGAGGCCGGAGAGGTGGCCGCGGAGACGATCGCCTTGGCCGTGGCCCGGCCGGCAGGGCCGCGGCGAGAACACGCGCTGCTGCAGTACCCGGCGGAGATCCAGCGCCGCTGGGGGCGCTACTACCGGCTGGGCAACCTGGCCGCCGATCTCCTCTTCTCCCGGTACGGCTTCCGGCCCGTCCTGCACCCCCGGGTGATGGCTTCGCCCCAGCTCCTGCACGTCCTGGCGCGCCTGCTCACCAACGTCACCGCCGAGCCGGCGCAGGACGGCATCGACGCCGTCCTGCACGCACTCGTACGCCTCGTTCCGGCGCCGCGGCGTTGAGACGCGGGGACTGGACGGGAGGCGGGGACGGAGCGGGCCCGGGTTTTCCCCGCTCGTCATGCCGACCGACGGAACACTTCCACCCGGACTCGGTTAATTTCCCATGTTTAAAATCAAACAAATCGCGCAGACGGTGTTATGCAGGGCTTGTGCGCTGATAAGAGGAAATCATGGGCATCATCGGTTGGATTCTGTTGGGCCTGCTCGCCGGAATCATCGCGAAGGTCCTGATGCCGGGGCGGGACCCTGGCGGCATCATCCTCACGACGCTGATCGGCATTGCCGGCGCCCTTCTGGGCGGATGGCTCGGCAAGGTCATTTTCGGGGTCGATTCCATTGACGGCTTCTTCGAGCTCTCCACGTGGATCGCCGCCATTGTCGGTTCCTTCATCCTCCTGACGATCTACCGTCTTGCAGTCGGCAGGAGACATTAGTGAAGGTCGCCCTGGGGAGGCACGGCCGTAAGGGGAGGCGTCGGCGGACACTCGCCGGCTGGACGCCCCGGGCCCTGCTCCGCCGGGTCGCCGTACGGCTCACGGCCTGGGGCGTACGGCTGATGGCGTGGGCCATGGGAGTCGCTCTTCGGCATGCGCTGCGCCCCGCGTTTCGCGGGCTGTTGCCCCGCGGACTGCGGATGGAGGTGATGTGGGCCTTGGGCTCAATCGCCGCCGAGGTTGATGACGGCACGGCTCGCCACCCGCGGGAGTCCGGAAAGCGGTGGCGGTGAGAGAAGGGTCGGACATGAGTGCCAGCGAGAAGATCAAGGCCAGGGCCGAGCAAGTGGTCGGCAGGTCCGTGAGAAAGGCAGCGCACGCCCTGGGCAACAGGACCACCGAGGCCAAGGGCGGCGCCCTGGAGGCCAGGGGCAAGGCCCGGGAGGCGAAGGAAAAGGGAAAGGACGCCTTCAAGCGCTGACCGCTCCGACACCTGCACGGGTGTGTTGTAGAACAGCCGGGGACGCTCTGAGGCATGTCCACCTACTGTCCACCTACTCCTGGAGGCGTTGATGTCCGTTCGCCGTGTGGTGCCCAACATCCGGTCCGAGGCCGTCCAGGAGAGTCGGGACTTCTACGGTCTGCTGGGCTTCGAGGAGGTCATGAACCACGGCTGGATCATGACGCTTGCCTCACCGTCCACTCCGACGGCGCAGGTCAGCGTCATGACCCACGACAAGACCGCGCCGGTGATCCCCGATGTGAGCATCGAGGTGGACGATGTCGACGCGGCCTACGCACTCGTCCGCGACAGTGGCGCGCAGATCCTGCATCCCCTGCAGGACGAGGAGTGGGGCGTACGCCGCTTCTTCGTCAGGGATCCCAACGGCCGGGTGGTCAACGTGCTGAGCCACCGCCGCTGATGGAACCGAACCCCTGGAGGGCGGCCGTCACCGGCGCGGCAGGAGTCGTACGGCTCCGCGGCACGAACGGCAGGGCACGCGCCGAGGCAGTAGGGTGCGGCCGTGTCCGAGCATCAGCGCGACCTCGTCGGCTACGGCGCCGAGCCGCCGCATGCCGCCTGGCCCGGCGGCGCCCGCGTCGCCGTCAGCCTCGTCCTCAACTACGAGGAGGGCGGCGAGCAGAGCGTCCTGGAGGGCGACGCCGCCTCCGAGGGCTACCTCCACGAAATCGTCGGCGCGCCGCCCGTGGTCGGCGGGCGCGACCTGAACGTCGAGTCGATGTTCGCCTACGGCTCCCGCGCCGGCTTCTGGCGCATCCACCGCACCATCACCGCGCACCGCGCGCCGCTCACCGTCCACGCCGTGGGGCAGGCGCTCGAACGCAATCCGGACGCGGCACGGGCCATGGCGGCCGCCGGCTGGGAGGTGGCCGGCCACGGCTGGCGCTGGATCGACTACCGTCACGTGCCCGAAGACGTCGAGCGCGCCGACATCGCGCGTTCGACCGCAACGATCGAGCGGCTCACCGGCCGTCGGCCCGTCGGCTGGTACACCGGCCGGACGAGCCCCCACACGCGCCGACTCGTCGTCGAGGAGGGCGGCTTCCTCTACGATTCCGACGACTACTCGGACGACCTGCCGTTCTACGTCGGGACGGCCGGCCGGCCGCACCTCGTGGTGCCGTACAGCCTCGACGTGAACGACTTCAAGTTCCTGATCGTCCACGGCTTCACGACCGCCGACGACATGCTCACCTACCTCATCGACACGTACGACAGGCTCCACGCCGAGGGCGCCGAGCGCCCGCGCATGATGAGCGTCGGCCTGCACGGCCGGATCATCGGCCACCCCGGCCGCATCCGTGCGCTCGACGGGTTCCTGAAGCACGTCGCCCAGCTCGGCGGGGCGTGGGTCGCCACGCGCGAGCAGATCGCGCGCCACTGGCTCGCCACGCACCCGCCGCTGCACTGAGCGCCCCCGGAGGGAATCAACCGGTGTCGGCGCCGGGGCGGATGGTGAAGACCCGGTCCAGGCCGACGACGGCGAGGATGCGCAGCGTGTTCGCGGGGACCGCGGTCAGGGCCATGTCGGCTCCGGCGGCCAAGGCGTGCTGGCGGGCGGCGAGGAGGGCCGTGATGCCGCTGGAGTCGCAGAACTGCAGCTCGGACAGGTCGATGACCAGGCACTGGCCGGGCTGCAGGACGAGTTCGTCGACCTGTCGGCGCAGAGCGGCGGCCTGGTCGTAGTCGAGTTCTCCGGCCACGTGCAGGACGGGGCCGGCAGCGACGTCGCGGCGGGTGATGTTCAGCGGGCTCATCGTGGGTGACTCGTCGTGGGGCGGGGGTGTGGGCGAACCGGGGGGACACCGAGGGCGAGCAGGGCGGTGTCGTCGTCCAGGCCGTCACCGAAGCTCTTCAGCAGCCCGGTCAGGGCAGTGATCACCTCGTCGGGAGGGGCGGGGGCGAGGTCGGTGGCGAATGCGTGCAAGGCCTCTTCGCCGTACATGTCGCCTCGGGTGGGGCCCGTGCGTCCCTCGGTGAGGCCGTCGGTGTACAGCAGGAGCGTGTCACCGGGGGCGAGCGCGGTCTTCACGGTGCCGATCGGGGCATCGGGCAGGACCCCGACGAGCAGGCCGCCGGGCGTGGGCAGGAACTCGGCGCGGCCGTCGGAGCGCAGTACGAGGGCCGGGGGATGTCCGCCGGAGGCCATGCGCACCGCGGCGGGGCCGCCGTCGGCGCCGGGTTCGACTATGCCGAAGACGGCCGTGCAGTAGCGGGGGTCGCCGCCGGCCGCGTAGCGCTCGTACAGGACGGCGTTCAGTGTGGCCAGGGCCGCCGCGGGCTCAGGGTCGTGCAGGGCGGCGGCACGCAGGGTGTAGCGGGTGAGCGAGGTGAGGGACGCGGCCTGGGGCCCCTTGCCGCATACGTCGCCGAGGAAGAAGCCCCAGCGTTCGCCGTCGAGTGGGAACAGGTCGTAGAAATCGCCGCCGAGCCGGTCGGCAGATGCGGTGTGGTAGTAGACGGCCGTCTCCAGGCCCGGGACGTCGGGCAGCGACGTGGGGACGAGGGACTGCTGCAGCACGGCCAGCGCATCGGCCAGCCGGGCGCGGTCTGCCTCGGCCTGCCTGCGGGCTTCCTCCGCCTGCACGCGCGCCGCCTCGGCCTCGGCGCGGGCCTGCTCCGCTTCATGGCGGCGGCGGAGCAGCTCTTCCTCGTAGGCGCGGCGGTCGGAGGCGTCGAAGACGGTGGTGCGGATGAGCAGTGGTTCGCCCTCGCTGCTCTGCTTGACCAGCGAGGAGACCAGTACGGGCAGGCGGCGCCCGTCCCGTGTCTTCATCTCCAGGGCGATTCCGTGCAGCTCGCCCTGCATGCGCAGCAGCGGCGCGAAGTGCGTCTCGTGGTACAGCTTCCCGCCGACGGTGAGCAGGTCGGGGAAGCGCCTGGTGCCGACCACGGCCTCGCGTGACAGCCCGAGCCAGTCCAGCAAGGTGTTGTTGATCTTGGCGATGGTGCCGTCCATCATCGTGGACAGGTAGCCGCAAGGGGCCGATTCGTACAGGTCCTCGACACTGTCCTCCAGCAGTGCGGTGAAGGCGGCGTCCGTGCCGGTCCCGTCTCCGGTCTCGGCAGGCTCCGGAACGTCGCCCGTACGGCACATCACTTCCGCGTCTCCAGGAAGTCGAGGATCGCTTCGGCGGTGGCCTCCGGCGCGCTCAGCTGCGGGCAGTGACCCGTGGCGTCGAGGGTCACGAGGCGGGAGGAGGGGATCGCGGCGTGTACGTACGCACCGACCTCGCGCGGCGCGATGACGTCCTGGGAGCACTCCAGCACCAGGGTCGGCACGGCCACGCCCTTCAGGTCGTCGCGGCAGTCGGACAGGAAGGTGGTGCGGGCGAAGACGCGGGCGATGTCGGGGTCGGTGGCGCAGAAGCTGTTGGTCAGCTCCTGTCCCAGCTCGGGCCGGTCGGGATTGCCCATGATCACCGGGGCCATGGTGGAGGACCAGCCGAGATAGTTCGACTCCAGGGAGGCCAGCAGTTCGTCGATGTCCTCCGCCGTGAAGCCCCCGCGGTAAGCGTCGTCGTCGATGTAGCAGGGGGAGGGGGCCACCATCACCAGGGCCCCGATGCGTTCCGGCGCGGCCTGCGCTGCCAGTACCCCGACCATCGCGCTGACCGAGTGCCCCACGAACACCGCCTGTTCGAGGTTCAGTTCCTCGCAGACCTCGACCACGTCGCGGGCGTAGCCGTCCAGCGAGGAGTACCGCTCCTCGCTCCAGGACGACAGGTCCGAACCGCCGGATCCGACGTAGTCGAACAGCACCACCCGGTACCGCTCCGCCAGGGGCGGCACGGTCAGGCGCCACATGTTCTGATCACAGCCGAATCCGTGGGCGAGCACCACGACGGGGGCGTCGGCCGGGCCGGTGACGGTCACGTTGTTCCTGCGACGGATGTCCACGGCAACCATCCTCTCATCCTGCGGAACCGGCCTGGTCGGCGCCCGGGACCACCTGTTCCGGGGGTGCGGAGGGCGCAGGTGCGGCGAGCACCGTGCGGCAGTCGAGCCGGGCGTGGGGGCTCAGCAAGTCCCGGCATCGGGTGAACAGGGCGAGCAGGTCACGACCCCACGTGGCGCGGAAGACCGGGTCGATGTGGGCGAGGTCGAGTTCGTTGGCGGCCGACAGTTCGGCGAAGTCGCGGCGCCCCTGCGGTGCCGGAACGCCGGAGCGCCCGGTGAACCGGTCGTGGAAGGCGGCAGCGGCTTGGTCGAGAGCCGGGTAGGTGGCCTTCCGGTCACATGAGGCGTACAGGTACACGATGGCCTCGGCCTCGGCTCCGATCACGGTTGCAAGGTCCTCGCGCCGGTCCGGCGGCAGCAGGACCGTGGGAAAGCCGTCCGTTCCATAGAACGCGTGGCACAGACCGGCGAGTTGGAGGGCCGGTCGGGCCTGCCACCTCGCGAGTCGCGCCTGGACCCGCAGGAGGTGGGCGAGCAGGGTTCCGCCCGGGTGGGCGATGCTCTCGGCACCGAGCTCCTTGAGGAGGGCGACGGCCCGGTCGGTCGCGGCGGGCAGAGCAGGCACGGCGTCGGTGTCCCTTCAGTGACGTGGGTGCCGTCGGCACACTTCAATGTGACGGCTGTTGTGTTCGGTTTCAGGAAGGCCGCTGATCGGGCTCGACCGTGGTCAGGTAGTGCTCGATCCGGTGCTGGTTCTCGACGAGGCGCAGGCACAGGTGGCGGAACTGCCCGAGTTCTTCCTCGGTGAAGCCTTGGAAGACTGCGGACATCGCGCGCTGCGTCGGCCGGCGGAAGGAATCGAGCCAGTCGTGTCCGGCCGACGTGATCCGAGCCCGGACCGAGCGGCGGTCACGCTGGTCCTGGACCCGCTGCACCAGCCCGTCCCGCTCCAGCGTGTCGACCAGGCCCGTGACGTTGCGAGAGCTGACGCCGGCTGCGCGGGCCAATTCGCCGATGCTCAGCCCCTCGTCCGCGGCCGTACTCAGCCGGGCGAGTACGTCGAGAGCCCCTGCACTGAGCCCGCGCCCGCCTGCACCCTGCGAGCGCAGCCGTTCGACGGCCTGTGAGGCGGAGCGGACGGCTGCAGCCGCCTCCAGTGCGAGGGTGGCGTCCCCTGCCGCGAACGCCTGCATGGAATCCCGGACACCACGGTCGTAGAGCAACCCGTCGGGGTCGTAGGCCAGACCTTCGGAGTTATGTACCTGCTTCATAATGAAGCCCTACCCTATCCGGCTGGCGTCCGCCCCGCCACCACGCGGCCCGTCGGGACCGGGACAGCAGGCGTGTTGCGTACCCTGGCGGCATGCGCATGCGTCCCACTCTGAGCTGGACCCCCGCCGGGGACCTGCCTCCCGGCACCACGGATGTGGCGCCGGTGGCCGACGCGCTGAGCGCCGGCGGTGTCCTGGTGGTGAGCGGGGCGGGCATCTCCACGGAGTCGGGCATCCCCGATTACCGGAGCGAGGGCGGGAGCCTGAGTCGGCACACCCCGATGACCTACCAGGATTTCCTCGGCAGCGCCCGGGCCCGGCGCCGGTACTGGGCGCGCAGCCACCTCGGCTGGCGCACCTTCGGCCGAGCCCGCCCCAATGCCGGGCACCGGGCGGTGGCCGCGTTCGAACGGCACGGACTGCTCTCGGGGGTGATCACCCAGAACGTCGACGGACTGCATCAGGCGGCCGGCAGCGGGGGCGTCGTGGAACTCCACGGAAGTCTGGACCGCGTCGTCTGCCTGTCCTGCGGGCGCTTCAGCGCGCGCCGCGAGCTCGCCGTGCGGCTGGAGGAGGCGAATCCGCTGTTCGAGCCGGTGCCGGCCGGGATCAACCCGGACGGTGACGCCGACCTCACCGACGAACAGGTCGGGGGTTTCCGGGTGGTGCCCTGCACGGTGTGTGGCGGCATCCTCAAACCGGACGTGGTGTTCTTCGGCGAGGCCGTTCCGCCGGGGCGGGTGGAGCACTGCCGCGAACTGGTCCGCGAAGCGGCCTCGCTGCTGGTCCTGGGCTCATCACTGACGGTGATGTCCGGGCTCCGGTTCGTCCGCCAGGCAGCCCAGACCGGGAAACCGGTGCTGATCGTCAACCGGGACCCGACCCGGGGCGACCAGCACGCCGTCACCCGCGTCGCACTCCCCCTGGGAGCGGCCCTCACCGCCGTGGCCGGCCGACTGGGCATTCCCCTCGGCGGCGAAGCGGCCCCACAGGCCTGAGGCTCCACAGAGACCGGCTTTCGGTCATCCTCGGACGTGGAGTGAGGAGGCGTAGCGGTGGCGGAGCGCATGATCGAGGTGGACGGTGTGGAACTGTGCACCGAGCCCTTCGGGGATCGGTCGGACCCGCCGATCCTGCTCGTCATGGGGACCGGGGCTTCGATGCTCTGGTGGGAGGAGGGCTTCTGCCGGCTGCTCGCCGGGGGCGGACGGTACGTGATCCGTTACGACCACCGCGACACCGGCCGCTCGGTCACCTCCGAGCCGGGGCGACCGGGGTACACCGGCGCGGATCTGGTCGGCGACGCCGTCGGCGTGCTCGACGCGTATGGGATCCCGGCCGCCCACGTGGTGGGTGTCTCGGCCGGTGGCGCGTTCGCGCAGTTGATTGCGCTCGACCATGCCGATCGCGTCCTCTCGCTCGTCCTGATCAGCACCTCGCGCGCGGTCCCCGGTGACCGCGAGCTGCCGCCGCCGACCGACGAGTTCGTACGGTTCCTATCGTCCGCACGGGTCGATTGGTCGCGGGCCGCTTCGGTGATCGATTACCTGGTCGACTACGCGCGCGTGCTCGCCGGAGGCCGGCGCCCGTTCGACGAGAGCGCCGTGCGCGACCTTGTCCGTCGCGACGTCGAGCGTGCGCACGACTTCGCCGCCGTACGGAACCACGACACCCTGCCGGAGGGCGAGCAGTCGCGAGAGTCACTGTCGTCGATCGCCGTACCCACACTGGTGATCCACGGCACCGCGGATCCGATGTTCCCCTTCGGGCACGGCGAAGCGCTCGCCGAAGCGATTCCGGCTGCGGGACTGCTGGCCTTGGACGGTGCAGGCCATGGGGTCGACCGAGCGGACTGGGAGACGATCGCCCGCGCGGTCATCGCGCATACCGCCGGGGGTGAACAGAGTTGAGACGACGCACGCCTGTGCAGGCTGAGAGTGTTCGTCACCTGACGCCCGGGGTCAGCCGAGCCGGGCCGACGCGATCCGCAGGGCAGGATCACCCTTCGGGAAGGACCACTTCGCTGTCCGCGGGGGCCCGGAGCTGGGTGACCGTTTCGAAGTCGAAGTAGGTGAGATCGGACGCTTCTTGGCCCGTCTCGGTCCGCCTCAGCAGGTACGGCCGGCCCTGCCCAGCGATGTACTCCGTGACCGTCCCGCCGGACTCCCCCGGATAGGTCAGAGTCAGGGCGGGCTGTCCGTCCACCGTGGCTGCGGCTCCTCTCGTGAGCCCGGGGGTCCTTTCCTGCTGCAGCACGTGGGGATTCATCAAGCTGCACCCGTAGGAGACCGCTGCGGCATCCTCCCGTTCGGCACCCAGCTTGACCCAGCGGCCGGCGAAGCGGTCGACCGCCGCGTCTTCCTGGGCCTTCGTACCGTTGAGGACGGCCCGCCAGGTGTCGGCGTCACGCTTGACGTACACGACTTCGGGCGTGGAGTGGACCTCCGTCTTGCCCAGGCCGTCGCCGCTCACGGTGCCCGCGCAGTCCACATTGGCGAAAGCGAGCTCAAGCGAGCCGGTACGCCCCTCTGCCGACATCTGGCCGCGGACCTTCTTGAACGTGGCGGTCCGCGTCGCTTCGTAGGCCAGCGTCTGGATTTCCTCGGGCGTTTTGCCGGCGTACGGGTCCGATGCAGCGGCGGCCGCCGCGGGCGCGGCGCCCCCGGGACCCCCCGCAGCCGACTCCTCGGCGGCGCATGCCGTCAGGACGAAAACCGCGGCGAGGCAAGCCGATACGGGCATGACGGTGGAGCGAACAGACAAGGCGATCCCCCTGGGACGTACGTGCAGGCAAGGAGGCTACAGGGGCCCCGGGAACGCCTGAACACCCCCGCCCCGAGCAGGCGGAGACCGGAGGTCCATTGGAATTGAACATGTTCAGACCGGGTGGCAGTATGAGCGCGTGCCGCGTCCTCGGAAGAGGCGGCGGCGTCCGTTCGGCATGCCTGGAGGGGGGGCGACCGTGGAGTTGAAGCGGTCCTACGGTCGGATACTGCTGGTCTCGGTTCTGGTGCTGTACCTGGAGGCGACGCTCGCGGTAGTGGTCGGCGTGCTGTACGTCCTGACACGGGAGCCACTGCCGACCCATGAGCAGTATGCCGAGGCCGTGGGGGCGTTCACGACCCTCACCGTGGTCTTCACGATTCTGGGGTTGCTGCTGTCGCTGGTGGTGGTGTTGCCGGCCGTGGCGCTGAGCGACCTCCTCGGGCGCCTGATCGGCGGTCGGGACGCCTGGGGGTGGGTGCCGGCGACGGTGGGGGCGTTGTTCGCACCTCTCGCCGGGGCGGCACTCGCCGGCGGTACGCACTGGACCGCCGTGCTGGTGCCGTGGGCCGTGGCCACGGCCGTCCTGTCCAGCGCCGCCCTGCTGAGCCGACCGCGGCGGGAGGGGCTGCTCGGCTTGGTGGCGACGCGCGGCACGGCGCTGGTGGTGGGGACCGGCCTCCTGGGTACCTTCGCGCTCTGGACGGACATCGTGCCGAGGTACCGCCCTCCGTTGATCAACGCAGCGGCCGTGGTCGGCACGTGGCACGACGGACGGGGCGGGCTCGTGACCTTCGAGGCGGACGGCCGGGTGACCGCCATGGGCATCAGCGACTTCCGGCCCGGTGACGGCGCCGACGACATCGTGCCGGCGTGCTCGGGCCCGGGCACCTACACCTACAAGGCCGGACGCACCACCTGGGGCCAGCGGGTCGACGTCGACATCGCGGGCTGCTCGCCGGCTGAGTGGAGGGTGGCGGGCAGGTCCGGGCACCTGGAGCTGTACCAGTACGTCGGCGACCCGGAGGCCGAGGACCGGTACGAGCTGAAGAAGAGCAGATAGCCTCGCGCAGTCCGTGACCAGCAGACGGCGGCCCGTCGGTGCTGTGGGGAATATGGTTGGCACCTCCAAACTCTCAAGTCCCCCTGGAGTGTGATGCGTCGCGTCCGGTACGAGTCCACCGGTGGTCCCCTGTTCCTGGAGGAGGCGCCCGTCCCCGAGGTGGGGCCGGGAGAACTCCTGGTGCGCTGTGAGGCCGTCGGGGTCACCCTGCCCGTTGTGCGCAAGGTCACCGAGGCTGCCGAGACGATTCCGCTCGGCGGTGAGATCGCCGGTGAGGTGGTGGCGGCCGGTGACGGTGTCACCCGGTTCCGGCCGGGGGACCGGGTGACCGGGCTGTGCTTCGGGCACGGGTACGCCGACTTCGCCGTCCTGCACGAGGCCATGGCTTCGCTGGTGCCCGCCACCGCGAGCGCCGTCGACGCCGTCGCGCTGGTCCGCAGCGGGCTGGTGGCGTTCGGTGCGTTGGAGGCCGCGCGTCCGGAGCCGGATGAATCGGCCCTGGTCACGGCGGCGGCGAGCGGGGTCGGCCATCTGGCGCTCCAACTGGCGCGGCTGCGCGGGGCGTCGCGCATCGTGGGCGCCGTCTCGGACGCCGGCAAAGCGGAGTTCGTGCGCTCGCTCGGCGCCGACGAGGTCGTCGTCTACGACGACGCCCCCGGGTGGGGCGAGCCCGTCGACTACGCGCTCGACGCGGTGGGCGGCGAACTGCTCACCCCGGTGATCGCCGCGCTTTCGCCGGGCGGCCGGCTCGTCGCGTACAGCTCGGGCGGCGGGACCGTCCAGGCGTACGACCTGCTGGTGGGCGCCAAGTCCGTGATCGGCTTCCAGATGGCGCTGATCGCCCGCGATAAGCCGGAGTTGTACGAGCGGTGGCGCCAGGAGCTGTGGCGGCTGTTCACCGAGGGCGCGCTGAAGCCCGCGGTACACGCGGAGTTCGCGCTGGAGGACGCGGCGAAGGCGCACGAGGTGATCGAGTCGCGCAGCAACCTGGGGAAGGTCGTACTGCGTCCGTGATCGCCGCGAGCGGTGGCGGTCACGGACCGGCCACCGGTTCGTCCTCGGCCTTCCGACGGCGGGAGGTGGGGGCGGGGACGGGACGACCTGCACCTTCGAGGTGTCGGTCATCCCGTCCCCGCCGTTGCCGGGACGGTCGTCAGAGCGTCCGGGCCGCCGGGAGCTGCTGGGTGATGCAGTGGATGCCGGCGTCGCCCGTCGCCAGCGTCCGGGCCTCGACGCCCACGACCTGGTGGTCGGGGAAGGCGGCTTCCGCCGCCGCGAGTGCCTCCTCGTCCGTGTCCGTGCCGGCCAGCGGCATGATCACTGCCCCGTTGGCGATGTAGAAGTTCATGTAGTTCACGACCGTCTCCTGGCCGTGGACGTGGATCTTCTGCTGCGGCGGGAGTTCGAGGATCTCCAGCTTCCGTCCGGCGGCGTCGGTGGAGGCTTCGAGAACGGCGCGGTTGGCCTTCAGTCTGGCGTGGTCCGGGCGTTCCGGGTCGCCGCACGCCTCCACCAGGACCCGACCGGGGCCGATGAACTGGCAGACGTGGTCGACATGGCCGTCGGTGTCGCCGGCGAGGTGGCCGTAGGGCAGCCAGATCACCTTCGTGACGCCGAGCAGGGCCTCGAACTCGGCCTCGATGTCGGCGCGGCCGAGCCGTGGGTTGCGATTGGCGTTGAGCACGCACTGCTCCGTGGCGATCAGCGTGCCCTCACCGTCCACGCTGATCGCCCCGCCCTCCAGCACCGTCATGGTGGCGCGGCGCTCGATGCCCAGCACGGGCAGGAGGCGCTCGGTGATCCGGTCGTCCTGCGCGTACGGGTGGAAGCGCTCGCCGAAGGAGTTGTAGCGGAAGTCCACCCCGACCCTCCCCCGCGGACCGTGGACGACGATCGGCCCGGTGGCGCGCAGCCAGGCGTCGTCCATGGGGATCTCCACCGTGGTGACGTCGACCCCGCACAGGGCCCGTACCCGCTCGGCGTGGCCGGGCAGGACCAGCAGCGTCACCGGTTCGAAGGCGGCGATGGCGCGGACGACCGCCGCGTACTCCTGCTCGACGGAGGCGAAGCTCTCGCCCCACAGCGACTCGTACGGCGGCCAGGCGAGCATGCAGGCCTCGTGGGGCTCCCACTCGGCCGGCATCAGCAGCCCGGTCACGACAGTCCCCTCGCCGCGGGGAAGGAGCGCACCGCTTCCTCGGCGGCGGCCCAGTCGCCGTCGAAGCGGTCGGCGAGGACGTGCAGCCACCGTTCGATGCCGAAGGCCACGCAGGAGGTGTGGGCCTCGTCGCCGGCGTACGTGATGCCGGCGCGTTCGCCGAAGAAGTTGCGGTGGTAGTTGACCGAGGCGATCGCGAGGCCGCCGTCGGCGACGAACTCCTCCTTGGTGGGGAAGAGGCGCTGCATGACGGCGCGTGAGCCGTTGGCGTCGAAGAACGGGTCGGTGGCGACCTCGGTCGTCAGGCTCAGGCCCAAGTGCGCCGCGAACTCCAGGATCAGCGCCTTGTGGGTGGTGAGGTGGTCCTTCACCGTTTCGGCGTCACCCACGGCGATGATCTCGCGCATGGTGAAACCGTGCAGCCGGCGCAGCCCCTGGTACTCCGTCTCGCGCCGGAAGCACTGCGCGATGGTGGTGAAGCCGACCGGCTCGTCCAGCTCGGCGCCCGCCAGGGAGAGGTACGCGTTGTAGCAGGCCGCCGAGGGCAGGACGAAGCCCGCCCCGCTCAGCTGGTGTCCGGCCAGTGCCGTACCGGGCTCCGCCGGGTGCGTGGGCAGCTCGGCGACCGCGTCGGTGCTGACCGGGGCCGCCGCCAGCACGAGGTGGGGGAAGTTGGTGAAGTAGTCGAAGCGGGCCAGGTCGGCGACCCGGATCAACGGCGGGTACAGCACGTCCGCCGCGCGGGCTGCGGCGGCCCAGCCGGTGAACACCGAATCCAGCGCGGCACGGAGGCGGACCGCCTCGGGGCCGAGGGTGACCAGGCCGTCGGTCACGGCGACCGGCGTGCGGAGGGCCGTACTAGGCGTGCGCATGGTCGGCCCCGTTCGTGATCAGTGCGTTGATGCGGTTGAGGGTGCGGAGGTTGTTCACGTCCGTCTTGGCGAGGTCGATCGGCTCGCCGGTCAGTTCCTCCATCAGCAGGAGGAACTCCACGAACGCCAGCGAATCGAGGATGCGGGCCTCGATGAGGTCGCGGTCCCAGTCGATGGTGTCCACGTCGGAGTTGAGCTTCCGGAGGAACTCGATGACCGTTTCCATCGACTCGCTCACTTCCGCCGGTTCCGCCCGTCCCGTGGAGGCGGTGGACACGGTGGCTGCGATGGGTTCCGTGGATTCGTTCTCACGCGTTGACATGGTCGAGCCCCCAAGAGGTACGGAAGATTTCACTGGCGACGAAGAACCGGTCGACCCGGGCCATCAGCTTGACGTGGAACGCCTCGCGCACCGGGTGGGACAGCGCCTTGCGGCGGACCTCCAGGGGCTTGTCCACTCCGCAGTCCCGGAATATCTGCGGGTTGTAGAGACTGCGCACGGAGTACGTCATGTAGTCCTTGACGTACTTCTCGATCTCGTCCCGGCGGCTCGGATCGGCGGCCAGGGCACGGTCGTAGAGGCGCTTGACGAGCTGCTTGCCGAAGGCGACGTGCCGGCTTTCGTCGTGGTGGTGCGCCGAGTGGATTTCCCGGAGGATGTCCGGGATCAGCGGGTCCTTGCCCATGCGGCTGTTGTAGTAGTCGAAGATCTCCTCGAAGATGAGGATCCGGGAGAAGACGACGACGTCGTCCCAGAGGTCTCCGAATCCCTCGCGGCGGAGCGGGGACGCCGCCTCGGGGTAGATCCCGCCAGTGTACCGGTAGCAGAACTCGGCGAAGAACCACATGTGGGCGTTCTCTTCGCCCATGAAGTGGTGCAGGTATTCGTTGTAATCGGCGAAGTCGGGCGTGTGGATGCGCTTCGCGACCTCGATCATCAGCTCGCGGATGCCGTGGACGTGCAGGCTGAAGAAGTTGACCGTCTCGTACCGGGCGAGGGCCTTGAGCACCTTCTCGTCCTCGATCAGGCCGGTGCCGGAGACGGTGAGGTAATCGGGGTTCATCCACCACTGCTCCTCGGACACGGAGTCCGGCCAGGAGAACTTGGTGTACGGGTTGTAGTAGTCGTCACGCGACTTCTCGGAGAGGCGCGTGAGCATGGTGCTGAAGCCGGAATCGTCCATGGTGATGCGATCTTTCGGTTGGTGCGTCTTCTTGTACGGGTGTGCTTGTCAGCGCGGTTCAGGCACCCGCGTCGGCCAACGCGACGAGTGAGTGCTCCAGTTCGCGCAGGAAGGACTCCATGCCCGGCTCGGGGATGTGCCGGATGTCGCAGGTCAGGGAGAATTCGAGATGGTCCTCGCCGTCGTCGACGATGAGGTAGAAGGGCTCTTCCTCGGTGACCGGGAGCCAGGTGAACGCGGTGTCGGCCAGCAGATCCGCTGCCGGCTCGGCCCGCGGCTTCGAACCGTCCGCCGCCCCGGTGCGCCTGTCGTTGATGCAGTAGGAGAACCGCAGGGGCGTGTCCGCCCCGTCGCCCAGCTCGGCCAGCAGCCGGTCCATGCTGTCGGCGTCGCATCCCGAGTTCTGGAACGCGGTGATGGCTGCCGACCAGGACCGTTTGACGGCCTCCGGCAGATCGGCGTGCGCGAGATCCACGGAGAAGTACGTCTCCTGCATCAGCGTCGCCACCATGGAACGGCTCTCCCGGCTGAACCGCTGCGAGCTCGTCAGATGGAGATCGACGTGGTCGCTGCCGGTCATGTCCCGCAGGAGCAGGGCCGTCGCGCCGACGATGACGGCCGCCGCGCTCGTGCCGGTGAGGTCCGCGATCCGGGCGACCGCGTGATGGGCGGCGCGTGAACGGAGGGCGGCCTGCCGGTATGCCTCCTCCTCGGGCAGGTCCGCGACGGCGGGGGGCAGCGCGAGGGGTGCCCGCTCACGGAAGAGCGATGCCACGTGGCCCAGGGTCCGGTCCCGTTTGCGGATCCCGGCCGGCGATGCCTGCCATACGGCCAGGTCGGCCGACGTCATGGTGTCCTCGGGCAGCGGGGGCAGCGTCCGGCCGTCGCGGAAGTAGCGGGTCACCTCGTCGGCCAGGTGCTGGATGCCGTACCAGTCGATGGCCATGTGCGAGAACACGTACACGCCGCCCCACACCCGCCCCTCGGTGACCAGGAGCACCAGGCGCAGGGGCAGCTCGTCCGCGAAGGAGAACCGCCGGGTGGCGAAGAACGCCTTGAGCTCTTCGACGGCCTCGTCCCCGGGGGTCTGCGGCTGCGTCTCGACGAACTCGACGGGCAGGAGCCCTTGGGCGAGCACCCGCTGTACGACGCGGCCGTCCCGGTCGCGGGGGAAGACGGACCGCAGGGCTTCGTGGCGGGTGAGGAAGAACGAGAGCGCTTCGAGGCACTCGGCCTCCGTGGGGCGGGAGCCGGCGGGTACGCGGAACTCCCCGACGACGTTGTAGACGTGGTCGTGGGGCGCCGCGTTCTCGATCAGCGCCCAGATTTCCTGCTGGCTCCAGGTCAGAGCGGCCTCGGTGGCACGTCGGCCCGTGAACGGGGCGTGGCCGAGGCGCGAGGGGAGGGGCTGTCCGCTGGGCTGTCCGCTGAGGTCGGGGTTCACCGGGGCACCGTTTCCAGGGTGTGTCGGTCGGCTGTGAGTTCCTCGGCGATGGCCGCCGCGAAGGCGTCCACATCGGCGGGGGTGGTGTCGAAGGAGCACATCCAGCGGACTTCGCCCGTCCGCTCGTCCCGCACATAGAAGGGGAAGCGTTTCTGCAGACGGGCGGTCACGGCCGCCGGCAGGACGGCGAAGACCGCGTTGGTCTGCACCGCTTGCACGATCCGTACGTCCGGCAGGCCGCTCACCGCCTCCGCCAGGCGCCGCGCCATGCCGTTGGCGTGCCGCGCGTTGTCGAGCCAGAGCCCGGACTCCAGCAGGGCGATGAACTGTGCGGAGATGAAGCGCATCTTGGAGGCGAGTTGCGTGGCCGCCTTGCGCAGGAAGGCCGGCCCGCGGACGGCGTCCGGGTCCAGTACGACCAGGGCCTCGCCGAGCAACAGGCCGTTCTTGGTACCGCCGAACGACAGGACGTCCACACCGGCATCGGTGGTGAGGGCCCGCAGCGGTACGTCGAGGGCCGCGGCCGCATGGGCCAGGCGCGCCCCGTCGAGGTACACCCGCATGTCCTGCTCGTGGGCGTAGGCGCAGATGTCGGCGATCTCCTGCGGCGTGTACAGCGTGCCGAGTTCCGTGGGCTGGGTGATCGCGACGACGGTCGGCTGCGCACGGTGGACGTCGCCCCTCCCCCACGCCTGTCGTGCGATCAGCTCGGGCGTCAGCTTGCCGTCCGGAGTGGGCACGGTCAGCAGTTTGACGTGGGCGACCCGCTCGGGGGCTCCGCATTCGTCGGTGTTGACGTGGGCGCTCTCGGCGCAGATGACGGCGCCCCAGGGCTCGCTCATCGCCTGGAGGCCGACCACGTTGGCGCCGGTGCCGTTGAGTACGGGGTAGACGCTCGCCCGCTCCCCGAAGTGCTCACGGAACACCTGCTGGAGCCTGGCGGTGTAGGCATCGTCCCCATAGGCGGCCTGGTGTCCCCCGTTGGCGATGGCGAGGGCGGCCAGGATGTCCGGGTGTATTCCTGCGTAGTTGTCGCTGGCGAAGCCCCGCGCGGCGGGGTCGTGCAGTCGGGAGATCAATCCTTCGTCCTTCACTCGCGCAGCGGCCCGTTGCAGGGGGCGCCGCGGTGTCGGCTGGACCTTGGGAATGTGAGGGGATGCGAGGGGGGCGTGGGGATGGGGAAAGCTGGGGGATCGGGCGCGCAAGGCGGCCATGACCGCTGGTGGCAGCCCTGGCGGGCACCACTCCCCTTGCCTCGTCCGGTAGCAAGATCTTACGAGATGATCTAGTAATCAGCGCAAGACTTCCGGCAGACTTCCGATCAAGAAGGAATGCCTGCCGCGCCCGTCTGTCGTGCCCGGCAGGGGCTCGTAGCGCCCACAGGAAGACGGACCATGCGGAGTTCCCCGGCAAGTGCCCCGGCAAGCACCCTGCGGCGCGCCCACAGAGGAGTCGTCGCCACCTTCGCCCTCGTCGGTGTGGTGAACGGCATCCTGGCGGCCAGACTGCCGGGGCTCGCCGCCAAACTGGGCCTGGACACCGGGGACGTGGGGCTGGTCATCCTCTCCTGGGGCGTCGCGGCCACGGTGACCATGCAGTGCATGCGCTGGATCGTCGCGGCCCTGGGGAACCGGCTGCTGCTGCGCGTCGGCACACCGCTCGTCACCATCGCCGTCGGGCTCATCGCCCTCAGCACCTCGTTCCCGCTGCTGCTCGCGGCCGCTGCCGGGTTCGGGGTCGCCTCCGGCATAGCCGAGGCCATGATGAACGCGCAGGGCAGCCTGGTCGAACGCCGTGCCGGGCGACCGGTGATGAACGGATTCCATGCCGGATGGAGCGCGGGTGCGGTGGCCGGCGGGCTCCTCGCCGTCCTGCTCGCGGCTCTCGACGTCTCCTACACCGACTCGGTGTTGGGGGTCGCGGCCGTCGCCTTCCCGTTCGCCCTCGCGGTGGGCTGGACCTACCTCGACGAGCCGGTCGAAGACGAGGAGACGGAGGGCCGCCGCAAGCTTCCCGGCATCGTCTACCTGATCGGTGCGGTCGCCTTCCTGGCGCTCCTCCTTGAGGGGCTGGTGGCCGACTGGAGCGGTCTCCTCCTCACGCGCGACCTGCACACGACGGAGGCCGTCGCCGCGATCGCCTATCCGGTGTACGAACTCGCCACGTTCTCGGGGCGGCTCTTCGGCGACCGGCTGCGGGTGCGCTTCGGCAGCCGGCCGCTCCTCGCGGCCGCCGGCGCCACGACCGCACTGGGCGTGCTCCTCGTGGTGCTGGCTCCCTCCCCCGTCTGGGCCATCGCCGGATTCGCCCTGACGGGGCTGGCCGTCTGCGTCGTGGTGCCGCTGTGCATGTCCCTGGCCGGCGCCGTGGCCCCCGGCCACTCGGACGCGGCCATCGCGCAGGTGTCGGCGATCGGCTACACCGGGCTGCTCGTCGGCCCCGTGCTCATCGGCTTCGTCGCCGAGGCCACCTCGCTCCGTACCGGCATCGCCACGGCCGTCGGCTTCGCCCTGCTGATCACCGCCGCCTCGCGCCGGATGCCGCACGGGATGCCCGCCGACGTCGAGCCCGGCACGGAGCCTGCCGAGGGCCCGGCCGGGACAGCGCCGGTGCGTGACGCGGTGGGCCCCCGCACTTCCCGCGACTAGGCGCTTCCTTGCGGCGCTACGTCTGAGCGGGCGTGCCCGCCGGCCGGGCGAGGCGAGTCACCGACGCTCCGGGACGCCCACCGGCGGCTCGGGGTGTTCGGAGCGGATCTCCGGCTCCAGGCCCTGCGCGGGCGTGGTGCGGCGCCGTCCGACGTCCGCCCGCCAGGCTTCGAAGGCCACGGTCGTCGCCGTCACCACGGCCAGACCGAGCAGCCAGCCTCCCACCACGTCGCTCACCCAGTGCACGCCGAGCGCCACGCGCGTGTAGCCGACGCCCAGCACGGAGACCGCCGCGAGCACCCAGGGCAGGGGGCGAAGGCGCCGGGGCACCAGCGGCAGCAGGGCCAGCAGCAGCACCGCGCAGGACGTCGTGGCCGTCATGGCGTGCCCGGAGGGGAAGGAGAAGCCGGGCGCGTGGGACACCGGGTCGGGCAGGTGGGGCCGGGCCCGTGCGACCACGTTCTTCACCAGCAGGCCGAGCAGGCCGCCTGCCGTCGCGGTGACGGCCGCCCACAGCGCCAGCCGCACAGCACCGCGTACCAGCAGCCACACCACCAGCGCCGCCACCAGCAGCCGCATCGTCACGGGGTCCCACGCCACATGGGTCAGGAAGTCGAGGACCCGCACCCACGCGGGATGCTCCAAGGCGGCGGCGTGCAGCCGCTCGGCCGCCCCCTGGTCCAGCCGGCGCAGCGGCGTCCACTGCGCTTCGACCAGCACCAGGGCGAGCGCGAAGGGTACGGACACCAGGGCGGTCGCGGCCACCGTCGTGAGCAGCCGCGCGCCGAACCGGGCATCGGGCCCCGAACGGGCGGAGGCGAGCCGGGCGCGTGCGCGCCGGCGGGCGGGGAGTCGTGCCATGGCCGTGGTGCTTCCTTTCAGGGGTTTCTCTGTCGCGCGTGAGGACCGCCTCGCGCGCCCCGCGCCCGGGACGCGCCACACGTCCGGGCCGCGGGGCGCGTTCAGACGCCGGGATCCTCCGTGACCGGTTCGGTCACGCCTGCCCGTACGGCCTCCAGTTGGGCGGCGAAGGCCAGCCCCAGGAACAGGGCCATCGAGGTCAGGTAGGACCACAGCAGCAGGGACACGAACGCGCTGAGGGGCCCGTACACGGTGGCGAAGGAGCCGCTGGCGCCGACGTACAGGCTCAGCCCCCACGTCGCCAGCAGCCACAGCACCAGGTACACCGTCGCACCGAAGGCCAGCCAGGTGTAACCGGGCTGGGTGCGGCGGGGGGACAGGCGGAAGATGGCGCTGGTGGCGAGGATGGCCAGCACCACCCCCGAGGGCCAGCGCAGCAGGTCCCACGCGCGTACGGCGCCCGGGCCGAGGTGGTACACCTGTGCCACGGCACGGCTCAGGTGGGCGCCGAGGACGGTGACCGCGAAGCTGAGCCCGAGGGGCAGCCCGGCCAGCACGGACATGACCAGCCCGCGGGTGTACTTGTGCAGGAACGGCCGGTCGCGTTCCGTGCCGTAGATGCGGTTGGCGCCCCGCTCCACCTGGCACAGGGCGGTGGTCACGTTCACGACGGAGAACAGCAGGCCGAGCCAGAGGGCGACCTGGCTCCCGTCCCCGCCCTGGTGCCGGCTCTGCTCCAGCGCGTCGTCCACCACCTCCTGGCTCGGCCCGCTCGCCAGCCGGCGGATCGTCAGTTCCGCGACGCGGCCGATGTCCTCGGTGTGCAGTGCGCTGGACAGCCCGATGACGGCGATGGCCAGCGGGACGATCGACAGCACCGTCTGCAGGGCCAGCGCCCTGGAGTGGCTGAAGCCGTCGGCGTACCGGAACCGGATGAAGGAGTCCCTTACGAGGCTCCAGCCCCCGTGGCGCCGCAGCGCGGACAAGGCCTCCTCGGCGGACAGCTCCTCGCCCTGCACCTCCGGTGCGGCTGCCGCGGCCGCCACGTCCTCGCGCTGCGGTACCCGCGTCGCGGTTCCCATGGCCTTCACCTCCTGTCGAAGTCGTATGCCCCGTAGTGCTGTTCAGCCGCCGACGGTGTATCCGGACCGCCCGGAGGGCACCCCGGCCGTGTCCTCGGCAGCGGAAACGGCCGCGGCCGCGCCCGTACGGGCGTGCTCGGCCGGTGTCCGCGGCGGAAGCCAGATCCGCAGCGCGCCCGGTTCCACCTCGGCGCTCAGCCGCGTGCCGACGCCGATGACGTCACCGTCGAGCTCGCGCGGCTGGGGCCGGGCGAAGCGGATGTCGACGCGTACGGCACTGAAGTACTCCAGCGCTCCGCCGGCCACCCTGCCGTCCCCGCCGCCGGGACCGGCCGCCGCCCGGCCGGGCAGCATGCGCGCCGCAAGGTGTCCCGCCGCCGCGAGCCAGCCGCGAACGCCCCGCGGGTCGAGCAGCACCACCTCCAGCCGGCCGCTGTCGGGCCGGGCGTCGGGCAGCAGCGGGAGCCCGCCCTGCAGGCTGCCGACGTTGCCGATGACGACCATGCGGGCGCGGCGCTCCCGTACGGGGCCCCCGTCCAGCCGGATCGACAGGCGCATGCGGGGGTCCCCGAGGTGGCGGACGGCGGACAGCACGTACGCGGCCCAGCCGAGGCGTTCCTTCACCCGCTGGGAGGCGTCGCCGACCATGGCTGCGTCGAAGCCGGCTCCCGCCATGACGGTGAAGCGGGCGTGGCCCGGCCCGTCGCCCCCGACGCGGCCCACGTCGATCCGCGCGGGCTCCCCCGACAGGGCCGCTTCCAGCGCGGCGGCCGGGTCGGCGGGCAGCCGCAGGTTGCGCGCCAGCAGGTTGCCGGTGCCGCAGGGGACCACCGCGAGCGGGATCCCGGTGCCGGCCAGCACGTCGGCGCAGGCGCGTACGGTGCCGTCGCCACCGCAGACCACGACGAGGGCGGTGTCCCCGTCGGCGATCCGGTCGGCGAGGTCGCCGGCGGCGCGCTCGGCGGAAGTCGCCGTCCACGCCTGGTCGGCGTAGCCGTGGCGGCGCAGGACCCCGCGTACGCGTTCGGCCAGTTCCGGGCCGCAGCCGTGCGGGTGACGCACCACCACGGCCCGCCGGGGCGTCCCGTCGTGGTCGCGGGTGGTGCGGGCGGCCGGGAGCCGGCCCGCCGGGACGGCGCCGGAGGCCGGAAGCGCGAAGGGCCCGGACCGCGTCGGCAGCAGCACCGCATACGCCATGACGAGCAGGGTGCAGGTGCCGTTGAGCAGCCCGCCCACCACGTCGGACGGGTGGTGCATCCCCCGGTAGACCCGGGAGAACGCCACGGCCACCGGAATCAGGAGCAGGGCGGAGATCACGGCGTACCGCATCCACCGCCGGGCCCCGCGCGGGTGGAGCGCCACGAGGACGGCGAGGCCGCCGAAGAGGGCGACCGACGCCCCGACGTGCCCCGAGGGGAAGCTGGAGGTCGGCGGGGCGGCATCCAGCTGGGGCACGTGCGGACGCGACCGCTCCACGACCAGGGTGACCAGCAGGAAGACCGCCGACTGCGCGGCCACGGCCGCGGCCAGGAAGACCGCCTCCCGCAGCCACCGGCCCCGGGAGAAGGCCGGCATGGCCACGACGGCGAGAACGGTCAGGGCGATGATGCTCTGGGTACCGGCCAGCAGGGACAGCCACTCCGAGAACGGGCCGGCGGGGCCGCCCCGGTGCGCGGCCAGGGCGCGGTTGATGCCGTCTTCCGCCGCCAGCGGCCACTGGTCCGCGAGCGGACCGGTGACCATCAGCCCCACGCCGACCATCAGGGCCGCCTGTACCGGCAGCAGCCACAGTACGGTGAGGCTCCCCGGTGGCGCGCAAGCGCTGCGTTCAGGTCTCATTGACGCCGTGTAACCCGCCTCGGCCCGCTCATGCGTGTCCGGCCGCGATCAGCGGCCCGGCGCCGTGCGCTGTTCCTCGCCCCCGCGGACCGCTGCGGGTCCGTCAGCCGGTCCGGTTGCGGCGTACGAGTGAGGCGTTCAGGGCCGTGGCGAAGCCGCACCAGGCGGCGTACGGCACCAGGGCGGCCGCGGCCGCCCCGTCCGCGTGGGCGGTGCGCCGGATCAGGTCGGCGTTGCCGAGGTCCAGTGCCAGCGTGCCGGCGAGGCCGGCGGCGGCGCTGCGGGCCTGGAAGAACAGCCAGTTCCAGCCCGCGTTCAGGGTCAGGTTGGCCGCCAGGCTCGCGGCCAGGGCGGCCCGGCGGCCGGGCGGCGCCGCGTTCCACGCACGGCCGCCCGCCCAGGCGATGCCGGTGTACAAGGGGGTCCAGACCGCGCCGAAGACCCAGTCCGGCGGCTGCCAGGCGGGCTTGCCCAGCCGCCGGTACCAGGAGTCGTCCGGGTCGACGGCGGCGGAGCCCGCCCAGGCCGCCGCCGCCACGGCGAGGGCGGACACGGCGTAGGGCCCCCCCGGCCGCCGGCCGGGCGCGCCCCGCGCGGGACACCACCGTCGTGAGGGCCGCCGGCGCCGCGGGGGCGCGACACCCTGGACCGGCGGACCAGCAGTCCTGGGACCCTCGCCGACACTAACCTGACCATATGCGCACATGGACGGGCAAACCGTATCCCCTGGGAGCGACGTACGACGGCTCCGGAACCAACTTCGCACTGTTCTCCGAGGTCGCCGAGGGCGTGGATCTGGTTCTGCTCGACGACGACGGGCACGAGACCCGCGTACCGATGAGCGAGATCGACCGGTCCGCGTGGCACATCCACCTCCCGGACGTGGGCCCCGGCCAGCGGTACGGCTACCGCGTCAGCGGCCCCTTCGACCCGGCCGCCGGGCACCGTTGCAATCCGGCCAAGCTGCTGCTCGACCCGTACGCGACCGCCATCGACGGACAGCTCGACCACCACGAGTCGCTCTACGGCCACCGTTTCGCGGACGGCGCGGAGCCCAACACCCTGGACAGCGTGGGCCACACCATGCTGTCGGTGGTCACCGACCGCAGCTTCGACTGGGGCGGCGACCAGCCCCCGGGTCACGCGTACGCCGAGAGCGTCATCTACGAGGGCCACGTACGCGGCCTCACCCGCACCCACCCCGCCCTGCCCGAGGAACTGCGCGGCACGTACGCGGGCATCGCCCACCCCGCCCTCCTCGACCACCTCACCGGCCTCGGGGTGACCGCGCTGGAACTGATGCCGGTGCACCAGTTCGTCCAGGACGGCCACCTGGCCGAGAAGGGCCTGTCCAACTACTGAGGTTACAACACCATCGGTTTCTTCGCCCCGCACAACGCCTACGCGGCCACCGGAGGCCGCGGAGCCCAGGTCACCGAGTTCAAGCAGATGGTGAAGGCCCTGCACGCGGCAGGCATCGAGGTCATCCTCGACGTCGTCTACAACCACACCGCCGAGGGCAACGACAAGGGACCCGTGCTGGCGTTCAAGGGGATCGACAACGCGGCCTACTACCGGCTGGTCGACGACGACCGCTCGCAGTACTACGACACCACGGGCACCGGCAACAGCCTGCTGATGCGCCATCCCAACGTGCTGCAGCTGATCATGGACTCCTTGCGCTACTGGGTCCAGGAGATGCACGTCGACGGCTTCCGGTTCGACCTCGCCGCCACCCTCGCCCGCCAGTTCCACGAGGTGGACCGGCTCTCCGCCTTCTTCGACGTCATCCAGCAGGACCCGGTGATCAGCCGCGTCAAACTCATCGCCGAACCCTGGGACCTCGGCGAGGGCGGCTACCAGGTCGGCAACTTCCCGCCGCTGTGGTCGGAGTGGAACGGGCGCTACCGCGACGCCGTCCGCGACTACTGGCGCGGCACCGAGGGTGCGCTCGGCGAGTTCGCCTCCCGCATCACCGGCTCCGCCGACCTCTACGAACACGACCGGCGCCGCCCGCTCGCCAGCGTCAACTTCGTGACCGCCCACGACGGGTTCACCCTGCGCGACCTGGTCTCGTACGAGGGGAAGCGCAACGAGGAGAACGGTGAGGAGGGGCGGGACGGCGAGGACCACAACAGGTCCTGGAACTGCGGGGCGGAGGGCGAGACGGACGACCCCGGCGTCCTGGCCCTGCGGGAGCGGCAGCAGCGCAACCTGCTGACCACGCTGATCCTCTCCCAGGGCATCCCGATGATCAGCCACGGGGACGAGCTGGGCCGTACCCAGGGCGGCAACAACAACGCGTACTGCCAGGACAACCCGACCACCTGGATCGACTGGGACGTCGACGAGAGCGGGCGCCGGCTCCTCGACTTCACCTCCGGCCTCATCCGGCTGCGCCGCAACCACCCCGTGCTGCGGCGCCGGCGCTTCTTCTCCGGGCGGGCGGCCGGGCATGCGGGCCGCATGCCCGCGGACGTCGAATGGCTGCGCCCCGACGCCTCGCCGATGGAGGACGAGGACTGGACGTGGCCGAAGGCCGGCCCGCTCACCATGTTCCTCAACGGAGAGGCCATCACCGAGCCGGACCGCTACGGCAACCGGGTCACCGACGACTCCTTCCTCCTGATGTTCAACAGCTCGGACACGGCCGTCGACTTCCGCCTCCCCGGCGACCGGTTCGCGGCCCGCTGGACGCTGCTGGTCGACACCGCGACCACGGACGCCCCGGACGAGCGCGAACTGAAGGCGGGCAGCGTGCTGCGGCTGGAGTCGCACAGCACGGTGGTCCTGCGCAGCGCACGGCAGGATTCGGCGGTGGACGGCAGCTGACGGGACGGCGGTTGCCCCGACGCCCCTCGTGCAGGGGTTCGTTGGTCAGCGGGAGGCTGTGACGCCCCAGGCGGCGGCTCGGGCGGCGGCCGCCGCACGGTTGGGGAGGTCGAGCTTGGCGAGGATGTGCTCGACATGGGTGCCCACGGTGCGCGGCGTGATGTACAGCCGCTCGGCGATCTCGCGGTTGGTGCGGCCGGCGGTCAGCTCGGCCAGCACCTGGAGCTCCCGTGGCGAGAGACCGCCGGGCCGCCGCGAGCCCAGCCGACGCGCGTCCGCGGCGGCCCGGCTCGCGACGGGGTCGGCGGCGGCGGCCTCCGCCGACGGCGGGCCTCCGTGGAGGTCGACGGCCGCGGCAAGGGCCTCGGTGAGCAGGGTGAACACGGCGCGCGCCGGATCGGGCGTGCGCCGCGGCCGTCGGATGCTGACGTTCAGCATGCCGACGTACCGGCCGTCCGCGGCGAACAGGCACTGGGCCACGCCGTCCTCGATGCCGAGGGGACGCAACACCTCCTGGAAGCCCGGGGACGCCGCCAGGAGCGGCCCGGGGACGTCCCCGAGCCAGAGACCGCCCTGGGCCGGGCTGCGCAGCACGGGGAACACCGGGTCGTGGTGGAGTCGGGTCTCGATGTAGGCCGTGGCGTCGTCCGGGTAGCTCCCGGCCAGGGTGGTGTGACGCCGGCGCAGCGGATCCCACCGGGACAGGGAGGCGTGGTCGTGGTCCATCACCTCGGACAGCGCCGCCAGGACCGTGTCCACGCCGGTCGCGCCGGCCGCGGCGCTCCTGGCGGTGTCACGGACGTGGACGGCCGCGTCCAGGATGTCCGCCGTGCTCCGCTCCGTTGCCATCGTCCCAGGATGATCATGTACCGGGAGTAGGTCAATCGCGCAGGGCGTCGTGCACGACCTGTCCGTCCACGACGGTGAGGACGACGGGCAGCTGCGGGATGTCGTGGGGGTCGGCGGTGAGCAGGTCCCCGTCGAGCACGCAGAGGTCGGCGGCCTTGCCGGGCTCCAAGGAGCCCTTCCAGTCGTCGGCGAAGTCCTGCCAGGCCGCGTCGATGGTGTACGTACGGATCGCCTCGGCCAGGCCGATGCGCTGCTCGGGGCCGCTGACCCGGCCGGCGGCCTTCGACTCGCGCAGCATCATGGTGGCGACGCCCTGGCGCCAGTCCGGGTACGTGACGGGGGCGTCGGATCCGCTGGCGACCCGCACGCCGGCGTCGATGGCGTCGCGGTACGGCCATGCGTACGCGGCCCGTTCTGCGCCGACGAACGCCTCCTCCATGTCGGCGACGGTCCACTTGATGGTGGGGTTCATGTTGACGCCGAAGCCGTGTGCGGCCAGCACCTTCATGCTGTGCGCCGTGAGGAAGTCGCCGTGGATGACGTAGTGGCGGGCGTCGGGGCGCGGGTGCTCGGCCAGGGCCGCGGCGAAGGCGTCCGCGACGGTGTCGATGGCCCGGTCGCCGGTGACGTGGACGCCCAGCTGGTGTCCGGCGGCGTGGGCGTGCCGGATCATGGCGTCGATCTCGGCGGTGCGCTCGGCGTCGGTGTCTCCGCCGACGCAGAGGGAGCCGCAGCCACCGCCGACGTACGGCTGGTGCATCCAGGCGGTCTTGTTGGGGACGATGCCGTCGGCGAAGATCTTCACCCCGTGGATCGCGAGGCGGCGCGGGTCGGCGTCGCGGGACTCACCGAGGGCGGTGAGGGTGCGTGCGAACTCCTCGGCGGTGCTCGCCATTCCGGTGGGCAGGAGCAGGACCCCGACGCGGGCGGTCAGTTCACCGTCGGCCAGCAGTCGGCGGTAGACGTCGAGGGTCTCCGGGCCGAGCGCGCCCCGCATGATGCCGGCGCCGCCGGGGCCGAGCCCGGGCTCGGTGTAGCTGGTCACGCCGAGCCCGGCGAGCGTGGCGAGGGTGGACCTGATCGCGTCGGTCCGCTCCTGCAGGCCGAGCGGCGGCAGCGCGTTCTGGACCAGGGCCTGGGCCCCCTCGTGGAGCAGTCCGGTCGGCTCCCCGGCGTCGTCCACGACGATGGCCCCGCCGGGCGGGGCGACGGTGTGCCGGTCGATCCCCATGAGCTCCAGCGCCTTGGAGTTGACCCAGGTGGCGTGTCCGGAGAAGGAGTACAGGACGACGGGGTGGTCCGGGCTCACGGCGTCGAGGTCGCTCCGCGAGGGCAGCCGCGACGGATCACCGACGCACTCGTCGAGGTATCCGGTGTCCCAGCCGTGCCCCGTGATCCACTGCCCGTCCGGAACCCGCCCGGCGGCCTCCCGTACCGCCTCGGTCACGTCCGCGAGGCAGCCGACGGCGGGATGGCCGAGGTCGAGGGAGAGCGGCGGCGTCGACATGCCGAAGGCGCATCCGTGCAGATGCGAATCGTTGATGCCGGGAAGCAGCGTCGCCCCGCGCAGGTCGACGACGCGGGTGCCGGGTCCGACGAGCGGCGCGACGTCCTCACTGCCGCCGACGGCACTGATGATTCCACCGGTCACCGCCAGGGCCGAGGCGACGCTGAACTCCGCGTCGACCGTGACCACTCGCCCACCGAGAAACACCAGGTCCGCTTGTACGTCCACAGAAGGTCTGTCCTTTCAAGAGCCGGGTGCGCCACGGCCATCCGGCGATCGATCTCCCGAGGACTATGGCCAAGGCCCCGCCTCCCGCACATCGGTCATCCCACCGATGCGGGCTGCCTGGGGCAGGCTGGTGCCGGCCGCCGTGCCCGCTACCAGGCGGTTCGGCCGTCCGTGTGCGTGTGCGCACGCCGCCCGGTATCGTCCATTACGTGCGTTCCGCCCATACCGCTGCGGTGTTGTCCGCGGCAGGGCAGCAGCCACCGCTGCGGGCAAGGAGGAACGGGATCCCATGGCAGACCACGGCAGATCACGAACGGGCGCCGGACGCCGGTGTGCCCCGGGACGGCGGTCCGGTGGCGCGCTGAGCAGCGTGTCGGCCGCAGCAGCCGCGCTGGTCTTCCTGGCGGCGGCAGGCCCGGCACCGAGCAGCGCGGCGTCACCGCACGGTCGGCTCCCGGGATCGGGTGGGGCGCTTCCGGCGTCGCGGTTCGTGCCCGGCCCCTGCCCGAAGACGCCCGAGCCGGTCGCCGCCCTGAGCAAGGCGCGGTGCGGATTCCTGGAGGTCCCGGAAAACCGCGCCCGGCCCGGCGGGCGGACCATCAAGCTGGCCGTGGCGGTCATTCCCGCCGTCTCGGCGAAGCCCGCCGCCGACCCCGTGGTGTTCATGGCGGGTGGTCCCGGCGGGGACACGTTCGACGACCTGCCCTTCGTGATCGACTCCGGCCTGAACAAGGACCGTGAACTGATCGTCATGGCCCAGCGCGGGAACCGCTACGACCAGCCGGAGCTCACCTGCCCGGAGATCGACCGGTTCAACGCGAAGTCGGTCGCCTTCGGTTGGGACGCCGCCCAGGCGAAGCAGCTCATGCTGAAGGCGGTGAAGGAGTGCCGGGACCGCCTGACGGCGGACGGGACCGACCTGAGCGCCTACAACAGCGCCGAGAACGCAACCGACTTCGCCGATCTGCGCACGGCCCTCGGCATCGCGCAGTGGAACGTCTACGGGTACTCCTACGGCACCAACCTGGCCCTCACCCTGTTGCGCATGCACCCCCAGGGGATCCGCGCGGTGGCGCTGGACTCGCCCAGTCCGCCGCAGGTCACGATCCTGCCGTGGGGCTGGGGCAGCGCCCGGGAGGGGATCGGCAACATCCTTGACGCGTGCGCGGCCGAGCCCCGCTGCAAGGACCGCTACCCGGACCTGCGCACCACCCTGAACGAGCAGGTGCGCAAGCTGGAGGCCCAGCCGCTGACCATGAACGCCCGTCCGCCGAGCGGTGGGAACCCGGTGAAGGTGGTTCTCGACGGAGGCACCCTGCTGAACCTGATCGTCTCCTTCGGCGTCAAGCCGGTCGACCTCCCGGCGGCGCTCACGGAGCTCGGCCAGGGCAATCCGCAGCGCTTCGCGCAGGCCCGCGCGAAGGACTCGGTCCTGTCCCTCGGTCAGAACGCGCACGGCCTCACGCAGTCCGTGGCGTGCGCGGAGTGGGTCGCGGGCACCTCGGAGTCCGACGTGCTGAACGCGGGGCGCCGGGCCTTCCCGGGGTGGCCGGAATCGGTCCTGGCACAGGTACCGCAGTTGCCCTTCCAGTACGACGTGTGCCGGGTCTGGGGCGTCAAGGACCAGGCGGCCGAGCACCGGGTGGCCACCGTGAGCTCGGTGCCGGCGCTCGTCATCTCCGGATCCTTCGACGTGAAGACGGGGGCGGGCTACGCGAAGGACGCGTCCCGCACCCTGTCCCGCTCCACCTCCGTGCTGATTCCCGGGATCGGGCACTGGGTGGTCCCCCAGTCGCCTTGCGCGCAGGAGGTGCTGGCTTCGTTCCTCGCCCGTCCGACCGCGCCCGACACCGGTTGTGTCGCCGGTCTCTCCCCGAAACCGTTCACGATCACCCCGAAGTGACCGGGAGGACAGATGGCTTCCCACCCAGCGCACCGCCCCCGGCGCACCGTACGCCGGATCCAGGCCACTGCGGCCGGCGCGGCGACCGGGCTCCTCATCACCGGCCTGCTCGCGGCGCCCGCGCAAGCGCAGGACGACCCGGGAACGCCGACCGGAACGGCCACCGGGAAGGCGGGCGGGGCCCACTACGAGGCGGGCCCGTGCCCGAAGACGGCGGAGCCGATCGCCGAACTCAAGGGAGCCCGCTGCGGGACGCTCACCGTGCCCGAGAACCGCGCCAAGCCGAACAGCCGCACCATCAAGCTCGGCGTCGCGATCGTGCCTGCGGTGGCGGCGACGCCGAAGCCGGACCCGATCGTGTGGCTCGCCGGCGGCCCCGGCGACGACGCGGTCGGCGAGGCGAAGATGGCCGTCGACGGCGGCCTGAACCGCGACCGGGACGTGATCCTCATGTCCCAGCGGGGCGCGTACTCGGCCGATCCGGCGCTGACCTGCCGCAACATCGACGAGTTCAACGCGCGCGCGACCGGGCTCGTTTCCGGCGCGTCGTCCACCGAGCGCGAGCACGTCCAGGCCACCAAGGCCTGCCGCGACCGACTCGCGGCCGCCGGGGCCGACCTCAGCGCCTACAACGACATCGAGAGCTCCGCCGACCTCGCGGACCTGCGGACCGCGCTGGGCCTCAAGCAGTGGAACGTGTTCGGCATCTCCTACGGCACCCAGCTGGCGCTGGTCTACATGCGCCTGCACCCGGAGGGCATCCGCGCGGTCGGCATCGACGGCATCCTGCCGCCGTCCACGGCAGGGTCGGCCCTGACCTGGAGCGCCGCCAAGCAGGGCTTCGACGGCCTGTTCAAGGCCTGCGCGCAGCAGCCCGCCTGCAACCGACGCTATCCGAACCTGTCGGCCACCTTCGAACGCCTCGTCCGCGACCTCGAAGCCAAGCCGGTCACCACCACCGTCACGCTCCCCGACAGCGACAAGCAGGTGAAGGTCGTCCTCGACGGCGCAGCCCTGGTGACCTGGCTGACCTCCGCGACCCACGTGGCGCCCCAGGTACCCGCGGCCCTCGACGAGCTGGCCCACGGCAAGCCCCAGCGGATCGCCCGGCAGTACGCGGGCGGCAAGTACAGCCCCCAGGCCATCGGCAGGACGTCCCACGGTCTCGTCTACGGCGTCTTCTGCAGCGAGTGGACGCCGTACGAGACCCAGGACCAGGCGCTCAAGGGAGGCCAGGAAGCCTTCCCGACGTTCCCCCGCTCGGTGCAGGCCCAGGCCCCGCAGCTGACCTTCCTCCGTGAGGACTGCGCCGCCTGGAACGTCCCTGCCGCACCGCGCTCGATCCGGGACGCCACGAAGAGCGACATACCCACCCTGGCCCTCTCGGGAGGCTTCGACGCCCAGACCGGTGCGGCCAACGGCCCCTACGTCGCCCGCACCCTGGGCAACGCCACCGTCGTCACGATCCCCTACGAACCCCACGTGGTGTTCGCCACCTCGAAGTGCGCGCAGGAGATCACCGTCTCGTTCTTCGACACCCCGACCGCCCCGAACACCGGATGCCTCAAGGACCTCAAGCCGCCCCGGTTCGAGATCGGGCCGTGAACCAGGCCGTAAGGAGCGGCATCCGCGCGCCCGAGCGGGCGGATGCCGCGTCATTGAAGCCCGCCGCATGAGTCCGTAGCCTCGGATCCCGGCCACCTCACGCGTGATCGGACCGGCAACCGGGGGAATGGCGGGCGAGGTTGACAGCGCAGGAGCAGGCGCAGGGGCAGGCGCAGGCGCAACCGGGCCGGGCGATCGGCGGGCGCTACCGGCTCGTCGGTCCTTTGGGGTCCGGGGGCTTCGGACGGGTCTGGAGGGCGCACGACGAGGCGCTGGACGTGGAGGTGGCGGTCAAGGAGGTCTGGTTGCCGCAGCAGGCCGGCCGGGAGCACGAACAGGATGAACGGCTGGCCCGTGCGGCACGAGAGGCCCGCAACGCGGCGAAGCTGCGCGACAAGGCGCACATCGTCGCCGTCCACGACGTGGTCGTCGAAGAGGGCACCCCCTGGATCGTGATGCGCCTCGTCGAAGGGTGCTCACTGAGCGAGTACCTGCGGGTGGAGGGCAGGATGCCGGCCGCG
Source organism: Streptomyces sp. NPDC006326 (assembly GCF_040612915.1). Taxonomy (NCBI): domain Bacteria; kingdom Bacillati; phylum Actinomycetota; class Actinomycetes; order Kitasatosporales; family Streptomycetaceae; genus Streptomyces; species Streptomyces sp. NPDC006326. The sequence continues at coordinate 9,491 of NZ_JBEXRC010000013.1, read as the reverse complement.
CGCGTGACGAAGGTGGCCACCGCCCTGCTCAAGGCCCTGGAGGCGGCCCACGCGGCGGGGATCGTGCACCGTGACCTCAAGCCCGCCAACGTGATGCTGACCCTGGACGGGGACGTGCTGCTCACCGACTTCGGCATCGCCGTCCACCTGACCGACACGCGGCTCACCGTGACCGGCGGGGTCGTCGGCTCGGCCGAGTACATGGCCCCGGAGAGGCTCAACGGGGGTGAGGACCGGGGCGCCGGCGATCTCTTCTCGCTCGGCGTCACCCTGTACGAGGCGCTGGAAGGCACCTCGCCCTTCCGGCGCGACACCCCGACCGCCACGTTCGCGGCGGTGGCACTGCACGATCCCCCACCACCGCAAGGCGGCGACACCCCGCTGGCCTCGCTGATCACCGCCCTCCTCGCGAAGGGGCCCGGAGACCGGCCCACCATCGAACAAGCCCTCTCCCTGGCCGCGGCCGCCGCCCCACACAGCGGCCCGTACCACGAAGACGGCAGCGACCTGCTGCGCTGGAACGGCACCGGCTGGGACACCTACCGACGGGCCGACAGCCTGACCTGGACGCCGTACACGCCGGCCTGGTCGGGCCTGGCCGCACTCGGCTCGGCCGTCCCGGGCGGCCGGTACGCGCGGATCGGCACCACCGTCCTGTACGTCGCCGAGCTGTCCTGGGGCTCCGGAAGCAAGCTCGGTTCCGGCGAGGTCAAGGCGTCCTTGCCGCTCGCGGCGGCGGGGGTCGGCAGCACCGAGTGGGGCTGGCAGGGCACCGGCCGCTACCGCGACGGCACCCGCGGCACGTGGAAGGGGCTCACCCCCGTCATCGCGCACGGCGGCAGTGTCGCCACGGTCTTCGCGTGCCGCCCGAGGGACGGCGGCTGGGTGCCCCCCGGCCGGATCCCCTACACCTGGGCGGCCGGCGCGCACATGCGGATCCAGGGCGAGTACGAAACGGCCTGAGGTGGTCCTGAGGTGGTCCTGAGGTGGTTCAGTCCCACTGCTGGTCGGCCAGGGAGGCCACCGGGGCGGGCTTGCCGATGACCGCGAGGGCGATGAAGAAGCTGATCTGGCCGATCGCGATGGTGAGGGTGGCCAGGGCCTTCTCGTCGTAGTGCTCGGCCACCTCGGCGTACAGCTCGTCGGTGACCCGCTCCCGGCCGTGCGGGGCCGGTTGCAGGGTGGCCTCCACCAGGGCGAGGGCGGCGCGCTCGGCGCCGGTGAAGTACGGGGCGTCCTGCCAGGAGGCGACGGCGGTGATGCGCTCCTCGGTCTCCCCGAGCTTGCGGAGGAAGCTGGTGTTCAGGATCGTCAGGTAGGTGTTCCCGACGATCTGGCCGGCCCGCAGGTGCACCAGGCTGACGGTGGTACGCGGCACCGAGCGGTTGCCCGTGGCCCGGAAGAGGGCGGCGCTGACGTCCGCCAGCTCCGGTACGAACGCGCCCGGGTTCGGCATGCGGGAGATCGAGGTGGTGGTGTCGGTCATGGCTGGAGCTCCTTCGTGTCTGCCTGGTCGGCGTTCTCACAGCACTGACGGATGGGGCGGCGCAGGTGTGACAGGAAGCAGAGGGTTTTTTCGCCGGCCCTCCCACCGTGCGGGGCGCCGGCGTCCTGGGCGCCGTTCGCACCACCAGCCGAATCCCCACCGGCTCCAGGACCTCAGAGGTGGGACAGGACGAAGGCGGCGAGGAAGCCCAGAACCGTGGTGAGGCCGGCGAGGAGGTGCGCCTTCTCGAATGCCTCCGGGATCATGGTGTCCGCGATCATCGCGAGGATCGCCCCGGCGGCCACCGCCGTGATCGCGGCCATCCACGTACCGGAAGCACCGCCGAGGAACGCGTAACCGGCCAGCGCGGCGAGCCCCGACACCACTGCGATGGCCGCCCACAAGGTGAAGACGTACGTGCGGCTGCGACCCGCGCGCTGCATTCCCGACGCACTGGCCATCCCTTCCGGGACGTTGCTGATGAAGACGGCGGCGACCGTGGCCATGCCGATGCTCCCCCCGCCCAGCAGGCTGGTGCCGATGACCACCGACTCGGGGATTCCGTCGAGCAGTGCGCCCAGGGCGATCGCGTTGCCCGAACCGGGCTGCTCCTCTTCGGAGGGCTGGCGTGCGTCCGAGCGCTTGCGGTGCCGGGCGCCGCGCCGGGACAGGAACACGTTGGCGAGGGAGTACGCGGTCGCCCCGGCCACCGCCCCGGCGGCAGTCGGCAGGACACCCCCCTGGTCGTACGCCTTTTCCACGAGTTCGAAGGACACGGCCGAGATCAGCACTCCGCTGCCGAAGGCCATGATGAGCGCGATCCACTGGGCGGGAACCCGGAACAAGGACCCGACCGCCGCACCCACCAGCAGGGCCGCCCCCGCGCACAGCCCCCACCCTCCCGCCACCAGTGCTCCTGCCATGACCTGTCCGTCCCTTCGTCTCACTGACCTTCACGCAGCCCCTGCCCCGGGAACGGGCCTTGACGCAGCCGGTCGGAGGCAGCGGACGGGCGCGCCGGAGAGCGGCCGCCGCCGAAGGGAACACTTGCGCCGCGGGTGGGCACGACAGGGTTGTAGCCGGGCCCCTGCGGACACCGACAGGGGTTGAGCCGTTCCCTCACCCGCCCGGGCGGGGAAGTTCACCGGCACGGCACGGCCTCCCCACCCGGGAGTACCGCGCCGGCGCTACTCTCGTTCTTCCAGTGCCGTCACCAGTTCGGGCAGACGGCCACTGGCCACCGCGAGGGCCAGGTGGTCGTGGTAGTCCCTACTGCCGACGATCAGGCCGTCACGGACCCGCAGCACCTGGACGTTGGCGGACTCGAAGGTCTTGCCGGTCACCCGGTGGTGCACGCGGTAGTCGAACTCGGCGACGACCACCTCCGCGTCGTCCGTCTCCCGGACGACCACGTTCAGCGGGGTCAGCTCCACCGGCGAATGTGCCGCGACCTGCGCGAACCGCTCCTTGAGCACGGCCCGCCCCTCGAACCGGCGGGGACCGACCGGCTCGAAAACCGTCTCCACCACCGCGTCCTCGGCGTAGAGCTCGGCCAGCTCCGTGTACCGCCCCGCGGCGATGCCCTCGATCAGCTTCTGGAAGACCTCGCGTGGTGACAGCGTTCCGGACATGATCAACCTCCAGTGGGACGCACGGCTAGAATCGGACCAGGGACTCCGGTTTCACGATACGGACTGACAACTCCGGTTGTCCAGGGGCGACTTCGCCCTTGACGGGAAGGGACGGTAGAGGGATGGGTGGCGCCAAGGGGCGCGCATTGCGGGCGGACGCGGCCCGCAACCGGGCCAGGCTGCTCGACGTCGCCACGGAGGTGTTCACCACCTCCGGCGTGGACGTGCCGACCGAGCAGATCGCCCGGGCCGCCGGCGTCGGAGTCGGTACGCTCTTCCGGCACTTCCCGACGAAGGAGGCGTTGCTGGCGGCCGTGATGGTGCGCAGGCTGGAGGCGATCGCAGCCCGGATCGCGCAGCTGGCGGCCGAGGCCGGACCCGCCGAGGCCTTCTTCGCGTGCTTCCGCCTGATCGTGGAGAAGTCCCTGGGCAAGGGCGAGTTCACCCGGGCTCTCGCCGCAGCCGGGGTGGACGCACACGCGTCCTTGCAGGAGCCGTCCATGGAGATCCGGACGCGTCTGACCGAGCTGCTGGCCGGGGCGCAACGGGCGGGTGCCGTCCGACCGGAGCTGGGCATGCCGGAGCTCATCGCCCTTCTGGCCGGCACCGGCAATGCGCTGGAACAGCTCGGGGCGGATCCGGCGCCCCGGGAGCTGATCTTCAAGGTGGTGTTCGACGGACTGCGGCCCCGCTGAACCCGCAACGAGGGCCGCCGGTCAGCCGAGCTGCCGTCCGACGAAGGCCAGCATCGGCTCCGCCGCGACGCTCCAGTAGGACCAGCCGTGGCCGCCCGGCTGCAGGAGCACGTCGGCGCCCACGCCGCGGGCCGAGAACGCGGTGTGCAGGTCCTCGGTCCCCGGCAGGTAGTTGACGTCCTCGGTGCCGCAGCCGAGGTGGTAGCGGGTGCGGCGCAGCCGGTCGGGCGCGGTGCGCCGGATGGTGGCGGCCAGGTTGTACTCCTTGGACCGGTCCGTCAGCCGGGCGGAGCCGGCCAGGTCCCGGCCGAAGGCATGACCGAAGAAGCGGTTCCACTCCCCCATCGGCATCGCGCGGTACCCCTCGGCGGTGAAGTGCGCCGTACTCAGCCCGGCGGCGGCGCCGAACAGGCCCGGGTACCGCAGGGCGTACATCAGCGCGCCGTATCCGCCCATGGAGAGTCCTGCGACGGCCCTCTTCTCAGCCCGGCCGCCGAGCCCGTGGGCCTGTTCGACGGCCGGGAGGAACTCCTCGATGAACATGTCCTCGTAACGCAGGGCGCCACCGCCGGATCCTGCGTCGTTGATGTAGAACGTCTCTTCCTGGCCTCCCCCCGGTCTGCCGGGGTCGCGCCTCGCGTCCGGCATGACCAGGGCGCACGACGGGATCCGGCCCGCCACGACGGCCCGGTCCAGGGTCGGCACGATGCCGCCCTTGACGACCCAGTCGGTGTGGTTCCCGCTCGCTCCGTGCAGCAGGAAGAGAACGGGGATCCTGCCGCCCGGCACGCCGCTCCCGGGTGCGGTGCCGGCCCCGGCGGGCAGGTAGAGGCTGTACGGGACGTCCCGGCCGAGCAGCCGGCTGCGTACGGCCAGGTCGGTACGCAGCGTGCCGGCACCGGAGGTGGACGAAGCGGGCGGGGCGGAGGACGGCGCCGGCCCCGGCGCCCCGGGGCGGCCCCGCAGCATGAGGGCCGCGGACACGGCCGCGAACGATCCACCGGCCCCGGCCACGAGCAGGGAACGGCGCGCGGGACGTTTCACCATGGTTCCCTCACCGTCGGCCCCGGAGGTTCGCCACGCACATGACACGCACGGCGGGGGCCCCGAGGCAAGCAGCCGCACCGGAGTACGTGCCGAGGTCATCCCTGTGGGGCCACCGGCTGCGGACCACCGCCGTCGACGAGGCGTTCACAGTGGGTCGGCATGTGGTCGCTGAGATCCCCGAAGTCCGCTTCGGGGAAGTCGAGCGCCCGCAGTTGGTCCTCGGCACGTCCCGGCTCCGCAAACCCGGCTTTCGGACACGCCCCCGGAGGGGTGCCCAGCCGGCCGTACCGAGGCCCGCACCGTGGGACGGGCACGGGCAGTCAGTTCACGAGGAGGGGCTCGTCCTTGGCGCGGTTGCCCGGGTGCCGGCTGCGGACCGCGAGGAGCGCACTGTCGAAGTCCTTTGTGCCGGTGAAGGTGCAGAGCGTGCGGGCGATGTCGTCCATCCGCTGCCGGACCTCGCTGCTCCCGCCTTCGGCGTACATCACCCTCAGCCTTTCGTAGCGTTCGAGAAGGCTGTTCAGCACAGCGGGGCGGCCAGTCAGCACGGCAGTCTCCTCTTCGGTCCCGGAAGGCGGCTCTCGCCCCGGTGGAACCGCGAATACCCCCCGCCTCCCCCTTCATGCGACCGGACCCCGCCCGCCGCCCCACCTGGCACACCCGGTCACGGGTTCCGGAGCGTAGGCCGTGACCAGTGCGCGTCGCGGGCGCCGCACTCCGGCCGCAACCCGAGCTCGACGTCCAGTTCCTGCCAGCGGCACGTCTCCGTGCTTGCCGGGGCTGGCGTGCAGCGTCTTCTCGGCCGAGGCCAAGGCGTCGAACAGGGCAGGCCAGGCCGTGGTCCCGCTGCACCATCTGGTCGTCCCGCTGGCCAGGAACTGCACCGGTACGGTGATCCGCCGGCGTCCTCGGCCAGCCCGTGCACTCCCAGCAGGCCCAGCACCGCGGCGCGCGGATGCGCGGCTCGGCGGCGATGAGCGGAACACCGACGGCGGGTCCCGGCCGACGGTGTGACAGCCGGCGAAACACCGGGCCACTTCCCTCACGGTATGTAATCAATATCGTTACGTTGTGTACCCATCCACCGAACGAGCCCTGGAGGCACCCGTGACGCAGATCCGGATCGCCACGTTCAACCTGGAGAACTTCGACGAGACCGCGCCGACCGCGCATCCCACCCTGGATCAGCGCATCAAGCTGATGAAACCGCAGATCAGACGGCTGCGCGCCGACATCGCCTGCTTCCAGGAAGTCCACGGGCAAGAGCGCCCCGGCCAGCCGCGCGCCCTGCTGGCGCTCAAAGAGCTGCTCACCGGGACCAACCTGGACGGCGCCTCCCTGGTCAGCACCAAGCCCGACGACGACGCCGTCTTCGATTTCCGCAACCTGGTCATCGCCACGCACCTGCCGGTCATCAAGCACCAGCAGTTGAAGAACGACCTGGTCGCCGAGCCCCGTTACCAGCGGCTCACCGCCGCACCCCCCGACACGGCGCCGGTGCCGATCGTGATCGAGCGGCCCATCCTGCACGCGCAGATCGACATCGACCACGCAGAACCCGGCCGCCTGCTGCACATCATCACCGTGCACCTGAAATCGAAGATCCCCAGCGAGATCCCCGGCCAGGTGATCGACCCCAAGAAGGGCAACTGGCGTACCGCCGACTCCTGGGCCGAAGGCAGCTTCCTGTCGTCGATGAAGCGCATGAGCCAGGCCCTGGAAGTGCGGCGCCTGGTCGACCAGATCCTGGACGACGACCCCGAGGCACGCATCATCGTCGCCGGCGACTTCAACGCCGAGCCCGAGGAGGTTCCGGTCCTGGCGATCTGCGGCAACGTCGAGGACACCAACAACGGCGACCTCGCCCCGCGCGTCCTGGTCCCCATCGAGCACACCATCCCGAACGACGCGCGCTACACCCTCTTCCACCACGGCCGCGGCCAGATGATCGACCACATGCTCGTCACCCGTAACCTCCTGGCCCACTACCGCGGCTCGGAAATCCACAACGAACTCCTCCACGACGACTCGCTCGCCTTCGCGACCGACGAGAAGTACCCGGAGTCCGACCACGCCCCCGTCGTCGCCACCTTCGACTTCGACTGAGCCCCGTGCGAGCGGGGGCCGAGCAGTGGCCGAGGGAGCGGTGCCGTTCGCATCTCCGTCGATGTCGGGGCCCGGGCCCTGACATGATGATCTGCATGACTGCATACCGAAAGGCCGATGCCGCGTAGCCGGCCCGGCGCCCTGCGCGCCCCCCAGCCAGGTCCTCGCGCCTGGAACAGCCCGCCCCCGGATCGGATCCACGGCCTCTCCGCTCGCACGAGCCTCGCGATACATCGAGTGGAGGGGTTGTCCGGCGACTACTACGTCTACCCCGGTGCCACCGGCCCGCGCGCTGCGGCGGTACCAGGCTGGCGCACGCTGCCGGATCCCTTCGCCGCGCGCCGCCAATGGCACCCCGGGCACTGGTGGTGGCTCCGCCTCGCAGGCCGCCGGGAAGTCGGGTGACGGCCCGGTCCGGCATCCGAAGGAGCCGGACCGGGGCATCCCGGGGCGGGCCGGCCTGCCGAGCGCTCCGTACAGCGCTCCCGGGACGAGCCGTGTCCACCCAGTAAAGTGACTGCCGCCAGGTCGAGTTGAGCGGGACGGCAGGAACGGAACCGCGGGTACGGATCTGCATCGAGGCGGGGGGCCGCAATGAGCAGTACGCAACCGGGTCAGATGGTCGGCGGACGCTACCGGCTGGTCACCGACCTCGGTTCGGGTGGTTTCGGACGGGTCTGGAAGGCCCACGACGAGACCCTCCGCATCGACGTGGCCGTCAAGGAGCTCTGGCTGCCGCCGGCACTCTCCGAGACCGAGCAGGCCGGACGTCTGGCGCGCGCCGCCCGCGAGGCGCGCAATGCGGCCCGGCTGCGTGACCACGCCCATGTCGTCGCCGTACACGACGTCGTCGTCGACGGCCACCTCCCGTGGATCGTCATGCAGCTGGTCGACGGCTGCTCGCTCGCCGAACACCTGGCCGCGCAGGGGCGGCTGTCGCCGGAAGAAACCGAACGAGTCGCGCGGGCACTCCTGCGGGCGCTCGGCGCGGCGCACGAGGCGGGCATCGTGCACCGCGACATCAAGCCGGCGAACGTCATGCTCACCAAGAGCGGCGACGTCCTCCTCACCGACTTCGGCATCGCGGTCCACCCGTCGGACACGGCGCTGACCACGAGCGGGGCGCTCATCGGCTCGGTGGAGTACATGGCTCCCGAGCGGGCCCGCGGCACCGACGGGCTCCCGGAGAGCGACCTGTTCTCGCTCGGGGTGACGCTGTACCAGGCCGTGGAGGGCCTCTCACCGTTCCGCCGCGGCACGCCCACCGGCTGCCTGACGGCGGTGTTGTTCGAAGAGCCCCCGCCGGCCGGGCACGCCGGCCACCTCGCCCCCCTCATCACGGCGCTCCTCGACAAGGACCCGAACGGGCGACCGGACATCCCGGAGGCGCTGGCCCTGCTCGGGGCGCCGAAAGCGACCCAGCGGACCGCCCGGATCGTCGCCCCGGCCCCCCTGGGCCTGCCCGAGTCCAGGTCAGACCCTGAGCCACCGGTCGGCGCCCAGGCAACGACCGCGGTCTCGTACGAGAGGACAAGGGTGATCGGGATCGGCTTGCTCGTCGTACTCCTGGTGGGCGTCGCGGTGCTCACGCTGACCCGCAACTGGCCGTCAGCCGGCCGCGCCGCAGACAAGAAGCTCTGCGACAGGGCGTTCCAGGACATTGCGGCGTTCCAGCGGAGCTACCCGTCCTACACCGGGCAGTCGAGCGACGGCTCGGCGGCGCAGACCGCCGCCGACCGGCTGTCGGCCGACCTGCACGTCAAGCAGAACAAGGCGAGCGACCGGAACGTACGCGTTGCGCTCGGCAACTACGCGGTCGTGGCCAATGCCAAGGTCGGCGCCGCCTCCCGCTCCCAGATGTACGGCTACCTCCGCTCGGCATGCAAGGGCGTCGGCAGCACACCCCCGGCGTAGTCCCGGGAGAACGAGACGAGTTGGCCCCTGGTCCGTCACAGGATCGTCACACCCCTCCTGCCGGGCCGACGCGGCGGTGAGCATGGCCGGATGCGGAAACCCAACGCCATCCACATCGCAGCCGTCGTCGTCGCCGGCGGGCTCCTCGCCGTGACGGCCTGCACGGCGAAGTCATCGGACGCCGGTACGGACAAGCCCGCGTCCGCCACACCGTCGGCCGGCTCGCCGCAGCCCAGTGGCACGAGTTCCGGGGGAGCAACACCCTCGGCCTGGTCAGGCGCTTACATGCCGAAGCTGGTCAGCACGTCGCTGAAGCACGCGCGGGAGGCACTGCCGCCCGGAACCGCCGTCGAGGTGAAGGACCTGAGTCCCCAGGGCCGCACCCCTTCGACAGAAGCCGAAGCCGACTGGCGCGTCTGCTTCCAGTCCCCGCCCGCCTCCATTCCGCTGGACGCCAGTCATCCCGTGACGCTCTCGGTCCTCAAGTCCGACGAGAACTGCCTCCAGCCGCCGGGCTGAGGTGCGTCCACGGCGATGGCGCGGCCATCGCCGTGACGCTCTCGGTCGCTGCCGCTCGGCGGAGTACCCCGCCCACGACCTCCTCGCTCCCGG
>NZ_JBEXRC010000012.1:0-152267 GCF_040612915.1 Streptomyces sp. NPDC006326 | reverse complement strand
CGATATCTTCCTCGCTGGAAGGGCGGTCTCACGCCTCGGATGGGGCAAGGGGCAGAGCCCTGGCCTGGCCAGCACCTACCGGGCACTCGCCGAGCACAGAAGCGCCAGGTGCACCCCGAGGCCGTCGAAGCCGCCAACGCCGACTTCGCCACCCTCCAGACCGAAGGCAACGACCGGCCACTCTGCGCTACTCGTCACTTCGCCGGAGCTTCGGGAGGATAAGGCGAGAAGGCCCCGTCGACTCCCTGGCTCCCGACCGGGGCCCCGTACCGGCGGTTCAGTGCTCGCAGAGGGAGAACTCCCGTTCGTAGAGCTGCTCGTTGTGTTCGTCGACGAAGAACTTCCTTTCCTGCATCAGTTCTTCCCGGTATGCCTTGGCCTGCTCAAGCGTCATGGTCGAGGTGTCGGACCAGGGCTGCTGCGGCGGCACGTCGGAGGTCGAGACGATCTGCTCCGCCGGGTCGACCAGGAAGAACGCGAGGATCTTGCGGTGCCCCGGGCGGGTGGGGTCCGCGAGGCGGAACGCGTCCACGCGGTGCTGCAGGACGTTGGGGAACGCCAGGCAGCGGCCCGCCGGGGTCGGTACCGAGCCCAGCACCTGGTTCAGCGCGTCCTCGTCCTCCAGGCCATAGACCTCGCGCAGCCCGGCGTCGTCGTTCTGTTCGTAGTGCGGGTCGTCGAGTGCGGCCCGGAAGCCCAGCCGGCTTTCGGTGATGTTCTCGCTGTCCCAGTAGTAGATGCCGGTCGAGACGATCCGCTCGTTCAGCATGCCCTCGACGTGCCAGGAACCGCCGGGGTACTCGGGCTTGTCCGGTGTGAGGTGGACGGTGGCGAGTTTGACGATGACCTGGAGTCGGCGGCCGCGCAGGTCGACCCGGGTGGATGCGTCGGGCGGGGTGGGCGGGGTGAAGGCCGGGGCGTCCGGGACGATCGGGCGGCGGTTCTCCCACCAGGCCTCATAGGCGTCCGACCAGGCGGCGCGGGCATCCATGTAGGCCGCGTTGTCACTGTAGGACTCCTGGCGCGGGTACTCCGGTTCGGAGTCGTACCAGCCGTAGGGATCGGCCTCGATCCGCGGGGGCCGCGGGTGCCGCAGATCGGTGAGCACGTTCTCGAACAGCGGGCGCAGGCGCGCGAACACGTCCGGCAGGACGGAGGCCAGTGCGCGATGCACCTCGGGGTGGACGTTGTTGACGTACGAGCGGAAGGCGACGGAGCCGTCGTCGCTGACGTCGACGTCCGTGGGCAGCCACTGGAACCGCTCCGAGAACTCGTACTTCGCGTAGTGGTTCGTCGGGTTGTGCCAGGCCCGCTCGGGCCCTCCGCTCGCCTCCCTCACCAGGCAGAAGAGGGAGGGGTGCACGAGGTCCAGCACCTGGCCGCCGGATCCGGGATGCCAGTCCCGCTCCGCTTCGGGGACCTCTTCCAGAACGCCGACCGCCTCGCGCAACCGGGCCCTGAGCTGCTCGTCGACGAGGGTGTCCGACTGCCAGACCCCGTCGACGACGGACACCTCGATGCCGGTACGCGCGTCCCGCAGCGCGGCGTAGTGCCCCAGCTCGGCGAGGACGTAGCGCACCTGAGCTTCGGTCAGGCCCTGCGCCACCGCTTCCTTCGTCCACCTGGCGACGATGTCGGGGTCGTTCATCTTGTCGAACCACGCGGGCTTGGCGCGCAGGTGCGAGCTGCACTGCATCATCTGCAGTTCCCGAAGCGTCCGGGGCGTCGCGAACGCCGGGGAACGGGAGCTCTGGAAGGGCAGCGGGAAGGCGGACAGGCCGGTCACTACTGGTGGTCCTCACGGTCGGTTTGCGGTGCCGGGAAGAATAGCCCGGCCCACTGACACCGCGGCCGCGGGCCCCGGGCCGGGACGGCCGTGGGTGTCCGGACCCGGCACCCTGCGGGTGGGCGTTGTCGTCGGCGAGGGCAGCGTGGGCCTCGCGAGCGGCGGCCGCCGGGCTGTCCAGGGAGGCACGGCTCTCGGAGCCGGCCGCGGGTCTTCGGGCCGCAGGCGGTGTCAGCCCACGGCCGTGTGGCGGGGAGGGCCGCCAGGGCGGCGCACGGCATGGACTTTGAGGTGACATGTCGTCGCACGGTGATGGAGCGGAGCCGGTGGCGAGGTGGCCTCGGAGGCGGAGCAGGTCTTCGAGCTTCCTCGACCCCGGTTGGCGGCCGACCCGGCATGGGAGCGGGCCCTGCCTGCAGTTCTCAGCGTCCTGTGGATCCTGCGCCCCGGATGCGGCGGGACGCCACGGACGTGGTCGGGGCCTGCGGAAGCTCTGGTGAGCAGACTGTGCCTTCGCTGCTGAAGCGCTGGCAGGCCGAGGATGATCCAGCGACCCGGCTCGGTGTGAGCCTCGCACTCGGGCAGCTGTCCTGCGGCAGCCCGCGGGCGTGCACGCCGCCGAGGTCTTCGACCTCCTTGGAGCAGCATGGGGAGCTGGACCGAGACCGGTGTGACCGGTGCCTTCCGGCCGCTGATGCCGCCCGCCACCCATGCAGTGCGGCATCCATGTACGCCGAATTCGCGTGGCGGCAGGGTTGGCTCAAGCCGGACCGGTGCTGGATGCCGAGGCATACGCGTCCATGCGGGACACGGTCTCCATTGGGCCCGGCACGACAGGGCGTGGTCTGACGTGGTCGCCGCCTCGGTCCCCCTGCGGTGCTGATCGGCGGCAGCGACCCCGGCTTTGGGAAAGACGCTCGGCTACCTGACGAAGGACGTCGCAGAACCGATGGTGTTCTTCCACCTGTGGAACGGCGACGGTCGCGAGACCGACCCGTCGTGGCCGCCGGCGGGGAGGGAAGAGCCCCAGCTCCTCGCTGTCCGCTGCTGCGACGGCAGGTTCGCAGACGGTTGTATCTTCACCCTGCAGCGCCTCCGTTGGTCCAGCTCTGTGGGCAGATTCTCCAGGAGAACGGGGCCGGGGTAGAGGGCCGCGCTGTCCAGCCGGCCAACTCTTCGCCGATCAGGTAGCGGTACAGCCACTCGGCGAAGTCCATGGGGGTGACCGACCCAGTCGCCTTCCGACGCCCGTTCCGGCGAATCGCCCGCGCCTGGTATGCGGCTCCCCGGCGTGGTGGGCTGCGCGGCTGTGTCAGCCTGCGTCCCCGTCGAGCTGGTGGGCCATCAGCTGGACGACGCTGCTGCCCTCGGGGACATTGGGCATCTCCGTGCCGCCGGGCAAGCTGGAGGCCAGCATGCTCCAGCCGGACTTGCGGTAGGTGAGGATGTTGCCTTCCACCCGGGCCGGTTTCCAGCCTGCGCGTTCCAGTTCGGCACCCATCTTGGGAAGGGCCTGCTCGGCCTCCGCGGATTTCACGACGGCAAACCAGTCGACCATGTCCGGGCGCTTCACACCGTTGCGCGCAGACGTGCTCAGCCCGTTCGCAGGGTCCAGGCCCGCCTTGGTGAGAGCGTTGCGGAGATCCCCGTCCACGGCGTCGCGGTCCAGGACCGCGCTGCCCTTCTCCTGGCCCGCCTTCTGGGAACCGGTCCCCGAGGCCGAGGGCGCATCCGGCCCCGCCGGCTTCGGGCCGGTCGCTCCGTCCGCGGCGCTGCATCCCGCCAGCGCAACAACCGCTGCGACGGCCAGCGCCGTAACCGCCACCGAACGTCTCGTACGTACGTGCATGTGGAATCCCCCTGATGATCAGGAGGAAATTCTCGCACGGAGGCCGAGCCAGACGACGCTGACGTAGAGGAGATGTCCTCGCCTTCGGCGTCACGGCTGCCGAAGGTGGGAACGATCACGTGTCACGGGGCAAGTCCATGACATCGCGGACCATCTCCACCGCATGCTCGGAAGCCCGGTAAGCACCTTCGCGGCCTACGGCGAGAGCCGAGCCGACCATGCGCTCACGGGCCGGTCCAAGGACCTTTTCCGCGCTCGAACGCCGGCACCCACTGCGGGGCCCGGGATCTTCCGGACCCGGCAAGGAGCTCCGCAGCCGCGGTGGGAGCGGGCGCCGGGGGTGGTGCGGGCACGTGTTCGGGCGGCGGGGCCCTGCATGGCCCGCCGCAGCGCCTTAGACGCATGCGGTGTGACCCTTCCTCTGGTCCTGCAACACCGCAGGTCAGAGGTCTCAAAGCTCCAGACGTTGTGCAGCTTCCCACCCCCGGCCGATCGACGACAGTCCGGGCTGGCAAGACACGGGCTTACGTGACGTGACCTGACTCTGCCGGTGGGACTCAATGGGACGTAGACGAAGCCGAGGGCGCGAGCAAGCCGCGCTCCACCGACTACCCAGCCGATAAGGACCCACCGCAATGATTTTCGAGACGAATGGACGCTTCGCGTTCCTCATGGCCACGACTGACTCGGCGCCCGGTCGTTCCCCCCCTTAAGCCTTAACGCTCCCCGGGCGCCTCTTACGGGGGGCCACTCGGACAAGCGACGATGATGACCATCTACGACCTCCTCCACAGCGGCGCCAGCGCCGCTCTCATCCTTGCCTCCACCATCGCCGGCTCATACGTACTGCTCATGACCATCGTGCTGATCAGCCCCACCAGCACCCGGGGAAGGATGGCCAGAGACCTTCTGAGCCTCCACCCCTTCTCCAGGCACAGCCCCGCCGGCCACGACACCGATACAAGCCCACCATGACCCTCGTCCCCGGGAACGCACGGCCGGACGCGCCCGCACTCAACGCCCCGGGGCGGGGGTCCCGCCTCTGTCACCACGGACCATCCCGCTCCCAACCCACACGCAGCCGCTTGAAGCACAACCGATGACGGATGGCGCCCTCAAGACGACCTGCCGTCAGTAGCCACAAGGACCGCACGCCGCTGTCGAGCGGTCGTGCAGGCGATCGGTCGATCGGCTCATGAGGGAGAACCGGCGTGAGTGACGTCCACCGGAGCATCGCCCACGTGCCGCCTGCCGTCCGCCTGGCAACGACGGGGCTGCCGGGCCGTCTGCCCAGCAGCCGCTACTTCAGGCTGATCGCTTCGCATGCGGCCGCGGCCGTGTACTTGTCGCGCAGATCTCGGGGCCGGTGTGGACGCCGTCCTCAACCACCTCCTCGTTGCCACCGCTGGTACTGCCGCCGTGTGAAACAGGCGCGGAACCGTCAGGGTGGTCGTCGACCAGCCGTCCTCGATCGGAGCCGTACCGCTGATCTCGCGGGAGGTGAGCTGCTCCGTCGTTTACGTGCCCGGCCGGGCAATCGACGGCGCAGAGACCCGCGGTCTCAGCTTCGGCCCCGGGCCCCCTCACGGTCGCGCTCTCGTGGTCAGCCTGCCGGCTCCGACCGGTGCGGCCCGAAGCCTTCAGACAGCTGTGACTGATCGCCACAGCCATAGGCCGTCTGACGGGCTCTGACCGCTCCGTAGTACGACAGGTTCGAGTGAATCACCTGGATATCGAGCGGCTCCCTCACTCGGTGACTGTGGGCCATGGCGGTCATCCTCTCCGCCTGTTTGGGGTAACCGCAGGCCCCCTCGGTCCTCAACCATCAAGGGTGGGCATCGATTGATCGAAACGAAAGAGAGACGCGATGCCGCTTTATCTATCGAGGTTCAGCTACACGCCGGAAACCTGGGCAAGGCTGATCAGCCACCCAGAGGACCGCGCAAAGGCCGCTCGGTCGTACATCGAATCCGTTGGTGGGAAGCTTCACGGCTTCTGGTACGCCTTCGGCACCCACGACGGCTACAACCTCTGGGAGGCTCCGGATAACGTGTCCATGGCCTCGGTGGCGCTGGCCATCAGTGGAGGTGGCGCGCTCAGCTCGTTCGAGACGACCGTTCTCCTCAGCATCGATGAAACGCTGGATGCCTTGCGCAGAGCTGAGCAAGTCCGGTATCGGGCTCCTGGCGCGTAGCGGTCCGGCGCGCGGTCTTCTGCCTCAACTGCCCGAGAGCCTTCAATCTCCGTCCCGTCCTACCAGGGCCGCGACGGCGTGGACCGGGGGACACGGTGGCTGCCGCCCGGGCTGCGGCGCAGGTCAGCGGCCGCGACCGCCGCCGTGGTCGCCGTCGGTGTGGTTGCCTTGCTGACCCAGGCGGACACCGAGGGCGAACTCGCTGGGTCGTCGCGGTCGATTCGCGATCGTCCGAGGGGCACCAGCACGCGGCTGCGGCCAGTCAAAATGGCCTGGCCGGCGAGTCGGCCGGCCCACGCCCTCAACGGTCCCGTGGCGGGCTGACCACGAAGAGCCACCTCGCGCCGACGGCCGCTGTCGCGCGCAGGGCTTCGCCATAACCCCGGGACTGGTCGGTGACGCACCCGCATGGAGCGGGTCACGGATACGATTCGCGTTCCGCGACCCCTTGGCATGTCTCAAACGACGCCGGTCGTTGTCGTGGCGGACAAGGCCTGTTCGTCCCTGGCGATGCGTTGGCATGTGCGGCGCCGCGGGAACCGGGCGGTGATGCCTGAACCGGCGGACCAGGTCGCGAACCGCAACGCGGCGGCAACCGGCCACCTCGCCGGACTACACCTCCGCGCCATCTTCACCTGGTCAGCCGGATGAGTGGCAGGAAACGGGCTAGGCACGCCGCAGTTCGCAGCTCCCGTTGGTGCAGGAGCGGCGCAGCCGCCCGGCCGAGACGGTCTCCACGAGGCCGATCGCCCAGCACATCGGGCAGCCGCGCAGGGCGACCAGGCCGATCGGGGCGAGCAGCAGGCTCGCCGGGCCGGTGACCGGGAGCAGGGCCAGTGATCCGGCGAGCATGCCGAATCCGACCGCGCCGCGGGCCAGATGGCGCGGAACGGTGGCGCTGGCGAAGCCGCCGCGCTTCGGCGTACCGCCGCCGGCGGCGCCGGGCGGGGTGGTGCTCGTGGTCGTGGTCGTGGCCGGCTCAGGTCTCATCGTCGTCTCCGCTCGTGCATACCGGTTCCTCGCGCAGCGCCTCGCGTACCGCCGAACGGGCGCGGTGCAGACGGGACTTCATCGCGGCGGTGCTCAACCCGAGCCGGTCCGCGACGGTGCGGCCGGGCAGACCCTGGATGTCCCGCATGACCAGCACCTGCCGCTGGTCGGCCGGCAGGGCGGCGACTGCGGCCCCGACGCGCTCGGCTTCCAGGCGCAGCAGGACGTCCTCCTCGGCGGACCGCGCGGTGCCGCCGGACGCGTCGTACCCGTCCGGCGACTCGTACCGGTCCGGCCCGTCGTACCGGTCCGGCCCGTCGTACCGGCCGGGTCCGCCGCGGCCGGGGGCGGCCGGTCCCCGGGGGTGCAGGGCGCGGGTGCGGCGCAGGCACTCGTTGCGGATGATCCGGAACATCCACGACGCCAGCGCCCCGGAGGCCCGCAGCATGCCGATCTTGCGGTAGAGGATGATCAGCGCCTCCTGGGCGGCGTCTTCGGCATCCTGGGGTGTGGCGCACAGCGTGTGCGCGAACCGGTGCACGTGTGGGTACGAGCCGTGCACCAGGGCGGTGAGCGCCTCCACGTCGCCGCGCTGCGCGGCGGCGACCAGGGTCGCGCCGGGCCAGGTGTGCTCAGCCACGCTGACGCCGCCGGCGGCGCAGCAGCGTGACCGTGCACGCGCACAGCAGCAGCGCCGCGGCCGCGGCGATGACGACGGTGGTCATAGGATCCTCCCGGTGGGGTGCAGGGCGGACGCGGTCGTCCGTTTGTCTAAGAGAGGCGTGGTAGGCGCGAAAGGATTCACCCCCCGCCGAGAGACGTCCGTGCCCGGTGACGTCCACGCCTGCGCGGTGCTCTTAACCCTGGCGGTGCCGTACCTGCTGTAGCTCCACGATTCGCCCGATTACTGCAACAGCCCGAATGCGGCTCCGGGGCTGTGCGTCAACGGCAAGCCGCTGCCGAAGGGCGACGGCACCTTCAAGGTTCCGCAGGGAAAGACTCCGTGCCTGC
This sequence comes from Streptomyces sp. NPDC006326, assembly GCF_040612915.1. NCBI lineage: Bacteria > Bacillati > Actinomycetota > Actinomycetes > Kitasatosporales > Streptomycetaceae > Streptomyces > Streptomyces sp. NPDC006326. The sequence continues at coordinate 144,437 of NZ_JBEXRC010000012.1, read as the reverse complement.
CAATCGACGGCCCCGAGCTGTGTGCGCAGAAGCAGAACCCCAAGCCCTACGTGCCGAGCCCCACGCAGCTCCACCGCCAGGCTGGCGGTGTGACGCCGGCAGTCGGCCAGGACACATGCGAAGGGCGCGGCTCCCGAAGGAGCCGTGCCCTTTTGGGCAGGCGCTTCGTTGCAATGCAGCCAAGCGCAGCACGGCTGTCTCGGCGGCGGCACTGTGTTTCAGCGTCACCGGCCTGCTGATGTCGACTTCCAGCCTCTACCCGGCGTACGTCGACGGCGAAAGCCTCGAACCAAGGCGAAGCGCGCCGGCCGGTGCGCCCGGCAGCTGGACAGGGCCGCGGGCATGCCGGCGCTGTGCCATGCCGCGCCGACGGCGTGACCGGTCCCGGCCCGGTGTGCGGATTTTCAGGCCCTGACCCGTAGGCGCCCGCGGGCTGCGCGGCGGGTGAGCCTGCGCTGTTCCGCCGTCGCCCAGCGCTCCGCGCGGGCCGGGTCGAGGGGTGTGCCGTGGCCGACGTGGAGCCGGGTGGGCTTGAGGTCGAGCATCGTTCGGAGGCTGGCGAGGTTGGCGAGCGGGTCGTCGTGGAAGGGCGGGTTGGCCGGGCGGCCCTTGATGAGGCCCATGAAGGAGTTGGCGATGAGGTCGCCGGCCACCAGGTCGCCGTCGTCGGTGAGGACGGAGATGGAGCCGGCCGTGTGGCCGGGGGTGGGGATGATGCGGGCGTCGACACCGAAATCCGCCAGTCCCGTCTCGCCCCGGACCAGGACGTCCGGTTCGAAGGGCTCGACCTGCTCGTGGAGTTTCGGGTTGCGGGCCATGAGCCGTCCCATGGGGCCGGTGGGCAGGTACGGTTCACGGACCCGGCCTGTGCGGAAGGGGCCGAGATCGGCAGCGTGCGCGGCGATCGGGGCTCCGGTCAGGCGGCGCAGTTCGGCGGCCGAGCCGAAGTGGTCGATGTGGCCGTGCGTGACGACGACGAGGCGGACGTCTTGCGGGTCGACCCCGTGAGCGGCGATCTGCTCGGTGATGCGCCGGCCGCTGCCCGGGGTTCCGGCGTCGACGATCACCGGGTGGCGGCCGAGCAGCAGGTAGGCGTTGACGGCGTGCCGGCCCAGGACGGGTATGGCGACGACCTTGGTACGGGACAACGGTGGTGCTCCTTCGCGAATGCGGGGTGGGCGGACGGGTGACCGCTGTTGCGGTCAGCCGTTCAGCGAGCGGTTGCGTGGGGGCGGAACCGGCGGCGGTAGTCGGCCGGGGTGGCTCCCAGGCGGCGGCGGAAGGCGCGGTGCAGGGTCTCGACTGATCCCAGTCCGCTGGCGGCCGCGACGGCGGGCAGGCTGTGCGCGGACTCCTCCAGGAGGCGGCGGGCCGCCTCCACCCGGACCGCCTCCAGGTAGTCGCCTGGGGTGCGGCCGGTGCAGTCGCGGAAGACCCGGGCGAAGTGGCGCACGCTCAGGTTCAGGCGGGCGGCCATGGCCTCGACCGAGATCCGCTCGGCGAGGTGGTCGTCGATCCAGCGGCGGAGTTCGTCGATGCGGTCGTCGGCGCTTGCCTGGAGCGAGAGCGGCACGCTGAACTGCGTCTGCCCGCCGGGCCGTTTGACGTACATGACCATGGTCCGGGCGGTTTCAAGGGCGATCGCCGGGCCGAGGTCCTCCGCCACCATGGCGAGGGCCAGGTCCATGGCGGCGGTCACGCCCGCGCAGGTCCAGACCCGCCCCGCACGGATGAAGATCGGCTCGGGATCAACGGCGACGTCCGGGTGTTGTGCGGCCAGCTGGTCGGCGGTGAGCCAGTGGGTGGTGGCGGGCAGGCCGGCGAGGAGTCCGGCCTCGGCGAGCAGGTGGACGCCGGCGCACACGCCGCCGACGCGCCGTGCGGCCGGAGCCGCGGTGGCCAGCCACTCGACGACCTCGGGTGCAATGACGGCCTGGTAGCTGCCGCCCGCGCTCTCCATGGCACCGGCCACGAGGAGGGTGTCGACTCCCGGGCCGACCTCGGCCAGCGATCGGGCGGCAACCAGCTCGATCCCTGCGGCGGTGGGCAGCGGACCGGCCTGCGCGGCGGCGACCACGACCCGGTAGGCGGGGCAGCGGCCGGCCACCAGGCGGGAGGCGACGGAGAAGACCTCCGCCGGGCCAGTCACCTCCAACAACTCGACTCCGGGAAAAGCAGCGATGACGACGGTACGTGTTTCGGGCACACCGCCATCCTTCCGCCGGCCAGGCGGTGGCCGCAATGACCAGGTTCTGTCACATCCGGCCATCGATCAGACGAAGGGCCGCCACTTCTCGCGGGGTGGGCGCCCTCGGAAGGCTCCAGTCCGCGTTGACCTTCACGACAGGCTCCGGGCGGAGCACAACCGCATCGAGGACGTCGCGGCTCCCCACGTTCTCGCTCGGCGAGCGCGGCACGGCCGCGTACGGTCTGCTGCCCACCCACACACTCGCCGCCGGCATCGACCGCGACCGTGATGCCGTCATGGTTGGCTTCGTGTCCTGTTCACCCGTGGGGCGGCGACTTGTGAGGGCCTACGAGCACGTCGCGGGGCGGACCAGGCTCAGAACTCGGAGGGCGCCCCGCGCCCCGTCGTCGGCCCGAGGAGTGCGTGTCCGGCGAAATCGAAAGGCCTCCGGCCGTCCCCCGTAAAGGCAGGGCGGCCGAAGGCCTCAAGTCGATGGCGAGGAAAGCGAAGGGACTAATTTCAGGAGTGTGGAGAAGGAAGGCCCCTCATGGCCTCGCCACGGACACGTTAACAGTCAGGCGGGGATCAGGTCACCCAGGTTTTCGGGAGTGATGATCCGCGACTGCCGGTGCAGCCCGTCGGGGCGCTCCAGACCGATGTAGGTGACGGGCCCCGCCGGGACCGTCTTGCCGTCCCACAGGGTGACCGTCGTCGCGCTGCCGGTCATCAGCTCGGTGAGGTAGCGCACGGTGAGCTGCTCGCGCTCGACGATGCCGCGCAGCAGCGTCGCGACCGTCACCCGGTTGCTCTCGACCCGGTTCGAGGACGGAGTCCCCTTCAGGTAGAGGTTCAGCCACTTGGCGCGCCACCGGCCGTCGGGTCCACGCAGGAAGACCAGTGGCAGGGCGACCCGGCCCGGACCGCGCAGCTCCGATTTCATGCGTACCGTGCGCGGCTCGAACGGGAGTCCCTTTTGCTCGCCCTCGCGCAGCATGAACCCGAAGAACGACTCCTCGACCTCCTCGAAGCCCTCTCCGGAGAAGATGTTGACCTGCGGCACGATGCAGGTGGCGCGTACAGCGTCCAGGCGCAGGTTGATGAACTCCGACGCTCCGTCGGGGGCGGATGTGATGTCGCCGGAGTGCTCGCCCTCGACACCGCGGAGGTTGGTGTACGACAGCCAGGAGGCGGTCGAGTAGTCGGCGTTCAGGAGCGCCGCCGACAGGTCGTAGTCGGTGGAGCGCTCGGTCTGCTTCCAGTACACGAAGAAGCGCAGCAGTTCTCCGTCAACGCGGGACACCGATCCGCGCGGCAGTACACCGAGTCCCGATGCCGTGGCCTTGCCGCTCAGTGGCAAGGCCACGTCCAGGACGTCCGGGTCGATCAGCAGGTGGTCCGCGGCGGGCAGCCGGCGGCGCAGTTCCGTGTCGAGCGCGGCGATCAGCCGCTCGCGCTCGGGTGCGAACACCGGCCGACGGGTGTCGTCGGTGACCCAGGCCCGGCCGAGGCGGTTGACGAACACGCGCTGCTCGCCGGTCTCCTGCCCACGGTTGTGGAGGTGCTGGCGCACCGACAGCAGGACCCGGCCGGAGACGTCGGGTGCCACCTGCTCGGCGGCGGCCACGACGATGTCGCGCTCGTCCTGGGGGAAGGAGTCGCGCAGCAGCTGGTCCAGGGAGCGGAAGAGTTTGCCGGGCGCGGCCTTCAGCAGTTCGGCCGCAGCGGTGGTGTCACCACGGGCGAGCAGTTCCTCGACTCGGCTGTCGAGGGAACGTGCCGTCTTCTCACCGCGAGCGACGGCGAACACGTCGGCCGCGTGCGGCCACTGCGGGTACTCGTGCGGGTGCAGCCGCTCGCCGAGCCGCTTCCACATCTCGCGGTGGGCGTGCACGTCGGCGAGCTTGGCCGGCGCCGCGGCGACGACCGCGTCCAGGCCCGCGAGCAGGGCCCGGCGCACCGATCGGGGCAGGGTGCGCAGACGCGTCGGCTCCTGCAGGGTCACGTCGCCGCCCACGAGCGCGCAGGCCAGGCGGAGCACGTCGGTGACCGTGTCCAGTAGCAGGCCCGCACCGGCCATCAGCCGGGCCTGGTTGACCACGGCCCGGTTCTCCCGTACGGGGATCTCCTCGGGCTGCGGCCCTGCGGCGCACTGGTCGGCGAGATCCTGCAGGTCGCGCAGGCCGTCCTCGCCCAGAGGAGTGGTGCTGCCGGCCAACGCCAGGTAGAGGGAGGCGATCTCGTCGTCGAGTGCGCCGCCCAGGTGCAGGACCGTCATACGGTCTCCCGCCGCAGCGATCAGCTCGTCGTGGTGGGCCAGCATCTCGGCGTAGGTGTGCCGGTAGTTCCCGTAGGACGGGAGGGTGAGCAGGTTCACCGCACCGGTGCTCAGCTGCTCCAGCGTGTTCGCGCGCGTGGTGTCGTCGGTGAGCGCGTCGGCGATGCAGCGCATCCAGAATTCGAACGTGTCGGGGACGTTGGCCGGGAAGTCGATGAAGTACACGTTGTGCCGGACGTGGTCGCCGACCATCTCCCGGACGGTGCCCAGCGTCCGTACGGCGGTCTCGACGACCGCGCCCTCGGAGAGCCCCGACAGGTGCGCGAGCAGCTCGGCCGAGAGCTTGAAGCCCACGGACATCAGCGCGGCGTCGAACTGCTGCGCCGCGACAGCGCCTTCCCCGGCGGGCCCTGTGGGGCAGGGGATGCGGTGGGTGTGCCGGATGACCAGGGCTTCGAGTCGGTGGACCATGCCGGGATGATCCCGGGGCGGGGTGAACGGCCGCACCCGCTTTTCCCGGTGCGGGACAGGTGCCCTCAACGCCTCACCGAGGCATTGTCCCCCGATATGCCAGGCCCTCGCGGTGGGGGTCCGGAGAGTCGCAGGTACGTGCAGCACGTCAGCCGTGTCGTGCGGACAGTCCGGTCCTGGATGTCTTGCGTCCCACGGCGCGAGCACATATGCCCTTCCACCGACGCCTCTCCGAGCGTGGCAGGCGCATGCCATGATCTGCGGATGAGTGAGTACTCCTGGCCCGGGGAGAACGGCAGGCGAATCCCCGACGCGGTCTCGGCCTCGACCTGGACTGAGACCGTCCGCGCTCTGCCCGTCGGTGCCCGCATCACCGGAGAGGTCGTCGGCCGACAGCCCTTCGGTGTCTTCCTTTCCATCGACGACCGCCCCGACGCCATGGGCCTGGCCAGGGTCGACAGGATGCCCAGATGCATGGAACTGCCGGCCGTGGGGCAGTGCGTTGCCGGTCAGGTCGTCTGGCACGCCGAGCACAACCACCAGGTAGGGGCCGTGCTCGACGAGTGGGCCGAACACGAAGACCTGCTACCCGGCTTCCGCGCCGGTCAGGTCGTCCGCGGACGCATCAGAAAGATCGCACCCATCGGAGTCTTCATACACCTTGATGACTGCGTCGAGGGACTCGTCCCACTCACCGGGCCGACCGCATCCGTCGAGGCCTTCCGCGACGGTCAGGAAATAGCTGCGCAGATCGTGACGGTCGACCACGAGCGGAACCGGATCCTTCTGGCCGAACCCGTAACTCCTGGACACTGCGCCGGGCAGATCCCGCCCAGCCTGTTCCGGGCACGGCATGACTCGCTAGACGTGACCCAGGTGTAGTGACCCGCAGCGTTGTTGGCGCGGCTGATGGGTGGGTGACCGCCCAGTGCGGTGTGGCAGCGGTGCGGGTTGCAGGTGTGGCGGAAGTGCCAGCGCCGTTGTCCTCTCGCCGTTTGAGGTGTAAGGCCGCTGGTAGGCCCATTCGTCCAGCAGGGTGCGGTTGAAGCGTTCGACCTTGCCGTTGGTCTGCGGCTGGTAGCCGCGGGGCGGCTTGCCGTCCGCGCCTAGGTCGGCCACGGACGGCCAGGGCAGCCTTCGAGGCAGGCCCTTGCGGTAGGCCCACGCGTTGTCGGTGAGAACGCGTTCGATGCGGGTGATGCCGTGAGCGTGGAAGAACGCGGCGGCGGGGGTGAGGAAGCCCGTGCAGGTCGGGACCTTCTCATCGGGGTGGATCTCGCTGCAGCCCACGCGGCTGTGGTCGTCGACGGCCGAGGGCACGTAGTCGAAGCCCACGCCGGACTTCGTCCTGCGGCCGACTTCGCGGCCCAGGGCCGTGTGGCCGCCGCCTTCGGGTATCGGGCTCGCCTCAGGTCGCAGACACGGGCCTCGGTCTCGGCAGCCGTGCGGTGGGGCATCGGGTGCGCACGGCTGAACCGGTCGGCCAGGCCGGCCTTGCCCCCCACGCGGTCCGTCACCGCTGGAACCACTTGTGGGCCGGGGGCCCGGGAGATGCCCTCTCGGCGGCGACATGGGCGACCGGACGCGCCGAGGCAACACGTTCGACCAGCAGCCGCCTACCGAACACGGTCAGCTTGGCATTGCGGTGGGATGTTTGGCGTCGCTCTTCAGCGCCGGCCCGGCGTCCAGTCTTCAGTCCGATCACCGAGCCTGCGGCACCGTTGGAGCCCGCGGTAAAACCGGGGCCGTTCGGTGTCGGCGGGCCGTAGCATCAGCCCATGGGGAAGATCAACAAGCTGATACCGGAGCGGGGGCAGCCTGACACCGTTGCCCTGCACGCCCACGACCCCGACGCACTCGCCCGCTACGTCCTGGACACCGGCAACGCCTGGTGGCGCCGCCGGATCTGCGCGTACGCGCTGGCCGGCCGCGTCCCGGAGGCCCGGGTCCCCGGCCTCATCGACCGGATCCGGGACGAGGACGAGACGGCCGAGGTGCGCATCGCGCTCCTCGACCTCCTAGGGGTCCGGCCGGAGCTCCTGCCCTGGCTGCGCGACAAGGAGCAGCGGGGGGACGGTTCGTACGGCGTCGCCGAGGCGGCCCTGAAGGCCCGTGGCCTGCTCGGCGACCGAACCGCCGCCCCCGGCCTGTCCACGCTCGCGGCCTCGCCCTGGCAGCGGTGGCGGGAGATCGGGGAGGCCGGCCTCGATGGTCTGGTGGAGCACCACGGCGCCGAGGCGATCCTGGCCGAGCTAGGCGAGGACCGTCCTGAGGACCGCCGATTCGCGCTCCGGACGTGGCACCACGCGGGGCAGGACGTGACGCCGTACCTGGCCGACCCAGACCGCGGCATCGCGCATTTCGCCCAGTCACTCATCGCGGACCCGGACCGGCTGCGCGCCTTCCTGGACGAGGCTCCCGCCCCCGAGGCTGCCGTGCGGGCCGCCTGCGCCCTCCATGAGCTCACCGAGGACATTGCGGAGACCCGCCGGATCGACGAGCGGCTCGGCAGCCCGCGGACAGAGGTCGACGGCTTGGACGAGGAACTGCGCCGGGCGATCGTCCACGAGTACGCCCCCCGGTGCGAGCGGCAGAGCGACCCCCGATGGCGCCTCGAAGCCCTGTGCACCGAACCGCCCGGCCGCCCGGACCTGCCCGACCAGCTCGCGCGTGCGACCGCCGCGTTGGCCGCGGCCGGTCTCGCCCCGGACCCGCCGGTCTCCGCCGGCAGCCACCACCAGCAGGGCGACGGCAGCTATCACGTGATCTCATGTGGCGACGAGGACATCTACATCAGCGTCCTCGGACGCTTCGTCACGGGCCACGACGACCGGCATCCCGCCCGGCCGGCCCTGGAGGAGGCCGGTTTCCGGTGGATCGACGGGGTTACCGGAGGCATCCGGGTGACCGGCCTGTGTGTGTACTACTTCGGCGGACGCGAGCCCCTGGACATCGACACCCTGCTGTTCTACTGGCAGGACTGAGCTGGCGATGCCGGGCACGACGCTGAGCAACAGCCCTGGCCGTCAGCCCAGCGAATGGACGACAAGCCGGTTCTGCTCTCCATCGAAGATGCCGGCGAGGACCTCGCCTTCTCGTCGACCCCTCTCGAAAAGGCCGCGCTGATCAACGTGCACGACCAAGACGTCATAGCTGTCGATCACATCTGATATGCCCCGGGCGTGGATCGTGTCCGACCAGGCATCCACGTTCCTGCCGAACCACTCCGGCAGCCCGCACGGCTCCGCGACCGCATCCCAGAAATCTTTGAGTGTCTCAATCTGTCGACCCCGCAAGTCCAGGATCAACTCGCCATCCTTCTTCACCGCAGAAGGTTGACCAACCGAGACACCGCCATGTGGAGACAGACCCTAAGCGGTGGAGGGGTCCTCCAGCGTCGGGATGCACGGGGACAGCAGCGCCTCAGTGTGCTGCGTGACCGTCCCCCGAGCGAGCCTGAGCACGCGCATGTCGTTCCCGTGGGCCGGGTCCTCGTCATCGCGAACATGCAGGAGGCCGTAGGAGCCAGGAGCAACCGTCGCTACATGCTCGAAGAGGCCGACGACATCAGGCGACGATCGGTGATTGGAATGGCCTCCCAGGTGGATGAACGGTTCGCCGTTCATCCACCTGAGGTCAAGGAGGTAGGGACTTGCCATCTGGGCGATGCGGAGCTGAAGCTCATCCACGACATGGCGCAGCCGGACATCATCTTCGTCCTCACCCGCGGTCTCCCTGACCGTGATCCAGCCGTGGTACTCGAACACACTGCGATCCTAACCAGGTCGGCTGGGGCTCAACAGCTCCGACCACGGCAAAATCCGCCGCGGTCCACGGAGTACGGAAGGCGCGGTCCTCGCGCCACAGCTCTGCGCCGGTCGCCACCTCGAAGTCGATGAACCAGTCGCGTACAGACTGTGGCACCGCGCGGTCGCAAAGAGCCTGCCACCGGCGACGGTCGCCTCCTCGATGTCGCCGTAGGGCCCGGTTCCGTCGATCACGCCCTGCGCCCGGCCGTCCGGCCCGAAGGCACGGTAGGAGTACGGTCCGCTGCCCGCCCGCTCCGCCACCCGCACGACGTCGGGGTCGGCAGACACAAGGAACCGCGCCCGTGTCTACGGGCACCCCGCGGCGGGTATCGAGCGGCACGCTCCACCGTTCCTGCCCCGTCAGCCGGGTGCCTGCGGCGAGCTCCACCCTGGCTCACCGGTCCGCCGGATGCGCGCATGGGCCGACACCCACCGAAACCCCTGGCGCGCCGCGCATCGTCGTGCAGTCCTCCGTCAATCTCCACAACGACCGGGACGGTACGAAGGGTTGGAACAACGCGCTCGTCCTGGCCGGGAACGACGGCATCTACAACGCCTACGACGCGTACTTCGACGATCTCGCCCCCCGCCGCGCCAACGACGACTGCTACCAACGGGCATCGCGCCGGTGGCTTCAGCAACGTCAAGGCGCACCACCGGCGCGTCCCCTTACAAGACCCGTTCCAGGACACGGTGGAGACGGTGCTGGGCAACGTGAAGTGCTTCGGCACCTCGAAGTACGGCATCACCGACACACCCCTCACCCGCACCCGCATCCCCCCGGTGCGGCGCGCGTGCCTGACTACTCGTCGGCGTCCTCGGCGAGGGTGTGGGCGACGAGGGCGTTGGCGTGGCCGTGTCCCAAGCCGTGCTCGGACTTGAGCCAGTCGACGAGCTGCATGTGCTTGCTGAGCGGGCTGGCGCGGATGAGCTCCTTCCACTCGGCGATCGGGCGGCCGTACTTCTTCTCGATGGAGGCGAAGTAGCTGGCAGGGCCCTTCACGGTGGCCATGGGTGTCCTCTTTTCCTGTCTGGATGATCTCGATGTTGTTGTTGGTGATGTTGATGATGTTGATGCTGACGCGTTGCGGTCAGCGGTCGGCAGGGGCGGTGGCCAGGCGGGCCGTCAGCGCCGTCAGCCACAGCAGGCCGAAGCCTGCGCCGGCCGTGAAGGCAAGGACGGAGGCGGCCGAGGCCATGAAGCCGGCGAGGACGGCGACCGGGGCGAGCCGCGAGGTCACGGCCCACCTGCGGTGGCCCCGGGCGGCCAGCGAACCGGCGAACACGACGAAGGCGGCGCACAGGGCGAGGTAACCGACCATTCCGGCGGCCATGTGGACGACGCCGTGCCCGCTCATCACGGTCGCATCGGGGGCCCCGGCGGGGAACCCCGCACCGGCGTCGGCCGGGAATGCCGCCGCGGCCCAGAACGAGGCGCCGAAGACGCCGACCAGGACCGGACCCCAGGTGCCACCCGGGCTCCGGCCCAGCACCCGGCGCAGACTGACCGCACCCACGACGAGCAGGGCGCCGGCGAGCAGAAAGTTCGCCGTCTGGATCCAGCCGGCCTGGCCGAGCGCGAGTTGGCTGAGTGCGTTCCGGCGGAAGTCGAAGCCATCACGGGCGAGGCCTTGCGCGGCACCGGCCGCGAGGAACACCGGTCCCGCGGCCATGCCGCCCGTCAGCCATCGGCGTACCGCCGGGGACGTTACCGGAGCGACGTGCTCGGGCGCGCTGAGCGTGTGGGTCATGAACGGGCCTTCCTCACATGATGTTGTCGCTCATTTCGACCGGCGGGGGCCAACAAACTCATCGCTCCGAACGATGTGATCTGGACCACGAATCCCCAGTCGCTCTCCCCCGCGGCACGCACGCCGCGCCGTCGTGGGCTCGGATATGGAGGCATGGGGCATCGACGCCGGTCGCCGAGCTGAAGGTGGTTCGGGGCGGCGGGCCATCCGCCGTCGAGAACAGCGGCGGCAGCACATCTCGGCGACGGCTGCGCTGGCGTCAGGTGGTGCGTTCTGCGAGTTGATCTCGCAGCCGTGCACGTCAGGACACCTGCTCGCCAGGCACTCCACCCACGCAGCGAGGACGCCGGAGAGCGGCCCATCTGAGTGACCGGACCACTCGTTGGTGTGGGCTGCGGAAGCCGTCAAAGGCTATCTCCAGGCGCGATCCTGTGGCAGCAGGACCGTCGGCCGCATACCGTCCGCCCTATGCCTGAGCTACAGCTGCTTCGCCCCGATCACGCGCCCGCGGTCCTCGCCTTCGAGCGAGAGAACCGGGTCTACTTCGTAGCGTCCGTCCCTGACAGAGGTGAGGAGTACTTCGCCCGGTTCGACCAGAGGCACCGTGGGCTGCTGGCCGAGCAGGGGGCCGGAGCCTGTTACTTCCACGTGCTGATCGGCGCGCAGGGCGAGGTGCTGGGGCGGGTCAATCTGGTGGACGTGTCAGACGGCGGGGCCGAACTCGGCTATCGGATCGCAGAGCGGGCTGCGGGCCGCGGGATCGCCACGGCGGCAGTACGGGAAGTGTGCGGCCTCGCAGCCGGCAGGTACGGGTTGACCACCTTGCGGGCCGCCACGACCCTCGACAATGCAGCGTCACGAGCCGTGCTGGCCCGTGCGGGATTTGCCGTTACCGGCGAGACGCAGCTCTGCGGCCGCCCCCGGCCTGACCTAACTTCGCAGCCTCGCAGACTTCTCCACTCGGGACGTCGATCCCGTCACCGGGGTCCAGGAGGGCGTGGTGTGGGCTCCGCGCGCCTGACCATCGCTCTGCGGCGTGCAACCTCCGACCGTGTACCGACGTCGGAGATTTCATGATCGTTTTTCTGGTGATCGGCGTGCCCCTCCTCACAGCGGCCATGACGGGGGCGGTGTTCGTCCGCGCGGGCGTCGCGGTGCGCCACCGCTCGCTGCGTCCGCTGGTGAGGGCGGTCGCCTGCTTCCAACTGGCGCTGGCCGCCTTCGGTGTCGCGGTCCTGGCCTTCGGGTGGGGACACTTGACCGGATTCAGCGTCCCCGACCCCTACGCGCAGTGCAACGGAACAGGACTCGACCGCGAGGCGCCGCAGCGGCACCTGGTGACGAAGTCGGTGTTACCGGTGTCCGTCGTCTGCTCCGAGGGCCGGGACGGCAGAGGCGGAGACGAACAGGTACCAGCCTGGGTCAACCCGACCGTCTACGCGGGCGCCGGGACGGGCGTCGCGGCTCTGCTGGCAACTCCCTTCGCCGCCAGGCGGCACCGCCGCTCCGCCCCAGGCCGGTCCCCGTCGCCGCCCGTACCAGAGCACTGATCACCATCGCAGCCTCACTCATGACCACTCTTCGTCGTCCTCCTCGCGACACTTGACGGCAGAGGTCCCGGCGGGTCGCGGCAGATGGGCTCCGAGTCGCGATCCCCGAGGATTCGGTCACACGTACGATGCAGGCATGATCGTCGCATCCGTGGACCCCACCTCACAGAGTTACGCCGCCGGCCAGGTGGTCGGAGTCCTGTCCGTCGCCGTTGTCGCCATCGTGCTGCTCTGGCGCCTCACCCGCTCCTGGCGTGCGCCGTCGACCGCGGTGGGCGGCGATCCCGCCTCCACCCTGCGTGAGGAGAGGAAGCGGCGGCTGCTCATCATCGGTGTGACGGTGCTGATTGCGGTCGGCGCCGGGTTGAAGGCCGCGGCCTCCTACAACCCCGAGCCCCGGGCCTCGGAGACGGTGGCGACCGCACCTGTTCAGCAGGGCACGGGCGCGCCGGCGGGTACGCGGCGTTCGGTCGTCCTGCCGCCCGGCTTCGCGGGCTACCAGCTGATGACCGGTGAGGCTGCCGAGCGGACCGAGGCCGCGGTGCTGGCGGCTCGCAAGATGCCGGAGGGGTTGAAGACCGGCTTCTACGACAAGGACGGGGATGAAAACCTCGACCTCTTCGTATTCGTCCGCAGTGCGGAGTGGGACCCGAAGATCCTCCAGGAGAAGGCAAACGAGTCGATCGCGCAGGAGTTCCGCAACTTTTTCGCCGGGTCGAAGGCCCGCAACGTGACCCGCTTCGACCCGGGCCCGTACGGTGGGGGCCTCAGCTGCGGCCTTGCCCAAGGCCCTGACGGCGACCAGGCAGTCTGCGCCTGGAGCGACGCCACGACCTTCGCCGGTGTCCGGATGGTGCACCAGACCACCCTCAACGAAGCTGCCCAGGCCACCCTCGCACTCCGCAACGCCGCCATGAAGTAAACGCATAGCTGTCGCGGCGGTCGCGCAACCGGCCGGACCCGCTCCAGAGTCGACTTGCGAACAGGCCGCCGCCCGCCTCCTGTTCCCGCTGGATCTCAATGCGGACCATGCGATGCCTGCCCGTGGGCCCAGCGGCAGCGCGTCGGCTTGCGCCTGGTCCCCGCCTACTCCTCGCGGCCCTGCCCGCGGCCTGCGGATGCGTCACCGTCCACCTCGGCCCTATCCAGCCCCGGGGCCTGCTCCTCCAGACTGTTGGCGGCTGACCGCAAGCACGCCGCCGGCCTCCGGCCGGTGGCGCCGGGCAGCGGGCCGGCACTGCCCTTCTCCCCAAAGGAGGCACATGCCGGAGAGCAACAGGGCAACCCCGAGAAGTAGGGCGACCTGGCCGCCGAGGCGGCCGGCGAGGGTGCCTCGGTCGGTGAGCAACACGCACAAGAGTCAGCTCGAACCCGGAACAGTACGGCGGCCGGGCTTTCGAGGGCGGCGACCGTCCGCGTCCCGCGCAGCGTGTCCTTGTGGCGGCCGCTGCGATCTGAGACGACCACAAGGGGTGTGCGTCCACGAAGGACGGCGTCGAGCCAGGCCTCCAGGCTCCCCGTGCTGCCCGGCGAACTGCGTACGCCGACGTGACCTGCACCGGACACCTGGTCCCGATGAAACGCTTGAGCGGGCTTCGGCCAAGTACTGGATGAGGCGGCCGACCGGGCCGGCTACGCAGGGGAGGAACCGGGTGCGCAGCCCACGACACGAGACCGGCCCGCCGGATCTCACCACGCCCGAGGGGTTCGGGGCGTTCTACGAGGAACACATCGACTCCGTCCTCGGATTCGTCACGCGCCGGGTCACCGACCCGCACCTGGCGGCCGACCTGACGGCGGACATATTCCTCGCCGCCATGGGTTCGGCCGCCGGCTATCGGCCCAACAGGGGGGCGCCGATCGCCTGGCTGTTCGGAATAGCCCGCAACGTCCTGTCGGGCCACGCCCGCGGGCTCGCCCGCGAAAGCGGCGCGCTGGCGCGGCTCAGCGGCCGGCGTCTCCTCGAAGACGAGGACGTCGCCGCGCTGGAAGAACGCATCGACGCCCAGCGTGCCTTCAGGGAGCTGGCCCAGCGCCACGCCGCCCTGTCCGAACCGCTGCGCGCCGCCCTCGACCTCGTCGTCATCGATGAGCTCACCCCGGCCGAGGCCGCGCAAGCCCTCAGCGTCACCCGGGCGACGATCCGCGTCCGCCTGCACCGCGCCCGGCGCGCGCTGGGCGCCCCGGGCTCCGTCACCGAAGGTCAGCTGGAGGTAGCCCGATGAGTGCCAGGCCCAGCGGTTTCGAGGACCGCCTCAAGGCGGCGCTCCTGGCCCGCCTCCCGGAGGAACCGCCTGCGACCCCCACCCGGTCCTTCGCCCGGCGGTACGGCATCCCGCTCGCTGTGGGCGTCGCAACGGCGGCGGTCGTCGCCGTGATGGCCCTGCCGGGGAGCTCTCGCCACGACACCCGGCCGGCTGACGGCTCCGCCGGGGCGCCCGAGATCAGGAAGGACGCGGACGGCTCGCTGCGGTTCCGGATGCCGGAGCCGGGCGAGATTCCGGCGCTCGTGGAGGCGTTGAAAAAGCTGGGTGTCCCGGCGGTGCTGGTCCCCAGGCGACCTCCGTCGCAGTGCTCCGAGCACGGTGGGGGCTACCGCGGTCCGCAGGCCGACCGTGATGCGGAGGTGCTCCAGCACTCCGCCGACGGCTTCGACTTCAAGGTCGATGCGAAAACGGTGCCGCCCGGATACTCGCTCACGTTCGACTGGGCGGAGTACTACCCGCTCGGCGGGGAGGGGATCAGCTTCGGTGTGATCGAGACCTCCAAGGTCCCGTCCTGCGCGATCGACTACTCCGAAGGCCTGGAGGAGCTGCTGAAATCCGGCTCTGGCGCGCCTACGGGAGAGCCCGCGAACACGATTCGGGTTCCCGTGCCCACGGTCGATGAACTGCCCGAACTGGTGCGCAGGCTCCAGGCGCAGGGGGTCAGCGTCGCGGTGACCGAGAAGAAACCCGCGGCGGAATGCCCGCATGTGGGCGGAGGGTACCGCGGTCCGCAGGCCGATCCGGAGGCCGAGTTGCGCGGCAACGGCCGGGACATCACCACGCTGAAGATCAACTCCAAGACGGTCCCTCCGGGGTACACCCTCGTGTTCTCGAAGCCGGCGAGACCGTCGAGCCCGTACGCGCACGTCGGGGCCGGTGTGAAGGAGACCTCGAAGGTCACGCCCTGCGAGATCGACTACTCGCCGAGCGACTAGGAAGTCGCCGCACTCGTGGAGTACGTGGCGCCGCCGGCACCGTCGTCGGCCCCTGCCACCCGGCGGGCCGACCGCAGCCACACACCGGCCTGGTTGTCCGGGTGGACTTCGTAGCAGCGGACCGCGCACCAGGTGGCAGTGGCGAGTTACGAGCGTGCGAGCGTGCGAGCCAGGCTGATGGCCAGCCGTCGCGGCGAGCGGCGCTTCACTTCACGCCACCACATCCCCGACCCCCACCGGGTACGGGCCGGCGGGTCGGTCGGGCTTCGGATGTGACAATTGCTGCGCACCAGGTGCCAGCCCAGCGATGCCGGGCCTGCATCACCGGTCTTGCACCGCTTCGCCAGATCGGAGAGTCCATGGCCATTCCACAGCGTTGGCGGCTGCAGGGCACTGCCTCTGATGGGTACTCCGGCAAGGAGGCCGGAGAGTTGCTCGTACGCAGACTGGACTGGGCGAGCCAGGAGACGTGGTTCGAGAATGGCCAGGGTCGGCTTCTGTCCGTGGTCACCAACGGCGAGCGGGCGATGGTTGCCCTGCTGGACGACTCGGCTGGGCTTGGTGAGCACCTCGTCGACCCAGAGGGCACGGGCATTTCCGGCGGGTACGTCCTGGCCAACGGACAGATCGACACGTACTCCGATCGGGACACTGTGCCCTTCCCCGTCGCCTGCCGGGCCGTCGCCCACTTCATCGAGCACGGCCACTGGCCACACGATGTGGTCGCAGAGGACAACCGCGGTTCCTGAGCCCGGAGCACATCCGGCGCCCGCCTCGGGGCAGATGCCCCGGGCGGGCCCCGGAGGGGGGTGTCTACGGGACGTCGATGCCGGCTGCCCGTAGCTTCGCCTCGATCAGAGCGGTCATGCGGGCCCAGGCGGGTTTCTGGTCCTCGGCATGGTGACTGAGCAGCTCGCGCCTGAGGGCGCCGTCCTCGCGGGCCTGGAGGCCGGACAGGCTGGGCAGGAGCGAGGGGTCTGCGATGAAGTGGTCGGCTATGGCGGCGGCGATCTCCTCCACTCTTGGGTCGTCGGGGTCCAGGTCGCCGGCGCGCATGTTGAGTTTCATCAAGGAGACGTAGTGGGGGTCTTCCAGGCCGTGCTCGATCTGTGCGACGTAGCCGTCCAGGGTCTCCGGTGCCAAGGCCCTGACCAGGACCAGGGCGTCTCGGGCCGTGGTCACGTCCTCGGTGGTGAAGCCGAGCGCGGGCAGCTTTTCCAGCAGCGCGCAGGCATGCTCCGGCAGCAGGACCCGGTCGCCGTCGGCGAGCTGGTGGAGCAGCTCGCGTCGGGCGACCAGGTCGTCGATCCGTTCGGTGAGGCGCCGTTCGACGTCGACGAGCGCGGCGGCGAACCGGTCGGGATCGGCGTCGAGGATGGTCCGGATCTCGGCCAGGGGGATGCCTGCTCCGGCCAGGGTGCGGACCTGGACGAGCCGGAGCAGGTCGGCTGATCCGTAGCGCCGGTAGCCGGAACTGTCGCGGCGGGGTTCCTCGATCAGGCCGTGCAGGTGGTAGTGGCGGATGGTCTTCGCCGTGACGCCGGCGAACGCCGCGGCCTGGCCGATGGTGATGCCTTGGGTCATGGCGATCAGTGAACGTCGTCCTGCCGGAGGGCCGCAACTTCCCGGACCGCGGCGGCGATGGCGCCGAAGTCCTTGCGCACCACGGTCGAGTGGTTGCTCGACACCGTCGCGCTGACCTGCACGTGCGGATTGCGGGCCAGGACCGGGTCGAGGGTGGCGCGCATTGCGGTGTGGCCTTCCTCGGTGCTGCCCAGGCTGGCGCCGGAGGCCACGACGAACCGCATCGGGAACGTGACCAGATCGAAGACCGGGCCGCTCGCGGCGACGATCTCGTTCAGCTCGATGTTGATGTCGGCATGCTGATCGGCCGACATCCGGGCCGCCAGTCCCAGCCTGCGGGTCAGCGGCATCGTCCAGGCGAACCTGCGGAACAGCCGTCGGATCTCCTCCTTGCCGGCCTCCCGGCCGCCCTCGACGGTGGCGAGGTAGTCCCACGGGTAGCCGCCGTCGACCATGACCACACCCGCGACGCGGTCCGGGTGCCGGGTGGCCCAGTGCAGCGCGAGCGCGGCTCCGTAGGACCAGCCCACCAGCACCGGCCGCTCGGCCCCGGTTGCGTCCAGGACCGCGTCGACATCCCGGATACAGGCCTCGAAGGAGTAGTCCGCCGACTTCTTCGAACGGCCACGGGCGCGCTCGTCGTAGGTGATGTGACGCCAGCCGGTGCCCAGTTCGCTGGTGACGGGCCGCCAGTTGCGCTGGGTGGCGTAGGAACCGTTGAGGTAGACCACGGGCCGGCCCGGTCCCCGTGTATCGGTCACGGCCAGGGCCGTGTCCTCCACCGGCACCATGCCGGTCCAGGTCGAGGGGGAGGTGCGGTTCGAGATCGAGATCGAGTTCGTCATGCGTTCAGCGTGGACCTTGACCTTAGGTCAAGGTCAAGCCGCTCCATCTGATGGCTTGCCGCGGGCTCCTCAACGGCCGTTGACCGCATCCGTGAAACAGCGTCTCCGCTGATTCAGCACTCACCCGTCGGACGTGAGTCTCCCGGCGTGGAACGACGCCGGCGTCTCCCCCGTTTCTACGACCGTCAACTGTGCTGAGGATCAAGGGGGCCGCTGTGGCGATGGTAGCCATGTCCTTCCAGGCGTTCGTATGCCTACTCGTTGTGTTCGCGCTGGTGGAGAGCGCATGGCGGTGGTTCTCCGGGCTGGGACTGATTCCGTGGCTGCGCAGGCGCACGGGGCGGTCGTTGTCGAACACGGTCTTCGACGAATTCACCGCAGTCGTGCACGGGAACAAGACGGTCGAGCTGGAGCAGCGGCGGGTGGAGCTGCTGCAGCGGGACGACGAGACCGATGGTGCGCCGCCCCGCTCCAGCATCGACCTGACCAACGGCACCGCGTTCATCGTGGTGCCGCAGAGAGCGGACAGTCAATGCGTCGATGGGGCCGATACACCTGAGGGCCGGCGATGAGGCAACGCGAACGGGAGGGAGCGGACGTGAAACCGTCCGCACTGTGGGGGCGTATCGCATGCACGTGGGCGGTCGTGTTCGCCGGGTTGCACTTCTACTGGGCCGTCGGCGGCGATGTGGGACTGAGCGTCTCGGCCGGACCGCTGGCCGACGAGCGCCCGCAGTGGTTCGTCATAGCCGGTTTGTGGGGCGTGGGCGCGCTCTGTCTCCTCGGCGCCCTGCTGGCGTGGCTGCTTGCCCCGTCCAGGCTCCCGGGCGGTCCCGCGCTCATGGCACGGTGGTCGGGGTGGGGCGTCAGTGCTCTCCTGCTGGCCCGTGGCATCGGCGTCGAGGTGCTGCTGCTGACGAACGCAACGCACCTGGACACCGCTGTGAGCACGGGGCAGCGGGCCTGGACGCTGGCCCTCTGGAACCCCTGGTTCATCGCGGGAGGACTGGCCTTCGGCCTCGCTGCCCTGCGGGCCGGCAGGCCCACCGGTGCAGAACCGCCACCCGCGCCAGGACGCTGATTGCGCCACGCGCAGCGGGATTCCCTAGGGGTGCGTGATCTCCTCCCGGAGGGCTTGGATGAACGCGGCGACGTGTGGGCGGTCACGGCGGCGGGCGATCGTGGCAACGCCGATGTGCCTGGCCGGAGCGGGCGGTTGGATCGGGACGAGGTGCACACCCGGCACCGTCGGGACGAGCGCGATGGAAGGAATCAGCGAGATCCCCATGCCCGCGGCGACAAGGGAACGGGCGAAGAAGTAATCGGTGGTGGTGCCGCGCACCTCGGGTTCAAAGCCTGCGCGCTCTGCGTAGCGGCGCAGAAATGCCTCGGTCTTGCGGCATCCGAGCACCCACGGCTCGGATGCCAGTTCGGCGAGGGCGAGCGACTCGCGATCCGCGAGTCGATGCCCTTGCGGCATGACGACATGCAAGGGGTCTTCCAGAAGTTCGGTCCACTGCAGGCTGGAGCCCGGGCCGGGCCCGACGGGCAGCGGACCGTCGAAGTGGTAGGCGAGAGCGAGGTCGACAGCGCCTTGGCGGACCAGGGGCAAGGTGTCCTCCGGCTCTCCTTCCCTGACGTGGAGCAGGATTTCGGGGTGGGCTGCCGTGAAGCGGGTGAGGGCGCCGGGCAGCAGGTGCCTGCCGCCGCTGGTGAAGGTGGCCACGGTGAGCTGTACGCGGCCCGTGCTGAGCCGTTCAACCTGCTGCTTCGCCAGTTCGAGCTCGGCTGCGACGGATTCGGCGGCGCCGACCATGATCTGACCGGCCTGAGTGAGGGTGACCCCACGCGTGCTGCGGGCCACCACCCGGGCGCCGAGGCTGCGTTCCAACACCGCTACGTGCTGGGAGACGGCGGAGGGGGTGAGGCGAAGAGCCGCGGCCGCCTTGCTGAAGCTGCCGTGATCCGCCACCGCGCGCAGGACGCGCAGCCGCTGCACATCGATCAACAGTAATCCTTAACGCGCTTCCAGTAAGCCATCACTTCTGCTGATGACGATACGTCTCCAGGATGAGGGCATGCAAAGGATCTGCGTCATCGGCGGAAGCCGGTACTTCGGAAAGCTCCTGGTCGAACGCCTGGCGGCCACCGGCCACCAGGTCACTGTGATCAACCGGGGCTCCCACCAGCCGCCCGCCCCCGTCGAGCACCTCGTGGTCGACCGCAACGACGAGGCATCCCTCCTTGCCGCGCTCGGCCCGCGCACCTTCGACGTGGTGGTGGACCAGGTCTGCTACACACCCGTGCAGGCCGCGATCGCCGCCCGCGCCTTCGCCGGCCGCACCCGGCGCTACGTCATGACCTCCACGATCGAGGTCTACGACCCGGCCACCGCCGCGCTGCCGGCCGTGCCGGCGGGTGTCCCGGTGCGGGAGGAGAGCGTGGACCCGGCGACGTGGCGGGTGGCCTTGGACCTGCCCTGGCACGACGAGGCGTACCTGGATGCCCACTACGCCGAGGGCAAGCGCCAGGCGGAGGCCGTCCTCACCCGCGCCGGCGGTTTCGCGTTCGCCTCCGTGCGCAGTGCGCACGTGCTCGGCGGCGGTGTGCAGGAGTTCACCGGCCGGCTTGCGCACTACGCCGAGCACGTGCGCCAGGGCAAGGAGATCACTGTGCACGCGAAGGCACTGCCGACGGTGTTCATCCACTACGAGGAGCTGGCGGACCTGCTGCTGTGGGCGGCCACCGCCACCGGCTTCCGTGGTCCGGTCAATGCCTGCTCCGACGGCCTGCTCGACGTACGCGCCCTCACCGCGATCGTTGCCGCACAGGCCGGCCGGGACCCCAGCTACCGGGTGGTCGCGGCGGGCGAACCGGCTTCGCCGTTCTCCTACGACCGCCACTACGCCATGAGCAACGCCCGTGCGAAGGGGTGGGGTTTCGCCTTCTCCCGCACCGTCGACTGGCTGCCCGGCGCCGTAGCCGAAGCCCTCGCCGCATCCCCCGCCCCCGCCCCCGCCGCCTGAGGAGCACCGACCGCCATGCACCACCGCACCCTCGCAGACACCACCGTCAGCGCCATCGGCCTGGGTGCCATGCCGCTGTCCATCGAGCACCGCCCGGACGAGGGGCGGGCCATCGCCACCGTCCACGCCGCCCTCGACGCCGGCGTCACGCTCATCGACACCGCCGACAGCTACCACTGGCACGCCGGCGAGGCGGGGCACAACGAGCTGCTGATCGCCCGCGCGCTGGCCCAGTACGGCGGCGACACTTCCGGCGTCCTGATCGCCACCAAGGGTGGCCGCGGCCGGCCGGGCGACGGCAGCTGGACCGTCAACGGCGCCCCGCAACACATCAAGCGCGCTGCCGAAGACTCGGCCAAGCGGCTGGGCGTCGACGCGATCGGCCTGTACCAGCTGCACAAGCCGGACCCGGCGGTGCCCTGGGCTGAGTCCGTCGGCGCCCTGCGCGAACTCCTCGACGCCGGCACGATCCGCGCCGCCGGCATCTCCAACGTCACCACCGCACAGATCCGCGAGGCCCACGCAATCCTCGGCGGCGGTCTCGCCTCCGTACAGAACCAGTACTCGCCCGCGGTCCGCGACAGCGAGCCCCAGCTGCGGCTGAGCACCGAGCTGGGCCTGGCGTTCCTCCCCTGGAGCCCTCTCGGCGGCATCACCCGCAGCGCCCTCGACGGCCCCTCCGGCCCGACCTCCGCGGGCACCGCTTTCCACCGCGTAGCGGCCGCACGCGGCGTCAGCCCGCAGCAGGTCGCCCTGGCCTGGCTGCTCACCCGCTCCCCGGCCGTGATCCCGGTGCCCGGAGCCAGCCGCCCGGCTTCCATCGCCGACTCCGCCCGGGCCGCGCACCTCGACCTGAACAGGGCAGAGCTGGCGGAACTCGACCAGGCACTGCCGGCCTGAACCAGGCAGGGCGTCGTCGCGGACGCCGGCGCCACGCCATGATAGAAGTTGACATCCATGTCAGGTTCGAGTCGTCACCATGCGGGGTGTGGAATGCGGATCGGCGAACTGGCCCGGCGCAGCGGGGTGAGCGAGCGTTCCCTGCGCTACTACGAGACACAGGGACTGCTGCCCGCTCAGCGCACCCCCGGCGGCCACCGGGAGTACGCCGAGTGGGCGGTGGATCGCGTCGTACGCATCCAGATGCTCTATGCCGCGGGCCTGAACAGCGGCAAGATCGCACAGCTGCTGCCCTGCCTGGGCGATGACGGCCGCCCGAACGAGGTGGCCACTCCTCGGCTGACCGCCAACCTCGCCGCGGAGCGCGACCGCATCAACCGTACGATCGCGGATCTGGTTCGCTCGCGCGAGGTCCTGGACGAAGTGATCGATGCGGCCTCGCAGAGCGGGGCCACCGGGCCGGAGTCCCTCACACGAAGCGGCTGAAGGCCGGGGCGGTCCTCTCGACGTCCGCGCGGCTCGTGGCTCCTGCCGAGGGCGCGCGGTCAGGTGGTGTATCCGCCGTCCACGGCGAGGGTGGTGCCGGTGATGTAGCGGCCGCCGGGACCTGCGAGGTAGGCCACGGCGGCCGCGATGTCCTCGGCCTGGCCGTACCGGCCCAGGGCGGTGAGGGAGCGCTGGAAGGCGGCGCTCTCGCCGTCGGCGGGGTTCATGTCGGTGTCGATCGGGCCCGGGTCCACGAGGGCCGTGGTGATCCCGCGCGGCCCCAGCTCCCGGGCCAAGCCCTTGGTCAGCCCGACGAGCGCTGACTTGGCCATTGCCTGCAGGACGAAATTCGAGCCGGGAACGCGCCCGTTGAAGCACGACCCGATACTGATGATCCGCCCGCCGGCGCCCATGTGCCGGGCGGCGGCCTGGGCAGCCAGGAACACCGACCGGACGTCCACGGCGAGCACCCGGTCCAGTTCGGCCGTGGACACCTCGGTCAGCGGGCCATGGGTGAGGAACCCTGCGTTGTTCACCAGGACGTCGATGCCGCCCAGTTCGCGAACGGTCCGCTCCACTGCCTCCGCCGCGGCCTGTGGATGTGCCAGGTCGGCCTGGACGACCGCGGCCGCGCCACCCTCCGCCTCGATCTGCCGGGCAACCTCACGCGCCTGGTCCTCTGCCCGTACGTAGGTCAGCGCGACCGCCGCTCCCGCGCGGGCCAGCCGCCTTGCCGTCGCAGCGCCGATCCCGCGGCTGCCGCCCGTCACCAGCGCCACCTTGCCCGCCAGCTCATTCATCGATGCCTCTTCCGTAGCCGATGTGCTCGTCATGCCGGCAGGGTAGAAGTTGACATAGGTGTCAGGTTCAAGTCGTCACCGTACGAAGTGCCGTGCAGAGGGCGGCCGCCATCCGCCTCCCCATGGCCTCCGCCCCAGTTCTCCGGCTGGGCCTCGATGACGGGTGACCGTGTCAGCGGAGGACGGAGAGTTGTTCAGCGTCGTACACGTAGCGCCCCCCGGAACGGTGCAGCAGTGCCTCGTGCAGCCGTCCGATCTCCGCCCGCGCCAGACCTGCGTTGCGGAAACGGATGGTGGTGACAGCCGCCCTGGGACCGGGACCGACGGGCCGGAAGCGTTCCCAGACGACGTTCTTGGTGGCCCCTGGCGCCAGTTCGCCCACCACCACGAACTCCTGCATCAGACCCCAGCGCGTCGCCTTCATGGTAACCCTGTTCAACTCTGCCCAGGTGGCGCTCCATTCGTGGCCTTCACGCAAGAAGTGGAGCCCGTCGCCCGCCACCCGCACACACGCCTCGTCCCCGCGCGCCATGGCCAGTCCTCCCAGGCTGAACAGTGCGAGCGCGACGATGCTCACCAGGACGGCGAGGAGGGGATGGTCCTTGAAGGAGTACACGGCCACGCCGAGCGGAACGGCCGCGGCGAGCATGGCCGCGACGGCGACGCGCATGTGTCCCATCGAGTACCGCACCTCGACGGGCGGCCCGGATTGCCGTGGGACGGCCGCCGGGACGGGAACCGCATCCATGACCGCATCCATGACCACGTCCCCGACCGGCACGGTGTGCGGCGCGCCCCTGCCGGGCAGTGGAGGCGGAGACGCCGCGGGCGGGTCCGGCGGAGGCGCAGGCGGACGCATCCCCGTGTCCGCATCCCTCGCCGGAGGCGACACCGTCACCGCACCGCCCCCGCTCAGCGCGGACAGCACGTCCTCCGCGGATGGCCGCAGCTCCGCCCGCTTTTCCAGGCACCCGCCCAGTACCGCCCGGAGTCCCTCCGGTACGCGCTCCAGGTCGGGCTTCTCGTGGACCACCCGGTAGAGCAGCTCCGCCGCGCTGCCTTCGCCGAACGGCATGCGTCCGGTGGCCGCGAAACACAGAACCGTACCGAGCGAGAAGATGTCGCTGGCCGTGCCGACGCTGCCGCCCCGGGCCTGCTCGGGCGACATGAATCCGGCGGTGCCGATCGCCACGCCCGTCCGGGTGAGCAGGGTCGCGCCGTTCAGCGCCTTGGCGATCCCGAAGTCGATGAGGCGCGGCCCGTTCTCCGTGAGCAGGATGTTCGCCGGCTTGAGGTCCCGGTGCACGAGCCCCGCCCGGTGTACGGAGTGCAGCGCCTCCGCGATGCCCGCGCCGAGCCGCCACACCGCGTCCTCGGTCAAGGGGCCGCTCTGCCGGATGCGTTCGGCCAGATCGGGTGCCGGAATGTAGTCGCTGGCCACCCAGGGCGTCTCCGCCTCCGGATCCGCGTCGACCACGGTCGCCGTCCAGAACCCTCCGACCGCCTTCGCCGCCTCCACCTC
This sequence comes from Streptomyces sp. NPDC006326, assembly GCF_040612915.1. Lineage (NCBI taxonomy): Bacteria > Bacillati > Actinomycetota > Actinomycetes > Kitasatosporales > Streptomycetaceae > Streptomyces > Streptomyces sp. NPDC006326. The sequence goes on along the minus strand of NZ_JBEXRC010000012.1, from coordinate 120,028 downwards.
GCGCCGGAACCGCGCCCGGAAGCCGGGATCCGAGGCGATCTCCGGCCGCACGACCTTCACCGCCACACGCCGGCCGCTGCGCGACTCCCCGAGGTAGACCTGTCCCATGCCGCCCGCGCCGAGCCGCGCCGTGATCCGGTAGGGGCCGACGGCTGCCGGGTCACCGGCCTTCAACTGCTCCACAACTCCCCCGAGTGCAATCGCCTACGGGAGAACCTAGGTGCGGCCCCGGCCCGCTGTCAGCCCAACCGGCGCTGTCCGGCCCCTCCCTGACGACCGGGAAGCAAGCGGAGTGGAGACCGTGGCGAGAACCGGCCCGTGGCACCGGCGCACTGCACCGTTCAGCGCAGTGATGCCTCCGGGGGCCGTTCGCGCAGGGCTCCGTAGGCGAGGAAGTAGGCGGGCAGCCGGTTCAACCACGGCGAGTCGGTGATGAGTTCGGTCAGCCGTTCGACCTGCCGGGGATGGCCGAACGCGACGCGCCCCGACATCAGCGGCTCGATGACCTGGGTGTGGGCCAGCCGTTGGAGACGCTGGGTCGCCACGGTCGTGGGCAGGCGGCGGCGCTGTACGCGGCGTACGTCCCGCAGCCCCACGGCGCCCTGTCCCAACGGCCCCACGAGGTGGCGGGCCGCGGCGACCGCGTCCTGAACGGCGAGGTTGATGCCGATGCCGAAGACCGGTGACATGGCGTGGGCCGCGTCGCCGATGCACAACAGCCCAGGACGGTGCCAGCGGTGCAGCCGGTCCAGTCGTACGTCGAGCAGCTTGACCTCGTCCCAGGAGGCGACGGCATCGGCCCGGTCGGCCAGCCAGGGAACGGCCTGCGTGAACCGGGTCATGAAACGTTCCAGGCCCTCTGCGCGCAGCACCGCATCGGATCCCTTCGGAATCAGCGTCGCGCACTGCCAGTAGTCGCCGCGGTCGATGAGCGCGATGAGCAGCCTGTCCCCGAGGCCCCCCACGAGCCCGGCGGGGTCCTCCTCGCGGCGCGGCAGCCGGAACCACCAGGCGTCCATCGGGCACGGGAAGTGTTCCAGTCCGAGTTCGGGCAGCGCCCTGGCCAGCGAACCACGGCCGTCGCAGGCCACGGTCAGCGAGGCCCTGAGCTCGCCGGTGGCGCCGTCCGGGGTGCGGTAACGCACGCCCGTGACCCGTCCGCGCTCGATCAGGAACGATGTCGCCTCGGTGTTCATGCGCAGGTGGAAGCAAGGCTCCCGGCGCGCTTCGTCGGCGAGCAGGTCGAGCAGGTCCCACTGCGGCACCATGGCGATGTAGTTGTACGTACCGTGCAGCGCGCCGATGTTCCCGACCGTGACGAGGGAGCCGTCCTGCCCGATGGGCAGCTGCACCGAGGTCACCCGGCGCTGCGGCAGTCGGGCGAACCGTTCGGCGAGGCCGATGTCGTCCAGCAGCGACAGGGTGGACGGGTGCACGGTGTCGCCGCGGAAGTCGCGCAGGAAGTCGCCGTGCTTCTCCAGTACGGTCACCTCGATCCCGGCGCGGGCCAGCAGCAGGGCCAGCACCATCCCGGCGGGCCCTCCTCCCACCACACAGCAGGCCGTTCGCTCCACGGCAACCACTCCCTTCGCCGGCATCGGGACGCCCCCAGGACGTATACCGCATCCGCGGCGGCGGGGACGGCAACGGCGCCGGCGTCCCCGCACACCCCCGCACCCGCACCCCGTACCCGCCGCGCGGGATCGCTACGAACGGCGTACGGGGGCGGGGGCGGGGGGAGCAGACGGTGCGGGGCAATCAGCCCGCGATGGGGCGGAAGATCCCGCTCGGAATGACCACCGGACGGTCGATCGTCTTGAAGCGGTACTCCATGCTCACGTCGTCGATCAGGAACGGCATCCGGTTCGACGCGTCCTCGATCGCCATGAAGCTGATGTTCACCTTCTGCGGGGAGGAGCTGTAGAAGGCGTCGGGCAGCGCGACCGTCACCTTCTCGTACGAACCGCTGGTGCCCGCCTTGTTCATGCGGTCGTGCAGCTCATAGGGCGTGCCGTCCTCCGCCGTGGCCTCCACGATCAGCTGGCGGAAGCCGAAGCTGCCGGAACCGCTGCTGACCACGTCGCTGCGCACCCAGAACGACAGCACCGGAACCCGGTACGCCGGGACCGTGACCTGCTGCGAGATGCGGCTGATGCCGGTCAGGCCCTGCCCGCCGAGCTCCGCCTTGCCGGTGCCCGAGTGGGCCGGCCATGCGGAGGAGTTGTTGATGGGGTGCCCTGCGAACGGGGTCACCTTCTCGTTCCAGGACGCGTTGCCGCTCTCGAAGCCGGGGTTCGCGATCTCGGACGTGCCCGCGCTGGCGGTCGGTGCGGCCACGAACAGGCCGGTGGCCGCGACGGCGGTGGCGGCGGCGAGAATGCTCGCTCTCCGCGCTCTCTTTCTCATGGATCTCCTGGCTGTTTCTCGGTTTCCGAATGGGGACGCGCCGCAACAGCCGGGCGGGCGGCCCCGATGCACCCCTGACGGCACGCCAAGGGGATGCTGCGGCGGGCCCTGCCCGAGGAGTACGGTGGTCGGCCGTCTCAACCGCGGCGCACACTGTAACGCCTCGGTATGACAATCCGTCGGGCAGCCCCGTCGGCTCGCTTCGGTACCCGCCCGGTCAGGTGGCGGGCAGGAGCCGGTCTCCGTGCGGGTGCAGGCGGTCGGTGAGGAAGGCGAGGATCTCGTCGCGGGCGCGGACCGTGGGGTGGCCGGCCTCGTCGACGAGGTGGGCGGTGACGACGCTGTGCGGGGTGCCGACCAGATCGGCGAAGAAGGGCGGCGGGGCCGGGTTGGCGGCACTGTCCGGCAGGACGCGCCCGTCGAAGGCATCGCCGAGCAGCGCGCGGTAGGCGGCGAAGCGCTGCCCCGTGCACCAGCGGTCGCCCTCGAAGCGGTAGGCGAGGACGGTGAGTCCGTCGCGGTGGAGCCGGTCGCGCACGGCGCGCGCGTCCGCCTCGTCGAGTTCGAGTCCGCCGGGGTCGTCGAGCGGCAGCGACGGGTGGTTGACCACCGGGGCGATCACCGCCGGTTCCAGGGCCATGGTGAGGGCGAAGTTGCCGGTGAAGCACAGGCCGATCGCGCCCACCCCGGGACCCCCGCACGCGGTGTGGGCCTCGCGCGCCAGGCCGCGCAGCCAGACCGTCACGGGGCTGGTGCCGCCCCCGGCGAAGGCGCGGAACTCCGCGCTGACACAGGCGCGGCGGACGACCTCCCGGCCGCCCTCGACCGTGGGGAAGGCGCCGTCGGTCCCGAACAGGGAGGGTACGTGGACGGTGAAGCCCGCGTCCCGCACCCAGCGCGCGAGCCGCAGGACGTCGGGACTGATGCCCGGCATCTCGGGCAGTACGACGACCGCGGGCCCGGCCCCGGCCACGTACACCGTCTTCTCCACCCCCTCAACGGCCACGCGCCGGCGGGTGAAGTCGCTGATCGGATCGTCATTGCTCATGGCGCCAGCCTGGTCCCGGACGGGCCGCCGGGGTGAGGGGCGGGATCGCCAAGGCCGGGGGTAATCTCGCCACGCGGGAGAGGGACGAGCGGTACGCGGCCGGGGACCGGGCCAGGAACACAAGGGGATACGGGCGCAATGGCGGAGGACGTTGTGGGGCGGGGCGCCGGGCCGGGTGCGCTGCGGGTCGGGGTCCTCGCGTACCCGGGCTGCTTCGCGTCCGAAGTGTTCGGCGTCCCCGACCTGTTGACGATGGCCGGGCACGTCGCCGGACCGGACGCGCCCGGTTACCGGGTGTCGGTCGTCTCGCCCCGCCGCCGGGTCACCGCCTCGGGCGGCGCGATCCTGGACGTGCGCCCCCTGCGCGAGGTCGACGTCCTCGTGGTCCCCGGTTTCGAACTGCGCCCGGGCGCGGACCTCGACGCGCGGCTCGCCCGGCTCGCCCCCGAGATCGCGGCGATCCGCGCGCAGGCCTTGGCGGGAACGGCCGTCGTCTCCCTCTGCGTCGGCGCGTTCCTGCTCGGTGAGGCGGGGTTCCTCGACCGGCGCCGGGCCACCACCTCCTGGCTGCACGCCGGTGAACTGGCCAGGCGCTGCCCGGAAGCCGAGGTGCGGCCCGAGCACCTGGTGGTCACCGACAGGGGGGTGACCACCACGGCCGCCTTCAGCGCCATGTACGACTTCGCCCTGGATCTCATCCGTCGGCACGACGGCGCCCGGGTGGCCCGGACGACCGCCCGGGTGGCGCTCGTCGACTACGCGCGGGCCTCGCAGACCCCGTACGTCGACCCGCGGCTCCTCCCGCAGCCGGGCCGGGAGTTCTCCCAGCGGGTCATGCGGCGGCTCGACCAGAACCTCGCCGAGCGCTACGACCTCGCCGCGCTCGCGGACGCCTTCCGGGTCAGCACCCGCACACTGCTGCGCCGCTTCGCCGAGGAGACCGGGCGCAGCCCGCTGGCGCACCTGCAGGACTCCCGGGTACGCCGCGCCCGCCACCTTCTGGAGACCACCGACCGCACCGTCGCCGCGGTCGCCGCGGCCGTCGGCTACAGGGACCCCGGTACCTTCGCCGCCCTCTTCGCCCGCCACACCGGGCACCGCCCGAGCACGTACCGGGCCGCCTTCCGCCACAGGGACCGGGCGTCCGCCCCGGACGGCTGCTAGGCGGTGTCCGGAGGCGGCCGGTCAATGGCAGGTGGGCGGCGGGCCGGTTCGGCGACCGGCACGGCGTGACACGGCACGGTGAGTGCCCTGTGGAACCCCGCCTGAGGGGCTCGATTTCTCGGGCAGCCCCGCCCGGCATTTCTAGGCGTTGGCCGACGGCGCGGGCTCCCGACGATGCTCCAGCCAGGTGCGGCTGAGGTCGTCCCAGATCGTCTGGTACTGACCGTAGACCTCGCCCAGCTGGTCGAACGTGAGCTCGTCGGCGGCCGTCGACGCCACGAGGTATTCGAGGTCGTCGGCAAGCCGCTGGAACCGGTACTGCGCTTCCTCCATCAGCACCCAGCGGGAGCGCCAGTTGAAGAACGGTTCGACGGCTCCCAGCAAGGTCACCAGCGCCACGCAGGCCAGCGCCAAGCCGGCCCACGCGTTGAGGTTCTGCAGGCCCAGGATGACGGTGGACGCCGCGGACAGTACGAGCGTCGCCATCTTGGTGACGGAGGCGCTTCGGGCGAACCGCTTCTTCTTGCCGCGGGTGTAACCGCTGCCCTGACGAATCTTGTCCAGCAGGAGGGCTGCTGCCTCCCTCGGGCTGAGACCAACGCCCAGTTCACCGTCCGGCTGCACTCCGCCCCCATTGCTCTGCCGCCTGCCTTGCAGCTTGCCTCAGGCAGACGCTACCGCGGCACCGGGCGGTTCCTCGTGCGGGGGTGCGGCTGCGCACGTGCGGTCGGGCGGCTAGCGCGGGGTGGTGTCGTCGGCCTCGAACGGGCTGCCGTGGCCGGGCACGATGAGGTCCGCGGCCGCCAGCACACGGAGCCGGGAGGCGCGCAGTACCTCGCGGTCCGGGGCCACCGGGTCGTCCGCCGGGCCGTTCGCGTGCCACCACAGGTCGCCGGCGAAGGCCACCACGCCCGAGTCCGTACCGGCCAGCAGCGTGATGTCCTCGGGGCTGTGGCCCGGGGTACGCATCAGCCGTAGTGACGGGGTGAGTTGGTAGCCCTCCGCGTCCCGGTTCAGCCACTGGTCACCGAGGTACTCCACCTTGTGGTCGTGGACGCGGGCCTGACCGAAGAGGCCCGCGTTCATGGTGTTGTCGGGGTGGTGGTGGCTGAGCACCACGTCGGTGATGTCCTCGGGGCCCAGGCCCAGCTCCGCGAGCGGGGCGAGGATGCAGTCCCGGCTCGCCACCATGCCGGGATCGAAGATCACGTGCCGTCCTGCGTCGGCCACGTAGGAGACGGTCGCGGCGACCCCGGGGCCGGTGGAGCCCACGTAACCGGTGGTGAGGACCTTGTATACGGCGCTGCGGCCGAGCGGTGCGTCTGTCATGTCCTCAATCCTCGTAGCCGGGGCGGTCGTTCACGAGTGGCACTGTTGCCTCTGATCGCAGGATTCGTGCCAACCGTGTGCCACACTGCCGGTGTGCCGCCCTTCACGTCCGTAGCCGCGTACGCCCCTGCGGGCGTCGGCATGCTCGCCGTCGGCATCGTCACCGAGGTGTTCGGTCCTCACGGAGCGGCCCTGCCCGGTTTCGACTTCGCCCTGTGCACCGAGCAGCCGGGACCGGTGCCCGCGGACTGCGGCGTACCGCTCTCCGTCGCGCACGGTCTGGACCGGCTCGCGAGCGCCGATCTGGTCATCGCCCTGCCCGGAGCCGGCTTCCGCACGCCACCCGCCCCGGCCGTGCTCGACGCGCTGAGGACCGCTCACGACCGTGGGGCGGTGGTCGCGGCCCACTGTGTCGGCACGTTCGCACTCGCCGCGGCCGGACTGCTCGACGGCCGGCGGGCGACCACCCACTGGCGCTTCGCCGGACTCCTCGCCGGCCTTCACCCGCAGATCACCGTCGACCCCGACGCCCTCTACATCGACGAAGGCCGCGTCGTCACGGGCGCGGGAGCCGCCGCCGGCTTCGACCTGTGCCTGCATCTCTTGCGGCGGGAGTACGGTGCCGCGCTGGCCAACGCCGTCGCCCGGGACCTGGTGCTGCCCTCCCACCGGGACGGCGGGCAGGCCCAGTACCTCGCCGCGCCCGTCCCGGAGGACGGCCGGGACGAACGGCTCGCCGAGGTCCTCGCCTGGGCCCGCCGGCACCTCCACGAGCCGCTGCCCGTCACGGAACTCGCCCGCCGCGCCATGATGAGCAAACGTTCCTTCGCCCGCCGCTTCACCGCCGCGACGGGCACCACCCCGCACGCCTGGCTGCGGAACCTGCGACTGAGCAGGGCCGAGGAGCTCCTGGAAACCACGGACCTCACGGTCGAGGAGATCGCCCGCCGGGTCGGCTACGGCAGCGCGGCCGTACTGCGCGAACAGTTCGTGCGGCGTCGGGGGGTGCCTCCGCGCTCCTACCGGCGGGCCTTCACCAGCACGCCGCCGTGAGCCGTGGCAGCGCCGTGCACGGCGCGGTTTCGACCGGCAGGGCCGGGGCACACGACGCAGCGTCACGACGGGTTGCACCGGGAGGGTTCATGTCCGGACTCATCGCAAGGATCATGCAGTTCAGCCGCAGCCCTCAGGGGCAGCGCACGATCGCTTCCGTCCGGCGCGCGGCCTCCGACCCGCGCAGGCGGGAGCAGGCCCGCGGAATGCTCAGGCGACTTCGCGGCAGGCGCTGACCCGGGCCCGGGCGGAGGGGGCGGACGCGCCGTACGGGGCGGACGGGACGGACGGGCCGTACGGGGCGCAAGGCGCCACCCCGCACCGCGAGGCCTGGGACCTACTCCTCCCCGCGCCCCCCGGCTGCTGCAATCGGGCGACACCCGGGAATGGGCAGCGCCGTCAGTCGGGGCTTCGGCACCATGCTGAGGGGCATGCCTCAACAGCAGGAGTGGGTGTGGCCGTGCCGCCCTGGTTCCCCGTTCCCGTCCTTCCCGGCCGGTGGCCCCTCACGCCGCCGCGCGCGGGTGGTGGGCCGGTCCGTCGTCTCGGTCCTCCTCGGCCTGCTCGTCTTCCTGGCCCCCGCCCTCACCCCCGTCGGCTCCACCAGCCGGGCGGCGATCCGTCCGCCGGGCGCGGCCGCGGCCGCGGTCACCGTCGCCCGTGACTCCGGCACGGCTCTGACCGGGTTCATGATCCAGTCGACCGCCCTGGTGAAGGACCCGGCGGCCGAGGTGTCCAGCCCCGGCTACACGACGCAGGGCTGGTACCGGGCGGGCCCCCGCTCCACCGTCCTCGGCGCCCTGCTGGCGGCCGGCACCCACCCGGACCCGTTCCACTCCACCAACCAGAAGCTGATCCCCGCCGCCGACTTCGCGGTCCCGTGGTGGTACCGGTCCGACTTCTCGGTCGACGGCCGGGGAACCCGTACGTACCTCGACTTCAGCGGGGTCACCTCTGCCGCGGACGTCTTCGTCAACGGCCGTCAGGTCTCGACCGCGAGCACGGTCGCCGGGACCTACACCCGGCACGAGCTGGACATCACCGCTCTGATCAGGCCGGGCACCAACACCGTCGCCTTCCGGGTCCAGCCCAACGACCCGCGCAAGCACCTCACCATGGGCTGGCTCGACTGGCTGCAGCCGCCGCCCGACCAGAACATGGGCATCGTCCGCGACGTCGTCGTCCGCCGCAGCGGCCCGGTGGTCCTGCGTGACGCCCACGTCGTCACCGACCTGGCCGTACCGTCGCTGGCCTCCGCCGACCTGACCGTCAAGGCCCAGCTGCGCAACGACTCGGCCGACACCGTCACGGCGCTGCTGTCCGGGACGGCCGGACCCGCAGCCCTCAGCCGACAGGTGACGCTGAAGCCCGGGGAGAGCCGGACCGTGGTCTACTCCCCCGCCGACCACCCCGGACTCCATGTGGCTTCGCCCCGCGTATGGTGGCCCGCCGGGATGGGCGAGCAGCCCCTGTACGACCTGGACCTGGCCGTGACGGTCGACGGGGTCACCTCCGACACCGCGCACACCGCCTTCGGGATCCGCGACGTGGAGGCACCGATCAATGCCGACGATGCGCGCCAGTACCGGATCAACGGTCGCCCGCTGCTGATCAAGGGCGCGGGCTGGTCCCCCGACGAGTTCATGCGCTGGGACCCCGCCTACGTCGAGCACCGCCTGCAGTACGTCCGTGATCTGGGCCTGAACACGCTGCGTCTGGAAGGCCACCTGGAGCCCGACGAGTTCTTCGACCTCGCCGACCGGTACGGGATCCTCACCCTCCCCGGCTGGGAGTGCTGCGACAAGTGGGAGGGTGAGGTCAACAGGGCCGAGTCCGGGGAGAAGTGGGACTCCGCCGACCACGCGGTCGCCCAGGCGTCGATGGCCGCCGAGGCGGCCCGGCTGCGCCACCACCCCAGCGTGATCTCCTTCCTGATCGGCAGCGACGCGGCGCCCAACGCCGAGATCGAGTCGGAATACCTCCAGGCGCTGCGGGCCGCCGACTGGGACGTGCCCGTGATCCCTTCCGCCTCCGGGAAGTCGACCCCCGTCACCGGCCGCTCCGGGATGCGGATGACCGGCCCCTACGACTGGGTGCCGCCCGGCTACTGGTACGACAAACGCGAGGGAGGAGCCACCGGTTTCAACTCGGAGACCAGCGCCGGCCCGAGCATCCCCACCCTCGACACACTGCGGCGGATGCTGACCCCGGCCGAGCTGGAGACCCTCTGGAAGCAACCGTCCGCTCCCCAGTACCACCGCTCCCCCTCGTCCACCTTCTCGACGCTCAAGCTGTACAACGCCGCGCTCGCCGGCCGCTACGGGCCGCCGACCGATCTCGGCGACTACGTGCGCAAGGCCCAGCTGGCCCAGTACGAGAACGTCCGGGCGCAGTTCGAGGCGTACTCCCGCAACGCCAAGGACACCGCCGCGCCCGCGACGGGCGTCATCTACTGGATGCTCAACAGCGGCTGGACCTCGCTCCACTGGCAGCTCATCGACCGCTATCTGGACCAGAACGGGGCCTACTTCGGCGCGAAGAAGGCCAACGAGCCCCTTCACATCCAGTACGGCTACGACAACCGCGCGGTGAGCGTCGTCAACGACCGCGCGACCGCCGTCTCCGGGCTGAACGCCCGGGTCACGCTCTTCAACCCGGACGGGACCGAGAAGTACGACCGCACGGTGACCGGTGTCGAGGTGGGAGCGCGCGGCGTGACCACCACCTCGCCGGCCCTCCCGGCCACGGTGCCCGGTCTGGCGAGGACGTACCTGGCACGGCTGCTGCTCACCGACGCGACCGGCCGGGAGCTGAGCCGCAACGTCTACTGGCTCTCCACCCGCAACGACGTCCTCGACCACGCCGAGACCGACTGGTACCACACCCCCACCACCTCGTACGCCGACCTGAGCGGACTGAGCTCGATGCCGCAGGTCTCGCTGGAGGTGAAGGCCACGACGACGGCCACCCGGGCCGGAACGTCGACGACGAGCGTGACCCTCCGCCACCCGGGCACCACGAACACGCCCGCTCTGCTCACCGACGTCGACCTGGTCTCCGCGGACGGGACTCCCCTGCTGCCCGTGCGCTGGAGCGACAATCAGATCACCCTGTGGCCGGGCGAATCGGTGACCGTGAAGGCCACCCATGGGACGGATCCGGGCCGCGCCCCCCGCGTACGCGTCTCCGGATGGAACGCCCGGGCCGTCACCGTCCCCCTGGTGGTGCGTGCAGCGGAAACGTCGCGGTGACGACCGGGATCGCACGACTGCACGCGTCGCCCGCACTCGCCGGGCCCGGCCGGCTGGGGCTGGTGACCAACCACACCGGCGTGCTGCCCGACCTGCGTCCGGCCGCGCCCGCCCTGCTGGAGGCGGGGGCGCGGCTGGTCGCCCTGTTCGGTCCCGAGCACGGGCTGCACGGGACCGCTCAGGCCGGTGAGAGCGAGGCCGCTCGTGCGGACCCCGCCACCGGTCTGCCGGTGTACGACACCTACCGGTGCGGCGGCGAACGCCTCGACGAACTGCTGCTCGACAGCGGCGTCGACGCCCTGGTGTACGACCTGCAGGACATCGGGGCCAGGTTCTACACCTACGTGTGGACCATGTTCGACCTGATGGTCTCGGCGGCCCGTACGGGCGTGCGGTTCGTGGTCGCCGACCGGCCCAATCCCCTCGGTGGGCTCGTCAGCGAGGGCCCCCTGCTCGACCCGGCGTGGGCCAGCTTCGTCGGGCGGGCCGCGGTGCCCGTCCGGCACGGGCTCACGTGCGGCGAGCTCGCGCGGTATCTCAACGCCTCGGTCGTGCCCCGCGTGGCGGGCAGTGCGGCCGACCTGAAGGTGATCGAGGTCGCCGGATGGCAGCGCGCCATGGACGCGGAGGCAACCGACCTGCCGTGGGTGGCGCCCTCGCCGAACATGCCGACGCCCGCCACGGCCGCCGTGTACCCCGGGACATGCCTGTTCGAGGGCACGAACCTGTCGGAGGGCCGGGGCACCACGCAGCCCTTCGAGATCGTCGGGGCCCCGTACGTCGACGCACGGTTCGCGCCCTCGCTCGCCGAGCTCGGCCTGCCGGGTGTGCACTTCCGTGATCTGCGGTTCGTACCGACGTTCCACAAACACGCCGGGCGGTTGCTGCGCGGAGTCCAGGTCCATGTGACCGACCGCGAGGTCTTCGCTCCCGTACGTACCGCCGTGGCGATGCTCAGCACGCTGCGGCGGCTGTACCCGGACGACTTCGGCTGGTGCGCCGCCGACGGTGGGGAGGGGAGCGACCGGCGTCCCTTCATCGACCTGCTGTGGGGGTCCGACCGGTTGCGGCGTGCCGTCGACGCGGGTGACGACCCGCTGCCGCTGTGCGACCCGCCGGCGCCGCCCCGCCGATGGGCCGGGGACGACGTGCTGCTCTACCCCTGAGACCTGCTGCCGGAAACCCTGGTCGCCGTGGCGCAGCGCACCCCCACCGGACCGAAGCGGCTCTGCGGGCGACGTTCGACGTCGCCCCGGCCTGCGTATGGAAGGACAACCCCGCCGATGACCGATCGCACAACGACATCCCGGGCCGTCATCCGCGGCTTCCGCGCGGGCGACGGACCGCAGGTGGTGGAGGTGTGGCGGCGCAGTGCGCCGTCCGACCCCATCACGGCGGACCGCTTCCGCTCCCTGGTGCTGCTCGACGCCAACTTCGATCCGGAGGGGCTTCGGGTCGCCGTCGAGGGCGACCGCGTCATCGGTGCGGCCTACGCGGTGCGCCGTCTGACGCCGATGGCCGGCACCGACCTGGAACCGGAGCAGGGCTGGATCCCGTTCTTCTTCGTCGACCCGGACGCCCGCGGGCGCGGACTCGGCCGCCGCCTGCTGGCCGACGCCCTCGACTGGCTGAACGGCCACGGCCGTACCCGGGTGGACTTCTCCTCGTACACCCCGAACTACGTCCTCCCCGGCCTGGACGCCGAGGCCTACCCGGAAGCGGCCGGGCTCCTGGAGTCCCTGGGCTTCCACACGCTGTACGAGGCGGCGGCGATGGACCGCGGCCTGGTGGGCTACCGCTTCCCGGAGGACGTCGCGCGCCGCGTGGAGGAACTGACGGCGAAGGGCTTCCGGTTCGCCACCCCGTCCGACGACGACCTGGTGGATCTCTTCGCGCTCGCCGGGAGCCACTTCGGTCCGGACTGGGCGTGCACGATCCGTGGTTCCCTGGCCGCGGGTACGCCGCTCGACCGGATCGTCGCCGTCCGGGACCCTTCGGAGCGCATGGTCGGCTGGGCGATGCACGGCGCGTTCGACGCGGTGGACGAGCGGTTCGGCCCGATCGGCGTGCTGGAGGAGATGCGGGGCACCGGACTCGGCGAGGTCCTGCTGCACCTGGTGCTGGAGAGGATGCGGGCGCGCCGCGCGCACTCCGCGTGGTTCCTGTGGACCGGGGCGCAGTCCCCGGCGGGCCACATGTACCGCAAGAGCGGTTTCACCACGACCCGCGTGTTCCGCGTGATGCGGCGGGAGGCCGCTCGATGACGCCGGCAGGCCGTGCCGGCGGCCTGAGCCGCCGGCATTTCGCGCTGGCGCTCCCCTCGGCGCTGCTCGCCTCCGGATGCTCCGCACCGCACCAGGGGACCGGACGGCCCGGGGACCCGATCGTGCTCACCCTGCTCTCCCACTACGCGAGCGGGGTGCTCAAGGAGGCGCTCCAGGGCCCGGTCGACGAGTGGAACGCCACCCACGACCGGGTGAAGGTGCAGACCAAGGCCGTCGAGTTCACGGACCTGCTGACCACGTTCATGGTCCGGCAGGCCGCGGGCCAGGGCGCCGACATCCTCCACCCGTACTGCTTGTGGAACGGCCAGCTGGTCCGGGCCGGCGTCCTGCGGCCCGCTCCGTCCGAGCACGCCCGGGAGATCACGCGCGGCTACGGTGAGGCCGCGGTCGACGCCGCGTCGGTGGCCGGCCGGGTCTACGGCTACCCCACCGAGGTGCAGACGTACGCCCTCTACTACAACAAGCGGCTGCTGCGCGAGGCCGGCATCGAGGGCCCGCCGCGCACCTGGCGGGAGCTGGAGGAGACCGCCTACCGCACCGCCCGGCGCGACCGGTACGGCAATACCCTGGTCCAGGGCTTCGGGCTGTCGACCGCCGACGACTCCACCACCGTCGGCCAGACGCTCGCCCTGCTCAACGCCGCAGGCGGAACGTTCGTCTCCAAGGACGGCAGGAGCACCGCCATCGACTCGCCGGCCGGACGGGCCGTGTTCGACCTGGAGCACCGCCTCGTCGTCGGAGGTGCCAGCTCCCCCGGTGTCAACGTCTACAAGGCGTTCCGGTCCGGGCAGGTGGCCATGATGGTCAGCGCCGGCTGGTGGACCGGGAGCCTGAAGGACCAGATGGGCAAGGACTACCGCGACGTCGGCGTCGCGCCGCTGCCCCTGCCCGAGGCGGACGGCAAGCGTGCCACGCTCTCGACCGGCTTCATGCTGGGGGTCAACGCGGCCAGCAAGCACCCGCGCGCCGCCTGGGAGTTCCTGCGCTGGCTCAACACCGAGAAGGTGAGCGTGAAGGGCGACAAGGGGGGCGGGACGGCGACCCGGATGAGCTCCTTGCAGGTGTCGGTCGGTTCCCTGACCGGCCGCGCCGACGACATGCGCACGCTCCTGGGCGGGCACGGCGATGCGAACCTGCGTCCCTTCCTGGACGCACTGGCGTACTCGGTGCCGGAGCCGAACGTGCCCGGCGCCCAACAGGCCAAGGCCGTGCTGCGCAGGAACATCGAGGCGCTGTGGACCGGTCAGCAGTCGGTCGACCAGGCACTGCGCACCACCCGCCGTCAGGTCGATCAAGAGGTGTCGCGCTCATGGTGAACACGCTGACCGCGACGACGGCCGAGCGGGCGGCGCCCCCCGCGCTCTCCGCCGGGCCCGTCGTCGACGGCCGCGCCCGGACCCGGCGCCGGCAGGCCGTCGTCGCCTATCTCTTCCTGGCGCCGACATTGCTGTTCTTCGCCGTCTTCCTGATCCTGCCGCTCGGCTTCGCGCTGCTGTTGTCGACGTCCCGGTGGTCGGGGTTCGACCTCGGCGAGATCCAGCCGGTCGGCGCGGACAACTTCACGGGCCTCTTCGCGGACGGATCGACGTTCCTGGTGCCGGTCCTCAGCAACACGCTGCTGTTCGCCCTGGGCACCCTGGTCCTCGCGCTCGCCGGCTCCGTGGTCGTCGCCACCTGCATCGACAACCTGCGGTTCCAGGGGCTGTGGCGCACCCTGTACTTCCTGCCCATCGTGACGACCGTCGTCGCCGTCGGCAACGTGTGGAAGTACATGTACGAGCCGGGTGGCCTCGTCAACGGCGCCCTCAACGCCCTCGGGCTGGGCTCGGTGGCCTTCCTCCAGGACCCGGACACCGCGCTGCCCTCGGTCGTGGTCGTCCAGGCCTGGGCCTCGGTCGGCTCGGCGATCCTCGTCCTGACCGCCGGGCTGAAGTCCATTCCCGACTCGTACTACGAGGCGGCGGCGCTCGACGGCGCCGGTCCGGTCACCGTCTTCTGGAAGATCACACTGCCGCTGCTGCGGCCGTCCCTGCTGCTCGTGTGCATCACCCAGCTCATCAGCGGCCTGCAGTCCTTCGCGCTGATCATCGTGATGACCAAGGGCGGTCCGGGTGACGCGACCGACGTGGCTGCCCTGGAGATGTACCGGCAGGCCTTCTCGTACGGCCAGTGGGGCCCTGCGAGCGCCGCCGCCTTCGTGCTGTTCGTGGTGGTCCTCGTGGTCACCCTGGTGCAGTTGTGGATCTTCCGGCGCAAGGGGGAGGACGCATGATCAGCCGCCGTTTCCCGTGGTTTTCGTACCTGGTGGTCGTGACCGGTGCCGTGCTCACGGTGGTGCCGTTCCTCGACATGGTGATGACCTCGTTCAAGGGGGCCGGCGAGGCCGGCACGCTGCCGTACCGGTTCCTGCCCAAGGCCTTCGAGCTGTCGAACTACCGGGCGGCGATCGACCAGCTCGATCTGCCGGTGCTCTTCCGCAACAGCGTCATCGCAACCGCCCTGATCACCGGATCGGTGCTGGTCACGTCGTCACTCGCCGGGTATGCGCTCGCCAAACTCCGCTTCCCCGGCCGGAACTTGATCTTCCGGCTCGTGCTGTCGACGATGATGTTCCCCCCGTTCCTCTTCTTCATCCCGCATTTCCTGATCCTGGTGCACTGGCCGCTGGCGGGCGGCAACGACCTGTTCGGACGCGGGGGCGCGGGCCTGACCGTCAGCATCGCGGCACTCGCCGTGCCGTTCCTGGTCAACGGCTTCGGGATCTTCCTGATGCGCCAGTTCATGGTCTCGATCCCGGACGAGGTCCTGGAGGCCGCGCGCATCGACGGCGCCGGTGAGTTCGCCGTGTGGTGGCGGATCGTCGTGCCGCAGACCAGGCCGGTCGTGCTGACGCTGGCTCTGCTGACGTTCGTCCACGCGTGGAACGAGTACATCTGGGCGCTGCTCATCTCGACCGCCAACCCGGACGTGATGACCCTGCCCGTCGGCATCCAGCTCCTGCAGGACTACGTGGACCCGAGCCGCACCATGCCGATCGTCATGGCCGGTCTCGTCCTGAGCATCCTGCCGGTCCTGGTCCTTTTCCTGCTCCTGCAGAAGTACTACATCCGCGGCGTGATGCTCAGCGGGCTCAAGTGAGCGCCCTTCGTCGCACGCCCCAGCCGGGGCCCGAGCGGGAAGGCGGCTCACCGGGGGACCCGATGCCCTGCCCGGGCGGGGCCGTGCCCGCCGGAGGGACCACCCCCCGGCGTGGCGAGGTCGGGGCGCCGGACAGCTGGGTCATGATCGGCTGCGTGAAGACTTCCGGACGTCTGGCCGCTCTGGCGGTCGCGGGCCTGCTCGCGGTGCTCCCTGCGTGCTCGCAGTCCCACGGCCGTGGGGGCGGTGCGACGGGTGCCCGTACGGGCGCAGACGCGGGGTCGGGTACCCGTACCGGAGCGGACACCGCCCGGAAGGGGGCTGCCGGCACGGCGTTCCGGGGCGGGCACCCGGCCGCCGAAGGCGCCGGTGACCCGTACTTCCCGGAGCTCGGCAACGGCGGCTACGACGTCACCCACTACGCCCTGACCCTGGCCTACGACCCCGACAGCGGCCGCCTTGAGGGCACTGCGCAGATCACCGCCAAGGCCACCGAGCACCTCAGCGCCTTCAATCTCGACCTGCTGGGCATGGAGGTGCTGGGCGCCACCGTCGACGGCCGCACCGCCGGGGTCCGGCGGGACGGGCAGGAGCTGACCCTCCGGCCGCACGACCACCTCAGGAAGGGCACCACCTTCCGCAGCGTCGTGCGCTATGCGGGCACGCCGGAGCCGATCACCCACGACAACGGGTGGCGCGAAGGCTGGTTGAGGACGGACAACGGAGCGGTCGCGTTCGGCGAGCCGACGGGCTCCATGTCCTGGTTCCCGGGCAACCACCACCCCTCGGACAAGGCCTCGTACGACATCACCGTCACGGTCCCCAAGGGGGTGCAGGCGATCTCGAACGGGCAGCTGAGCGAGCGGCGCTCCAGCGGCGGCCGCGAAACCTTCCACTGGCACCAGGCCGAGCCCATGGCCGGCTACGTGGCGACCGTGGCCATCGGGAGCTACGACATCAAGACCTCCCGGACGCGATCGGGGGTCCCGGTCCTGTCGGCCGTGGACACGACCGCGGGCGTGGACGAGGACGGCGAGGTCCTCGGCCGGTTCCCCGAGATCATGGAATGGGCCGAGGGGAGGTTCGGCCCCTACCCCTTCTCCTCCGCCGGGCTGATCGTGGATCAGGCAGCCGATGTGCCCTACGCGCTGGAGACCCAGACCAGGCCCACCATTCCGGCGGACATCTTCCACACCACCAACGTGGTGCACGAACTGGCCCACCAGTGGTTCGGCAACTCCGTCACCCCGCGGACCTGGCGGGACATGTGGCTCAACGAGGGCTTCGCCACCTACGCGGAGTGGCTGTGGACCGAGGACCACGGCGGGGCCACCGCCCAGGAGCACTTCGACCGCAACCACGCCAAGGCCGCGGACGACGACGAGTGGGACTTCCCGCCCGCGAAGCCGCCGACCGCCTCGGACATCTCCGGCCAGCCGGTGTACGTGCGCGGCGCGATGGTGATCCACAAGATCCGCCAGACCGTGGGCGACGAGGCCTTCGGCGCCCTGGTACGGGGCTGGACCCGGCGCCACCGCCACGGCCACGCCTCCACGGACGACTTCACCGCGTACGCGGAGGCTCAGACCGGCCGGGATCTCGACTCGATCTGGGACTCGTGGCTCTACGGCGACGGCAAGCCCGCATGAGGGGGGTCGAGGTGGTGTCAGGTCCTGATGCGCCGGTGGGCGGTCTCGACGAGTTTCATGTACTTGTCCCAGTTCCACATGGGCCCGGGGTCCTCGTGAGTGGACTCCGGGATCTCGACGTGACCGAGGATGTGGTTCCGGTCGACCGGCACGCCGTACTTGGCGCAGATCGTGGCCGTCAGCACGGCGGACGTCTCGTACATCTCGTCGGCGTAGAGAGGCTGGTCGATCCAGCCTTCGTGTTCGATACCGATGCTCCGGTGGTTGTACCAGACGCTGTTGGAGTGCCAGGCGACGTCGCGCTCGCGCACGCACTGGGCGATCCGCGTTCCGGTTGCGCTGATCACGTAGTGCGCGGACACCCTCTCCTCGGGGTCCTGGAACGTGGCGAGCATGATCGGCAGGAAATCCGTCGTCAGGTGGATGACGACGTATTCGATGGGAGTTTCCTCGGGGCGGTTGGAGGGCGTGTAGTTGGACGGGGAGGCGTCGGTCCAGACGGCGGGCGCGTAGTCCACCGAGGAGTCCCGGCGCAGTCCCGTAGACGGTCCGGCGGGGACGGGGGTCTGGCGCGGGGGGTTCGCCGGCGCGGCCTTCTGCTGCTCCCCGGGCCCCGTCAGCCGGGGTAGCCCGACGACGGCCAGAGCCGTGCCCGCCGCTCCGGCAGCGCCCCACAACAGCCGTCGCCGGCTCAGCGGGCTGTCTTCCATGACCACTCCTCATGAAGTCGGGCAGACAGAGAACGACACACCGCGAAACATGCCATCACTGGACAGAGCGGCGTGTCCGAAACCTGATCCTTCACCAGCACCCACACCCCAGCAAGCCGGTCCCCCACCAATCGGCGCACACCCTCACCCCTGGCGCGGGCAGCGGGAGTGCACGCCGACACGCCCGTCCGGATGCGGTGGATCGTCGGCCCGGTCGAGGAGGATCGCACTGCGCCCCGCCCCGCGGCCCGGAGCAGGCGGCCGCACGGGACGGGCGTGTCCGGCCCCGGCAGGCCGCGCTGCACGGGCGCGAGGTCCGCTCCCGGCGTTGGGCCGGACGAGCCCGTTGCCACACCACGTTGTCGGAGTCACCATGGCGCCACCCTCGGACTCGCCTCGCCCACGCCGCTCGGGAGCGTCGCTCCTGCCGGTCCTGCTGTCCCTCGCGGTTCTGTTCGTCGTGGCGGTGGGAGTGGGGTCGTGGCTGCAGTTCACCGAGCGGCAGGCGTTCGACACGGTCCACCCGGTCGGATCGGGAGCCTCCGACCGGGTGGACGTGGAGGCCACCGTCCAGAGCGTCGACGCCGCGGCCAGAGAGCTGGTCCTGAGGGTCCGCGTCACCCCGCGCGGGACCCTCGGGGAGGAAGAGGGCACCGCACCGGCGGCCGATCTCAGCCTCCAGACCTCCGCGGCGACCCTCGGCGACCTGGCGTTCAAGGCGCACGAGCGGGTCACGACCAAAGACGTACAGGTCGCGCTCACGGGCGGATCGATCAGCGACTACCCGTTCGACACGTACGAGACCGACATCGAGTTCCGTGCACTGCTGGGAGGCAAGCAGGTGCCGGTGCGGATGCTGTTCTCCAACAGCGACACGCTCTTCTCCGTCGCCGCGACGCCGGCGCCCTCCCGGTCGGCGGCCGTCATGGGGCTGCGGCTGAGCCGATCGGGCAGTCTGCTCGTCTTCGCGGTCTTCATGATGGGCGTGATGTGGGCGCTGGCCGCGTCCGTGATCATCGGGGCCTGGTACCTGACGACCCGCCGCGAGGGTCTGGTCTGGCCCGCCCTCAGCTGGATGGCCGCCACGCTGTTCGCTCTCGCGGCGTTCCGCAACACCGCTCCCGGCACTCCCCCGATCGGCTGCGTGCTGGACTGGTTCGCCTTCCTGTGGGCCGAGACCCTCATCGCCCTCTGCGTGATCGCCGTGGTCCTCAGCGGTGTCCGCACGGCCCTCAACGCCCACGACACGCCGCGCGCCCCGTGACCTGAGGGGGCAGCCGGGGGGAAGTCCAGCTCCGTGGCGGCCGACATGCGGACGGGGTGAAGGCTTCCACCAGGTCGGCCCAACCGCAGGGGCGCCTGGTACCGCGAACGGCCCAGCATCGGGACACCGGACGGGCCGCGAGGCGGACGTGATGCCTAACGTCGCTGCAAGCACATCGGTTCGCCAAGCCTGCGGAGACGCCATGTCCCATAGAGGCCGCCGGATGGCCGGCGCCTGCATCAATACGGCCGTCGCCGGCCTCCTCGCCACCGGGGGCGCCCTTGCCCCGGCGCAGCGAGAGGCCACCGGAAGCAGTTCCGGGACCCGGGTCGCAGTGGGTGCCTATCTGCACTACGGCTCACCCGGCGTCAACAGGATGCAGGGACTCTCGCACTGGCTCGGGGGCACCGAGCTGCGCGCCGGGCACACCTACCTGCCCGGAGACACCTGGTCGAACATCGAGGGAGAGCCTGATTCCCTGCGCAGCTGGGCCCGGTGGCGCGAGGAGAGAGCCGACCGGCTGTTCGTCCTGAACGTGCCCATGCTGGAGGACAACGAGGGCGGCGTCCCCGACGACCAGGTCGCCGAGCTGCTCCGTTCCGGCGCGCAGGGCGCGTACGACCACCACTTCCGGCGGCTGGCCGAGCGCCTGGTCTCCCTCGGGATACCGGACACCGTGATCGTGCTCGGCTGGGAGATGAACGGCTTCGACTACACCCACCGGTGCCGGCCCGACCCCGAGAACTGGAAGCGCTATTGGCGGCGGATCGTGGCCGCCATGCGCTCGGTGGAGGGGGAGCGGTTCCGCTTCGACTTCGCCCCCAACCGGGGCATCGACGCGATCCCGTGGACCAGGTGCTACCCCGGCGACGACGTGGTCGACATCGTCGGCATGGACTCCTACGACCAGCCTCCCGGCAACAACTTCGACGAGCAGGTCACCCAGCCGTACGGCCTGCAGCAGCAGGTCGACTTCGCGAAGGCGCACCACAAGCAGATCTCGTACCCCGAATGGGGGCTCTTCCGGCGCGGCGACAATCCCGAGTACATGCGACAGATGCTGGTGTGGATCGCCGACCAGAAGCCGCTGTACCACAGCATCACCGACTACTGCCCGCACGGCGTGTGGCAGTGCAGCCGCAACCCTCGTTCCGCGGAAGTGTTCCGGGAGTTCCTGTCGACCGACCCGGACCGGCGGGCGGCTTCCCGCCCGCACCCGTGAGGGCGAACGGGTCGCCGGCCGAGCTGCCGCGCCAGGACCTCCCGTTCACGTCCTACGCATCCGGCTCCCAGGCTCGGCCGGGGAGTTTTCCCGGGGACGCGGAGGGCGTCCGGGCCGTCAACCGGGTCCGAGCGGCGTATCGGCCCGGGGTGGTGCCGATGAGCCGCTTGAAGTGCCGGGTGAGGTGAGACTGGTCGTAGAACCCGGTCGCGGTCGCCACCTCGCGCGGCGGCTGTCCGTCGAGCAGCAGGGCGCGGGCGAGGTCGACGCGGCGGGAGACCACGTACTGGTGCGGGGCGATGCCGAAGGCGCTGCTGAAGGCGCGTACGAGATGCGCGGGGTGGGCGTGGATCAGGCACGCGGCCTCCTCCAGGGCGATGCCTTCGACCAGTCGGGCATCGAGGAGGTCCCGCAGGCTCCGGGCGACGCCGCGGTCGGGCAGCGGGCCGCCGGCGGCCGGTCCGGGACGCAGCCCGGGACGCAGGTGCCTGCGCAGTCGCTCGCCGATGAGGGCCAAGCGGCTCTCCGCCTCGAACTCGTCACCGTGGTGGGCGAGGACCGCGTGCAGCTGTCCGACACGTCTGCGCAGGAGGGGGTCGGTGAGGTCCGGGCTGTCCACCGCCGGCCCGATGAAGCGCTCGTCCAGTTGCGTCATGTCGAGGTAGAGCACGCGTTTGCGGAAGCCGTGCGGGGTGGCGGGCGAGCCGTTGTGCGGGACCTGCGGCGGGAGCAGGCTCACGGTGTCGCCGGGGGTGCCGCGCCGGTGGCGGTCGAGGTCGTAGCGGACCGCACCGTCGTCGACGATCACCAGCGTCCAGGCGTCGTGCACGTGCATCGGGTACGCGTGCTCGGTGAAGTGGGCGTGGAAGACCTCCACGACGCCCGGGACCGCCGGGCGCCAAGCCGAGATCTCCTGCCGGGGCGTCACGCAAGGAACGTACAAGACGGAGAAGGGGCGCGGGCCGCAGTCTCAAGGCATGAGAACCGAGAACGAAACTGTGTCCGGAACCGGCCCGGGGGCCGCGGCCGGAGTCGAGTCCGGGGCGCGCGGAGTGCAGGTGCCCGTCCGCTTCGACACGAAGATCGCCGTGCTGCTGCGCGACGACCTTGAGCCCTGGCAGCGGCTGAACGTGACCGCCTTCGTGGTCAGCGGGCTCGGCACGGCCTCACCGGAGGTGATCGGCGAGCCGTACGCGGACGCCGACGACACCGCGTACCTGCCGATGTTCCGCCAGCCCGTGCTGGTCTTCGAGGGGACCAAGGAGACGCTCACCCTCGCGCACGGGCGGGCCCTGTCCCGGTCCCTGCCGATGGCCGTGTTCACCTCCGACCTGTTCGGGACGGGCAACGACCGCGACAACCGGGCCGCGGTACGCGCCGTGGGCAAGGAGCGGCTCGATCTGGTGGGGATGGCCGTGCACGGCCCGCGCAATGCGGTGGACAGGATCCTCAAGGGCGCGCGGATGCACCCCTGAACCACACGTCCTCGCCGCAAGATCAGCGGGATCGGCAAGCGGCCTGTCAGCGGGCGGTGCGAGGATGATCGGGTGTTCCGGGAGACGACCGGGACGAGCACGCGGGCAGGGTTCGAGCGGTCGGAGGCGGCATGGCCAAGGAATTCCAGGTGACGTACGACTGCGCCGATCCTGGCGCGCAGGCGGTGTTCTGGGCCCAGGCGCTGGGCTATCGCGTCCAGCCGCCACCGGAGGGCTTCCCGGACTGGGCGGCCGCGCTCACGGCGTGGGGCGTGCCGCCCGAGCACCACAACGACCGGTCGGCCATCACGGATCCGGACGGCAAGGGGCCGCGGGTGTTCTTCCAGAAGGTCCCGGAGGGAAAGACGGCGAAGAACCGCTTGCACCTGGATGTGCGCGCCGCACCCGGTCTGACCGGGGAGGAGCGGATGGCCGCGCTGGAGGAGGAGGCCACCAGGCTGGAGGGGCTGGGAGCGAAGCGGCTGTACCGGCTGGAGCCCGATGGCATGGACGAGGGGATCATCGTGATGACCGACCCGGAGGGAAACGAATTCTGCCTGGACTGAGGGCTGGAGGGGCACTGGCGGCTGCGCTCGTGCCGAGTGCCGTCGTCACCTTCCCCGTGGGCAGTCAAGGGCCGGCCCGGCCCCGAAGGGCCGGGCCGGCAGCCGAGTTCACCGCTCAGGCAGTGCAGCGGATCATGGTGAGCGGCCGGTTCGCGGTGTAGTCCGCCCAGAACTCCTCGCCGTACTCCTCCACGCCGGCATCCGAGACGTCCAGCCGAACCCACTCGATCCCGGTGAATCCGGCGGCCTTCAGTGTCTGCTCGTACGTCTCCTTCGACGGCGTCGTGGCCTCGAAGGAGACCGGCGGATCCAGCAGGGCCGTGATCCGCGTTCCCCGGCCGATCTCGTTGTCCTTGCCGGTCGGCTCACACAGGAAGCCGTACTTGGCCAGCGAGGGGCCGCCGAAGTCGAAGTCCGGGTTCTGCCCGAACAGGAAGAACTCCCCGCCGGCGACGAGGCTGCGCCGGATGTTGTGCATCATCTGCTCGATCTCGGCGACGTCACTCGCGTAATTGAACGCCTGCACAGCCACGGCGACGTCGAAGGGCTGATCGAACTCGCGCAAGGTGGCCGTGTCGGCGACTTCGTACGCGATGCCCAGGGGCTCCGACTGCTCGCGGGCGTTGGCCGCGTCGATCATCGCGCCGGAGATGTCGAACCCGAAGACACGGGACGCGCCGCGGCGCTTGAACTCGCGGCTGTAGAAACCGGTACCGCAGGCGATGTCGAGTACGGACTTGCCGGTGACGTCGCCGACCAGGGCGAGGAAGCCCGGCACCTCGGTGTAACGAATGATGGGCAGGGTCTTGAAGCCTTCGAATGCTTCACCAATGCCGTCGTACAACTGACCACTCATCGTGGTGATTCCCCTCGATTTGTGGCGTCGGCTCTCAGAACGAGCCGCGGCCCTCGCCAGGAAGTCTCCTTGCTCGTCCAGGGGACTTCGTACTGGTGGAAGCTACGAACCTGTCGGGTGCAGCACCGAGATGAGTCCAAAGGGGGCCGTGTGCAACGGACATGCTGACGGGGCCCTGGCGTCCAACGCGTCGGGAGGTCACGTCAACGCTGCCGCCAGCACCGCGGCCGCATCGGCGATGAGCGGTTCGTCGGCCGGCGCGGCGGAATCGTGCCGGGTGGAGAGGACCGCCATCGTGATCGGTCCCCGTCCGGGCGGCCAGGCGATGCCGACGTCGTTGGCGGTGCCGTAGCCGCCGGTCCCGGTCTTCTCGGCGACGCTCCATTCCTTCGGCAGTCCGGCGCGCAGGCGGTTGCCGCCGGTCGTGTTGGCCAGCAGCCATCCGGTCAGCCGCTCCCTGTCGGGTGTGGCGAGAGCGTCCCCGACGGTGAGCCGGGCATAGGTGCGGCCGAGGGCGCGTGGGCTCGACGTGTCGGTCACCCGTCCGGGTATCGCGGAGTTCAGTTCGGGCTCCCACCGGTCGAGGCGGGTCACCCGGTCACCGATGGACCGGCAGAAGCGGGTGACGGCGTCCGGGCCGCCGAGCTCGCGCAGCAGGAGATTGGCAGCAGCGTTGTCGCTGTGGGCGATCGCTGCCGCGCACAGGTCCGCGACGGTCATGCCGCCTTCGAGGTTCTCGGGCGATCCGGTGACCGGCGCGTAGCCCGACTCCGTGACGTCCTTCTCCGTGTACCGGATGCGCCGGGCGAGGAAGGTGCCGTCACGGTCGAGGTCCCTCAGCACCGCGGCCACAGCGATCGTCTTGAACGTCGAGCACATGGGGAAGAGCTCGTCCGCGCGGTAGAGCACCGTCCTGCCGGTGACCGCGTTCCGCGCGAAGACCCCCAGGCGCGCCGCATGCGCCCGCTCAAGCGCACGGAAGCGGCCGGCGATGGCGTCGTCCACCGTGTCCTGCGCGAAGGCCCGTCCCCCGGCGGGGAGAACGAAGGCCAGGGCAGTCGCGGCAACCCCGCCGAGAGCCTGACGCCGAGTGGGGCGTAATTCCATGAGCGCTTCCTCTTGTCCGCGTGGGCACGGGGGCGGGCCGGCCGTCTCTTTCCGGACGACCCGTCGTGTTGATCCCTTGTCAGGACGTACGGGCACACGGGATCGTTCCGGCTCCGGAGTCACCGGGCGCGGTCAGTGGCCGGGGCTACTGTTCTGACGCATGAAGATCGAATCCCTCCTTGAGGACCTGGACAGCGGCGACGCCGCCCGTGTGGAGGCCGCCGCAGCACGGCTTGCGGAGCAGGCCGACCGCATCGTGCCGGCGCTGCTGCGCAGCGTGGCGGGTGTACAGCGGACGGCGGAACTCCAGCCGGTGGTGTGGGCGTTGCAGTTGATCGGACCGCCGGCCTTCGACGGCGTACTGGCGGCCTGGCGGCGCAAGGAGGTGACGGATTGGCAGGCGGGTCGGCTCCTCGGGGTGTTCGACGAGCGCTCCGCCGAGCAGTACGCGGCCTTGGCGGCCGATCCCGACCACGGGAGGTCGGGCAACGGTTTCCAAGGACTCGTCCGGCTGCGGGTGGACTCCGAGGGGGCGCTGCGCGCCCTGGTGGACACCTACGCCCGTGGGCGCCACGTCCCGTACAAGGCCGCCGACTACGCCCGCCTGCTGGACGACTCCTTCCGGCCGCGTCTGCGCTCCCTGCGCCGCGACCCGGCCGCGTCCCCCCGGACCCGGCGGGGCGCCATGGCGGCCCTGGTCGCCGGCGGTGGCACCGACGCGCTCGACGACCGCGACCGGGCCGCGATCGAGCGGCTGATACGGGTGAAGATCCTGGACGAGGTCCCGAGGCTTCCGTCGGCGACCCTGAGCGGCTGGTGGATGGCCGTGCCGGGGGCGTCGTACGAGGGGGTCTTCGAGGCCCTGGGCCTGCACGACCGGCGGCCGGTCACGGTCGCCGCCGGGGTCCAGGCAGCGGAGAGCCAGGAGATCCGGGTCCCCGGGCCGGACGGCGCCGGCCTGTGCGTGGGGCGGGCCTTCGTCACGCCGGAGCTGAACGGCTGGCGTCTCGTCTTCGGACCGTTCGACCTGCTGGTGGGCGACCCCTGGGACGACATGATCGAGACGGTCGAGCGGGTCAGCGTCCACTGCGGGCAGGCCCAGTTCTTCTTCCTGGACGACGCGGGCGGCTCCGACGTGTGGATCGTGGCCGAGGACGGTCAGGTGATCCGCCAGTACGCCGCCGAGAGCGACCCCGAATGGGAGGGCGATCCGCTGCCCTGGGAGACCCTCGCGGTCGACGACCCGGACTTCGATCCCGAGTACGACGAGGCTCCGCCCAACGCGGGCACGACGGGTGCCCGGTCCGCGTGCGGACACCTCTCGGTCGACCCCGGCGAGGTCGGCCCGGACACCGGGATGCGCGGCCACGGCTGGCTGGCCGTCACCGCACCGGGTGTCGGCCACGGCGCGTTCCCCGGGACGCTGCGCATCTGAGGCGCAGCACCGGCGGCGGCCCCGGCCGCCGGCTACCGGGGGTGCTCATCGGGCAGCGGCCTGGGCCTTGGCCTGGGCCGCGGCGACGTAGCGGACCGTGAAGAGCATGGGAATGACGAACCCGGCGGCCTGGACCAGCGTCGCGGACGTCGAGTGGCCCTGCCCGGCGTGTGCGAGGGCCGCGAGCGCGGCGGCCGTGACCGCGAACGCCGCGGTCCACACGGCGGTGATGACGGTGTTGATCCGGATGAACGGCCGCAGGCCCCAGACCTCCCGCGGGGTGGTGCGCTTGGCGATGCCCAGGGTGAACGGCCGCCCCACGAGCAGCGAGCCCCCGGCGATGAGTGCCAGGGTGGCCGAGGAGAGGGCGGCCGAGTAGGCGTGCACGTCCGAGGCGGGGTCGGTGAAGGCGATGCCCGTCAGGGCGGCGAAGAAGACCGCCGAGCCGATCTCGATGATCAGCGCGTCGTACCCGGCCCCGGCCCGGCGCTGCTGCAGGGTCACCGCCACCGCTGCCACGAGACCGGCGAGCGCGCCCCACTGCCACTGTGCGGACGGGAAGACGGCGAAGACGATCCACGGAAGGAAGGTGCGTACGTACGACATCGGAAGACCCCCGGACTGACGTTCCTGGTTTGACATGTCAAAAGTAGAAGGTCCAGGCGTGACATGTCAAGAATGGAAGGTAAGCTGCGGCCATGAGCCTTCGACACGCCCTCCTCGGTCTCCTGTCAGAACGCCCCGCCAGCGGCTACGACTTGCTGAAGCGCTTCGAGACCTCGTTGGCCAACGTCTGGCCCGCGACCCAGAGCCAGATGTACACGGAGCTGTCCAAACTCGCCGCGAGCGGACTGATCAGCGTCTCGGCGGAGGGCCCGCGCGGCCGCAAGGAGTACACCCTCACCGACGAGGGCCTTGCCGAACTGCGCAGCTGGCTCACCGAGACCAAGCCGCAGCGCAACACCCGCAGCGACCTGCTGCTGCGGGTGTTCTTCCTCGGCGTACTCCCCCCGGAGCGCGCGCGGGGCTACCTCGACGAGCTGGCGGACATGTCCGAGCAGGAGTACGAGGACCTGCGCCGCCTGGAGCAGTCCATCGACTGGGGCGACGACACCCTGTCGGTCCACGGCCGGATCGCCCTGGAGTACGGCCTGCGCTTCAACGCCATGCGCCGCGAATGGGCCCGATGGGCGGCCGGACGGATCCACGAGCCCGGTGGCAGCGGCGCCGCGGCCGACGGCGCCGGCACGGAGTGACGGTGGACCCCCGCCTTTGGCGGGGGCGCCCGCCGCTCGTCACCTCAAGGATGCCGGCCGTCACCGTCCAGGCCCTGCTGACGGCTGACCGAGCGCGCGGGGCTCTGGCCCCCCGTCATGGCGGCGGCGCGGGTGCCGACTTGGAGCTGCCGCGGCTGAGGGCCGCGAAAGCCATGTCGGTCGGCTGAAACAGCCGCCCCCGGGGCGTCGGCGGCGCGCGTGTCCGAGGCGCGCCGGTGTGCGCTTCCTGCCCGTACGCCGCGGGAGGTCCTCGTCAGGGGCGTACCAGCAGTTCGAGTGCGGCAGCGACGGGTGCGATGCCGTCCTCCGCTGCGAGCCGGCGGGCGATGTGCCGGGCGCGGTCGCGGTAGGAGGGGTCGGTGACGGCCCGTCGGAGCGCGGATCCGAGGGTGGCGGGGTTGAGGTGGCGCAGAGGCACCACCCCGGGGGCCGTGCCCAGCTCCACGAGACGGGACGCCCAGAAGTGGGCGTCGAACTGCACGGGGACGGGTACGCACGGAACGCCCGCGCGCAGGGCTGTGCCGGTGGTGCCCGCTCCGGCGTGGTGGACGACGGCCGCCATGCGCGGGAAGAGCAGGGCGTGCGGAACGTCATCGATGGTGATCACGTCGTCTTGGGTGGCGGAAAGTCCAGCCCAGCCGTGCTGGATCACGCCGCGCAGGCCTGCCGCGCGCAGGGCGGTGACGATGTCGGCGCTGACCCGCCGGGGGTCGGGTGTCGTGGCGCTTCCGAGGCCCACGTAGACCGGGGCCGGTCCGGAGCGGAGGAAGTCCTCCAGCTCTGGCGGCAGCCTGCCGATTGGGTCGTGGGGCCACCAGTACCCGGAGACCTCCAGGCCGGGGCGCCAGTCGCGGGGCCGGGGAACCACCAGCTCGCTGAAGCCGTGCCACACGGGCCATCCCTGCCGCTCGCGAGCGCGGCGGGCGGCGGGCAGACGGCTCGGACGGAGGCCGTGTTCGGCGGCGAGGGTGCGTGCGGCCCGGGTGAAGACGTGGTCCACGGCCGCGGCGACGGCGTGGCCGCCGATCCGGTTGCCCAGCGGGCCCAGGGAACGGGTGCCGAGCATCGGCGGCGGGAAATGGCGGGTTCCGTGCAGTGGCTGCAGGAAGAGGCCCATGCTGGGCCGGCCGAGGCCCTGGGCGATGGCGTAAGCGAGTGGTGCGACCGTCCCTCCGGCCAGTACGACGTCCGCGTCGCGCGCCGCGTGCACCAGCTGGTGCGTCATGTCAGGGGCGACCCTCCTCGCCAGTGCGACGGCCCGCAGCAGCTTTGCGGCTCCGCTCCGGCTCCGGTGCAACCCTCGGCCGCGCGTCGAGTGCAACTCGGCCCGCGGATCCCCCGGTACGGTCTGGAAACGCACCCCCGAACCGGCCACCAGTGGTTCGAACACGCCGTGGCTCACCAGGGTGACGTCGTGCCCGGCCCGGGCAAGGCCGGCCCCCAGGCCCGTGTACGGCGCGACGTCTCCTCGCGACCCCGCCGTCATGATGGCGATCCTCACGCCCGTCAGTGTGGCGGCCGGAGCCCGCCCGCGCCGCCCGTCCTCGCACGGGCGGCACGGAAATCCTCCGAAACGGCTGCATGGCGGATCCGGTTGACCAGCGGGATGCCGTCGCTATCCTGCGCGGCATGATCGAATCACATCAGGACCTTGACGATGCCGGGGTCGCGGCGGCTGCGGTACGTGCCGGCATGGATGTCGTACGCGGCTTGTACGGGCGCCGGCTCAGCCGCATCGACAAGGGCGCCGGAGACTTCGCCACCACCGCCGACGTCGAGGCGGAGAAGGCGATCCTCGGCGTCATACGTGCCGCTCGGCCCGACGACGCCGTGCTCGGGGAGGAGGGCGGGCAGCAGGGTGCTGCGGAGGCTGCGCGCCAGTGGCTGGTGGACCCGCTGTGCGGCACGCTGAACTACGCCGTCGGCAACATGCTGGTGGCCGTCAACGTGGCGCTGCGCGGCGGGGCCGCGGCGGTGGGCGACCCCTTCAGCGGCGAGGTCTTCCTGACCGACGGTGCGACCGCCCGGGTCCGCCAGGGCGACACCGTCGCCGAGCTGGAGCCGACCCCCGCCACCCGACTGGTGGACGTCAACCTGGACCCGCCCTTTCCCGGCGCGCCGGGATTCAGGGCCGTGGACCTGTTGGCCCATCCCGAGTTCGTCGCACGCTTCCGGCCCCGGGTCGTCTCCACGACGCTCGCGTTGGCCTGGGTCGCCGCCGGCAAGCGCGCCGCGTACGTCACCGACGGCGCGGACCTGTCCCGGAGCGTGCATTTCGCGGCCGGTATCGCGCTGTGCCGGGCCGCCGGCTGCGTCGTCACCGGAGTCGACGGCGCCCCGCTCGGGCAGGCCGGCCGCGGACTCGTCGTGGCCGCCGATCGCGAGACGCACGCAGGGCTGATCTCGATGATCGGCGACCGGGGCGAACACCGCGCCTGAAAGGTCATGTCCCCGGCCGTGCTCCGTCCGACCGCGGCGGACTACGCCACGGGGGTCGGTCGCGGACACCGCCCTGCCCGGCGTCTGACCCGCGCGCAGCCGACCGAGCAACCATGGCTGTATGGCATCTGCGCTGCCCGCCGCGCCGCCGGACGGCGGTGAGGCGGTGCACGTCCGCCGTACGCGAGGAGGAACGCCATGATCGTCGACTGCGCGCACTACCGCGACGGGCACCGGCAGCAGGAGGGCCCGATGTCGCTGGACCAGGCGGCCGCATGCTGCGAGCAGGGCGGCTTCGTCTGGCTGGGCATCTTCGAACCGGGTCCCGAGGAGATGGACACCGTGCGCGAGGCCTTCGGGCTGCACGAACTCGCCGTCGAGGACGCCCGGACCTTCCACCTCCGGCCGAAGGCCGAGCAGTACGAGGACGGCACCGAGCTGATCATCCTGCGCACCGCGCGCTACGACGACCAACGCGAGGAGATCGACACCGGCGAGATCAGCGTCTTCCTCTCCGAACGCTTCGTGATCACCGTGCGCCAGGGCATCGCCAGCGAGCTGCACGGCGCCCGCAGCCGGCTCGAACGCCGCCCCGAGCTGCTGCGCACCGGCAGTGCCTCGACCTTGTGGGCGATCCTCGACCAGGTCGTCGACAGCTATGCGCCGGTCGTCGCCGAACTCGACCGCGACATCGAACAGATCGAGGCCACCGTCTTCTCCGGGGCGGTCGCCC
This sequence comes from Streptomyces sp. NPDC006326, assembly GCF_040612915.1. NCBI lineage: Bacteria > Bacillati > Actinomycetota > Actinomycetes > Kitasatosporales > Streptomycetaceae > Streptomyces > Streptomyces sp. NPDC006326. Next base: position 89,621 of record NZ_JBEXRC010000012.1, on the reverse strand, counting down.
CGACCGAACGGATCTACTTCCTGCGGCGTGAGGCCACCGACTTCTACCGCGCCGTTCACCCGCTGCTCGCGGTGCTCTCCCGCATGCTCACGCCCGGCAAATCGCCCTCCGAGCTCCTGCCGTACTTCCACAACGTGCACGACCACCTGCTGCTGGTCAACGAAGAGGTGGCCGCCCAGCGCGACCTCCTGGCCACCGTCCTCGAAGCCAACATCGCCGTGATCTCCGTCGAACAGAACAAGATCACTTTGCGGCAGAGCGCCACGATGGAGCAGCTCACGATCCTCGCGACCGTCTTCCTGCCCCTGTCCTTCGTGGTCGGCTTCTTCGGCCAGAACTTCTCCTGGCTGGTCGGGCGGATCAGCGGCTTCACCGCGTTCGTCACCCTCACCGTCCTCGGCCTGCTGCTGCCGTGCCTGGCGCTGTACGTCTGGCTCCGCCGCCGGCGCAGCCCGGCGCAGCCCCGTCCGGTCGTCCCGGCAGGCCTGCGGGACGAGCACCCGTAGCCGGCCGGCCGAGTCCCCTGGAACCGGGGCCGGGCTTGGCGGTGGCTGCGCCGCCGGCGCCCTGGAACGGGGCCGGGCCTGGCCCCGACCGTGCCGTCAGCGCCCTGCGGCGACCGCCGCCTCAAGGAAGGTCCAGCCGTCGACCTTCGTCTCCCGCCTCTCCCCCGGTTCCCACCCGCGGCCCAGTGCCGTGTCGAGCAGGAAGCGTACGGTGCCCGGTTCGTGCAGGTTCAGGGCGCCGACACCGACGGCCCCCACCTCCCCCGAGCCCGTGGTGAAACCGGAGACGTACCGGCCGGGGCCCGCGTCGAAGACGAAGCGCAGCAGGCCGCCGGTGCCCGACGGATGGGGGCGGAGGGTGAGGGTCTTGCGGCAGCCGCCGTCCTCCAGCACGCAGTGGCCGTGGCGGACCGTCCACAGGTAGGTGTGCCCGTCGGCGACGAGCCGGCGGGACTTCTTCGACGAACGGGGCATGCGCCCGAGCGTATGCGGCCGGACGGGAAGATCCGCAAGGGATTTCCGCCCCCGGAGTGGACGGAGCTCGGCGCGGTAGTGTGACGATCATGGCGGAGTGGGGAATGCGGCCGGCCTCGGCGGCGGATGCCGAGGCGGTGGCCGAGTTGCGGGCCGTGGTGCTGCGGGAGGATCTGGAGCGCCTCGGGCGGTACGACGAGCAGCGGGTACGGCAGCGGCTGCGGGACGGCTTCGTGCCGGTGCACACCTGGGTGATCGAGGTGGATGGCGCGTTCGCAGGCTGCGTGTCGCTGCGGCCGGAGGGGGACGCCCACTGGCTGGAGCACTTCTACCTGGCCCCACACCTGCAGGGCAGCGGCATCGGTACGGCCGTGCTGCGCGGGCTGCTGGAGCAGTGCGACCGCGAGGGCAGCCGGGTCCGACTGAACGTGCTCCAGGGCAGTGCGGCCCGGCGGCTGTACGAGCGGCACGGGTTCAGACGGGAGACCGAGGATCCGGTGGACGTCTTCATGGTGCGTGAGCCGGTCTCGGCCTCGGCCTAGCTTTCAAGCGGCTTCGGGAGGGCTTCGCGCAGACGATCGAGCAGCGCCCGGGCCGCCGGGCTCGCGGGTCCGGTGGCCCGCCAGGCAAGGGCGATGCGGGCGCGCATCTCGGGCCGGACGATGCGCAGCGTACGAAGCTGCCGTCCGTCCTGGGCCGGGTCGTCCTCGCCGGCCGGCAGCACCGCGACGCCCAGGCCGCCGGCGGCGAGCTGCGCGAGCACCTGGGGGGCTGCCGCCTCGAAGGTGATGCGGGGACGGAACCCGGCGTGCGCGCAGCCACGTTCGAGGGCGGCGCGCACTCCGGTGCCGCGCGGCAGGCAGATCAGCGGCCGGTCCCGCAGCTCGCCCAGCGGCACGCGCGTGCGGCCGTCGGGGTCGAGCAGCGGGTCTCCGGGGGCGACGGCGGCGACCAGCGGGGCGTCGATGACCGTCTGGAAGGCCACTCCGGGCGGGGGTGCCTCCTCCGTCGGCCCGAGGAGGGCGATGTCGAGCTCGCCGGCCAGCAGCGCGGCCTGCATCCGCTCCGAGGTGTCCTCGGTGAGGGCGACCTCCAGCGCGGGGTGGGCGTCGTGGAAGCCGGCGAGGAACGCGGCGACGTCGAAGGCGTGGCCGGTGGCGCCGGATACCAGCCCGAGCGTGACCCGGCCGCGCAGCAGTCCCGTGTACGAGTCCACCGTCTGCTGCACCGCTTCCGCAGCGGCCAGGGCGGCGCGGGCGTAGGGCAGGACGGCCCGGCCCACCTCCGTCAGGGTCACCGACCGGGCGGACCGGTCGAGCAGGGGCTGCCCCAACTCCTTCTCCAGCTGCCGTACCTGGGCGCTGAGTCCGGGCTGGGCCAGATGCAGCCGGGCGGCGGCGCGGGTGAAACCGCCCTCTTCGACGACGGTGACGAAGTAGCGCAGCTGCCGAAGTTCCATAACCAGTGATTCTAGGTCGGAGCACAAGCATCTATTGGAGATATCGACCGGCCGCCCGCACCCTTGATCACATGGAGAACATGACAGCGCGCAAGGTGCCGAAGGCCGAGGTGAGGGCCGCGATCGCGGCCGAACGCCGTGAACTGGCCGAGGTGTTCGACGGCCTGCAGCCCGGTCAGTGGAACGAGCCGAGCCTGTGCGCGGGATGGCGGGTCCGCGAGGTCGCGGCGCACATGTCGATGGGTTTCCGGCTCTCGCTGCCGGCGACGTTCGGTGAACTGGCAAGGGCCCGCGGGAACCTGCACCGCATGACCGACCGGGTGGCACGCAGGGACGCGGCCGCCCATTCCACCGCCGAACTCGTCGCATTCGTACGGGACAACGCCCACCACCGCTGGACGCCGCCCGTCGGCGGGGTCACGGCGGCCCTCGGTCACGACGTGGTGCACGGGCTGGACATCACCGTCGCCGTCGGCCTCGACCGGCGCGTCCCCGAGGACCGGCTGCGCATCCTCCTCGACGAGATCCGGCCCAGCGGCCTGAAGTTCTTCGGTGCCGACCTCGACGGCGTGCGGCTGTGCGCCGAGGACCTGGACTGGTCGTACGGTTCCGGCTCGCCCGTGTACGGCGCCGGCCAGGACCTCCTCCTGCTGGCCTTCGGCCGCAGGCTCCCGGCCGGACGGCTGCGCGGCGAGCAGAGCGGCCGTTTCACCCGGGCCGGCGCGGAGGTCTGACCATGGCCATCCCGATCCGGCTCCTCCAGGGGGTCTCCCTGCTGTCCACCGGACTGCTCGCCGGAGCGTTCGGTTACGGCGCCGCCAACCTCGTCCCGACGTTCAATGCCGTACCGATCGACATGAGGCTCGACTTCCACTCCCAGCTCATGCACATGAACGGGATCACCATGCAGGGCGCGATGGCGGTATCGGCCCTCAGCTCCCTCGCCCTGGCCGCTTTGACACGCAACCGCGCCCGGGTCCTCGCGGGCGCGGCAGGTCTCCTGACCGTCGCTTCCTTCCTCATCACACGGCTCGGGAACGTGCCGATCAACGGCCGCATCAAGCAGTGGGCCGCCACCGCCCCACCGGCAGACCACGCGGTCGTCCTGCGCCGCTGGGAGTTATTCAACGATGCCCGCACTCTGACGGCCGTAGTGGCGTTCGCCGTTCTGATCCGTCTCGCCCTCCGACAGGGAAGGCGAGCTACGGACTCTTGACGCCGCCCTTCACCACCGCCGAAGCAGACCACTTCGCCCACCTGTCCGGGGCGCCCGTCATCCGCCCTCGGGCCGGTCGCTTACCGGTGCCAGGGCAACCGGGGCCCGTGGCCCTGGAGGTGGGAGACCGTGAGGACGGCGCCGATCCAGGCGATCACCCCGCCCCAGGCCAAGGGTTCCGATCGTACGAGACTCGCCGACACGAGCAGCATGAGCGCAGCGGACAACAGCACTGCCGTCACGCCCAGACCGCCGGCTCCGACCGTTCCCCGGCCCCGCCCCCGGGTGGGCTCCGGCGCGCCGGAACGCTGGTCCAGCTCAGCGACCAGCTGGTCCCAGAGCGCGGATTCCCGTGCGGTCAGTCGAGTCCCGGCCATGTCCGCCTCCTTGAACGCCACACAACACCTGAGGCCGAACGGATGCCCTCCATCCCTGGGCCCATGCCACAGGACGCCTTGAAGACGCTCGTCACCCGGCCGTACGACCCAGCCGACGCGCCGTCGTGCGGTGGGGGCGCTCGGGGGTGCCGCCCGGCGGCCGCCGGCCCGGCGCACTGCCGCGCAGCACCACGTGCGACCGGGTGCGCGCCGTTGTGACGCCGCGGGCGGCTCCATACCGTGCTGCATGCCGGTCCGCCGGCGGAGCCACAGCGCGCCGCTGAAGTCGGCGGCGGACCGTCGCACCGTCGGAAGCTCCGGGGGCACATGCCGGAACCGGAGTCGACTCCGCGTGATACGCCGGGGCCACAGGAATCGCACGCTCGGCCCCGGGGGCGGATCTGTACACGTCGCACCCTTCGCTCTCGCGTGACTGAGCGCGAGACGACCAGGTTTGTCGCCTGGAGCCAGGAACTCCGTCGGGTGCACCGCCGGCTTCGGGAAGCGCTGTCCGTGACGCGTGCTTCCCTGGCCGAGGGCACCCCCGGCGAGGCGGCCACGCGGGAACTGCTGCTGTACTGCCATGGCTTCTGCGCGGCTCTCGACGCCCACCACCAGGGCGAGGACCGCACCCTGTTCCCGGCCGTCGCAGCTGCGCACCCGGAGCTGCGCCCGGTGCTGCGCTCGCTCGAACAGGACCACTCGATGATCGCCCAGCTGCTCGGCGGTCTGGCTGCCGCGGTCGGCCGGGCCGCGCCGCCCGAGGAGCTCGACCGCCACCTCGAAGGCATCGCCGCGATCACGGAGAACCACTTCCGCTACGAGGAGCGGCAACTGCTCACCGTTCTGGAAACCCTCGAACTGGCGGCTACGCCCGAAGAGGTGCTGGGTCCGATGTGGTCCTGAACCGGTCAGTCTGCCCGCTACCGGCACGGTCGCCGCCGCCGTCACTTGTCAATCAAGGTTGACACAAGGCCGACGTCAACGTAAGTTGACACCATGACCGATGCGACCGATCTCGCCGCACGGGCGGGCGACCGCGACCCCCGGGTCGGGTTGCGGGCCGTCTCCGCCCTGCGGCGGCTGTTGGAACAGCTGGAAGCCGTCCAGGTACGCAGTGCGCGTAACCAGGGATGGTCGTGGCAGGAGATCGCGACCGAACTGGGAGTCAGCCGCCAGGCCGTCCACAAGAAGTACGGGAGGCAGTGATGTTCGAACGGTTCACGAAAGCCGCACGCGCCGTGGTGAAAGGCGCGGTCGAGCACGCGGATCGAGCCGGGGCGAAGGCCGTCACCGACGAGCATCTGCTGCTGGCCCTCCTCGACCGGGACGACACCCGGGCAGCGGCGGCACTGCGGGAACTGTGCCCCCCGGCCCGCCGCCCCTCCCTGGCGGCCGCCCTGGCCGACGCCAGGCGCCGGGCGGGCTTGTCCCGTGCGGACGCGGAGGCGCTGGCGGGACTCGGCATCGACGTCAGCGCGATCGTGGCGCGGGTGGAAGAGGCCCACGGAACGGGCGCGCTGGCAGGCGACCGCAAGGGCGCGGGGTGGCGGTCGGGCCGCCGGCCGTTCTCGCGGGAGGCCAAGACCGTCCTGGAGAAGTCGCTCCGGGTGGCGCTGGCCCGCAAGGACCGCGAGATAGGCGACGAGCACATCCTCCTGGCCCTGACCACGACCGGCCGGATCGTCGCGGAGGCGCTGGCCGACCACGGCGTGACGTACGCCGCCGTCGACACGGCAGTCTCCAGGTCCACGGCCTCCTCCCGTTGACCGCTCCCCCGTCAGCATCAGGAAGCCAGGTGCGTGCGGGCACCCCCGCAGGCCGCCGGCGGAGTTGATGTGCCCGTACGCAGCCGCAGTGCGGAGGATCGCTTCGGGGCGGGACGCATGCGGCCGTTCCCCCGCGGCATCCGTCAGAGACATGAACGACGCCGGGCCGGAACGGAAAAAGTTTTCCGCAGGCATCTATCGGGTGGTCGCTCCCGGGGGCATGCTGCGTGTAATCCCCCGCCTCTGCTCGACGCTCCGTCTCAGCCTCCTGCCCGGGCGGGCCTTCCGTTCTGAGCCCTCGGGAGGTAACACGCCATGCAGTCAGTCGCCGCTCCGTCGTCGGTCCCCAGCCGCCGAGATCTCCTCGCCGGCCTCGGTCTGGCCACCGCCACCCCGCTCTTACTCGGCCTCACCCCCCGCCCCGAACCCCGCGAGCACCCCTCCCGGCGGCCCGTCCCGGGCGGCCGGACGGTCCTGCTCCGCGCGGCGTCCCTGGTGCTCACCATGGACCCCGCCCTCGGCAGTGGCCCGCTCGGCGCCGTCGAGAACGCCGACGTCCTGATGCGCGACGGCGCCATCGCCGCCGTCGGCCCGGCGCTGCAGGCGCCGCCCGGCGCCTGGGTGGTGGATGCCTCGGGCAAGCTCGTCATGCCGGGGTTCGTCGACACCCACAACCACCTCTGGCAGGCGATGATCCGCGGCGGGTGTACGGGCCGGGACCTGTTCGGCTGGCTCCAGGGGTGTACCGACCCCCAACGCGGTCGGCTGACACCGGCGGCCCTCCACAGCTTCGTCCGGCTCGCCGCCCTCGACGCCGTCCAGTCGGGCGTGACCACACTGGTGGACTGGGTGGACATCTTCTCGTACGACCTCATCGAGAGCTACGTAAGGGCCCTGGCCGGCACCGGGGTGCGGTTCACGTACGCGATGTTTCCCCCGGCGCCCGACGCGGTGCTGGTCGCCAAGGTGAAGAAGGAACTCGTCGACCCGGTGCCGCTCGGTTCCTTCCAGATCGCCACCCATGCGGCGCGGCCCATCCAACACCTCAACCGCGCCCACTGGGACGCCGCCCAGGAGTTGGGGGTCATGCTCAACTCCCATGTCCTGGAACGACCTGAGCAGCGCGCCGACGATCCCCTGGCGGTCCTCACCGACATCGGCGCGCTGGGCCCGCGGCTCCTGATCAACCACGGGATCCACCTGACCGACGCCGAGATCACGGCCATCGCCGAGCACGACGTACGTGCGGCCCACTGCCCGCTCAGCAACATGCGGCTGGCCTCCGGCATCATGCGGCTGTCCGAGCTCGGGCAGCGGGGCGTCAAGGTGGGCCTCGGCCTGGACGGCGGAACCAACGACAGCTCGGACTTCCACGCGCTGATGAAGACGGCGATCGGCCTGCAACGCGCCCGCACGACCGAGGCCGGGGTCTTCCCGCAAGTGCACGACGTCCTGCGGATGGCCACACTGGGTGGCGCCGAAGTCCTCGGCCTCGCCGACCGGGTGGGCTCTCTGACCCCCGGCAAGCGGGCCGACCTCGTGATCATCGACCCGGCCGCCCTGAACTTCGCACCGCGCTTCGACTGGACGGGTCAGATCGTCTTCAACGGACGACCCGAGAACATCGACGCCGTGTTCGTGGACGGGCGGGCGCTGAAGTTCGGCGGCCGACTGGTCGACGTGGACACGGACCGCGTGGTGCGGGAGGCCGAGGCGGCCGCCACCCGCCTCCGCGTGGCGGGGTAGGTCTGGGACACCGCTCGACCTGCCGGCCCGTGACCGTCCTCGGGCCGGCAGCCGAGCTCAGGGCCGCGGAGGATGCGGTCCAGGCGGGCGGTCGGCGCGACGACCGTCAGAGGTGCGGGCGGTCGGGGTGGTGGAAGGACGGGTTCCGCCGCCCGGACCGGAGCAGTCGCGGCGAGTACGGCTCCCGCCGGCACGACGTACGCGCGGCCGGCCCGGAAGCCGCGGGCGTGTCGGAAGAGGCAGGCGTAGACCGGGGCGGAAGCTCGGCCGACCCGGCCGATTCCGCCGGGGCCGGAGCCGTGGCCGGCGACCTGTGACGGCGGGTATTGACCGCCGCGGCGACCCCGCTCATCATCCCGCCTACGGCAGAAACGGCCGCTGCTGACGCACTCGCCCACTCGGCCCCCGCATCAGACGCCTGGGGATCCACGGACGCAGGAGGCGTAGACGGATCAGGCCCGGGGTCAACTGTCGGCGAAGACACGTCCGCGCTCTTCGGCTCCGTCCTCGGGACCGGCGTCGCGGACGACGCCCGGCTTTCAGCTGCCGCCGAGGTGGAGGCAGATGGAGGCGGGGCATCGGGTGCGGATCCGGAGCCTGCGTTGAATGCGTGAACGGCCAGGATCAGCGCCGCCAGCCCCAGGCCGGCCGCCGCGCCCGCCCACAGCCGGCGCACGCGCCTCGCCGCGCCGCCCCGCGGCCGGTCAACACCTTCGACCCCCCTGGCCAAGGCGCCTACGGCGGCCCGCAGGGTGGTGAGGCGTCGGGGCTTGGTGGCCATGGGGGGTGCTCCTTGTCCGGGGTGGCGGGCGCTGCGGCGGCCTTGCTCCGCCGGCGCTCTGCGATTCCATTGCGCCCCGGGTGGGTCTGCGGGTCACGGCACGAAATCTCGGGGCTTGACAGCCACGGCTCCGGGCGGCGGACGGCGCTGCACCCCCTCGTACGAGCGCGCGGGCTTGCCGGTGGGTCCGTCCTGGTGGCGGTTCTGCACTCGGACATAGAATAGAACACGTGTCCGAATTGCCTCCCGATCTGCCACGTCTGCGCACCGTGGTCACCTACCTCCGCGCCGAGCTCGGCCGGGCCGAGCGGGCCTTGAGCACCGCGGAGGAACGCGAGTCGCTTGCCGCCCGTCGGCGACCTCGGGCCGAGCCGCCCGCCTGGCTGATCGAGCGCGGCATCGGCGCAGGCCGGCTCCCGGTCCGCCTCCACGCCGGAGGCTGCTGGGACGCAGGAAAGCGCTGCTCACCCCTGAGCGGCGAGGAGGCGCGCCGAGCCCTGACCGAGGGAGTGCCCGCGTGCCCGCACTGCCGGCCCGACGCCGCCCTGGGAATGCCGGAGTGAACGGTCGGCGGCAGGGTGGAGGGGTGAGCCCTGCTGCGCGCGTGATCGTCTACCCGCCGGACGCCCAAGGCGGACGCCGCGTCCGCTGCGACGGCGCGATCCTCGGCCGCGCCCTGGGCCCCGGCGATCTTCTGGAGCTTCTGCAGCGGGCCGGCCTCGACCTCGACGACGTACGCCTGACCGACGCGCGCCTGATCGAGTGGCGTGGCGGCGGGCCGGCCGTGTGGTCCCCGGAATAGCGGCCACAAGCCGGAACGGCGGTCACGGCGAGACGGCCGAGGCGTGACGTTTGGTGGCCGCGTCCGGGGTGCCTGTCACACGCCTGTGACAGTTGGCGGACACTCCCGCGAAGTCGCCGGGTCAGGCTTTTAACCACAGACAAAAGGGGCATTTGCCCCGACTGCTTCCGAGGGCGCGAGCAGTGGTGACCGAGCCGATCCGGCGGAGGAAATCCCATGAGCCGCACCCTCACCATGACGGACGCCGAGCCCCCCGCGGGCGAGCTGGCACCGCGCGAGCGGGAAGCCCTGCGCCACATCGCCGCCGGCCGCACCTACCTGCAGACGGCCCGCCACATGGGCGTCTCCCGGCACACCGTCGACGCCTACCTCCGCCGTATCCGCGCCAAGCTCAACGCCCACACCACTGCCGACCTGACCCGCCTCGCCGTCACCCTGGGCCTGTGACCGCGCACAGTCCGTACCCCGCCACCCAGGCCGAGTAGGGGCAGCAGAGTCTGCCGGAAGGGATGGCTGCGGAGAAACGGACCGGCTCACGTGCAGCGGATGCCGGGAGACGGGCAGTTACACGTCGGGCCGACCTGCGGCACAACCAATCGGTCCGGTTCCGCGTCCTATTGACCGAGCCGTCTCCGGCCGGCAGGGGGCGGAGCAGCGCCGAGCCTGGAGGGGCCTCATCGATACCGTCACCGCCCGCCGACCCGACGAAGACGCGCGGAGCCGCCGGACCACCGGAATCGGCAGGATGTTGCTGGGCGGCGTGGCGGGTGTCCTGCTGACCGTCGCGGTCATGACGGTTCTGTGGTGGCCGCGGACCGAGGTGACGTACCGCGCCAGTGCTCCCGCGGCGATCGTCTACGCCGACCAGTCGCCCCACTTCCTGGGGTTGTTGCACCGGTACAGCCTCTCCGGAGAGGACTCCTACAAGCTCATGATCGGCAAGTCCCCCGGCCTGTCCTACGGACACTGGGTGGACGTCGACCCCGCTCTGGGCGTCGAGGGGGTCGAATCCACCGCGTGGACGGATTCCGGTGTCCGCGTCCGCTTCCTCACCGGCCACGAGGTCTTCGTCCCTGCCCGGTACTTCGTGGGCGGCAGGTGACCCCGGGCTGCGAGACCGGGTCAGCATGCCTCGCGCATCCCGAGAATGTAGGCCGCTGTCAGCGCAACGACGCGGTCGCCGTCCTCCGACAGGTCTACGAGGGCACGTGACGCGGTGGTTCCCGGGATCTCCGCCAGCGCCTGTGTCAGGCGTCGGCGTGCCGAGGATCCGGCCGGATCGCGGGCGAGGCGGTCAACGAGACCGGTGGCGATCACATCGGCCACCGCGGGACGGCCCGCCAGCGCGCTGAGTGCGTCGGCTGCATCGGCGTCGTTCACCCCCTCGACGATCATGTCGACGAGCGTCGGGACCGCGTCGGCCACCCCACGTGCCCCGAGCGCCAGGGCTGCGTACCTGCGGACGACGAGGTCGGCGCTCCTCAGGGCGCCCTGCAGCAACGCGGTCGCCTCACCCTCCGGAATCTCGGCGATGGACTGGACGGCACGTGTGCGGACCTCGGCTGCTGGTGAGCCGAGGCCCTCCGCCAACAGTGGCAGTGCGCTGCCGCCCGATTGCGCCAGGGCCCATCGAAGGGCTCCGGCGACGTTCGGGTCCGCCTCGCCCAGCACTGCCTCGACGAGTGCCTCGACCGGCACCGGTACGTTCTCGACCGAGGACAGGGCGGCACGCTGGCGCTTGCCGGCGTTCTCCGAGCCCAAGGCCTGGAGGAGTGCAACGGTCTGGAGGACGTCCTCCCAGTCGGCAGGTTCCACGGCATCGATCCGGCGCAGCCGCGTGAGCAGCGCCGTCTCGGCCGCAATGCGTTCGCCGGTCTGGCGGATGAGGTCGTCGACGAGCTCCGAGGGCGTGAAGCCGGGGTCGTCGAGGGCCCGCCCCACTTCGCGCAGTGACAGCCCCAAGGACCGCAGGCTCTCAATGTGGAAGATTCGCCGGATGTCCTCGCCGGAGTACTCTCGATAGCCGGCCTCGGACCGGCCGGTCGGCTGCACCAGGCCGAGCGAGTCGTAGTGCCTGAGCATGCGGGCGCTCACCCCGGACCGTCGCGCCACATCGCCGATCAGCACGGCCTGTCACCCCTTCTCGCCGGTTGCGCCGGTTGCGCCGAGGGCCATGATGCGCTTCGCCTCCTCGATCGCGCATTCGAACCCGGCGTCCGGGTGGCGCAACAGCCGTTCCGTGGTGATCGCGTGCTCTCGTACGCGAGGGTCCGGATTCCTCGTCGCGGCGTGCAGGATCGGCGTGATGACCTCACCGAGCGCGGTCAATGCCCGGCTGAGGCTCAACTGCGTCTCGTGCTCGCCGCGCCCCAGCTGGGTCGCCAACGCTTCGGCCAGCTCGGGCTCTTCCCCCTCGGGCACGAGTACGACCGCTGCCCTCCAGGCGCTCCGTGCCACCTCGTCGTGGGCGTCGGCAAGAACCGCCCGGGTGATCGCCGGCCACGCTCGACGGTCCCCGATCTTGGACAGCGTGTGCAACGCCTGGCTCCGTGCCTGCGCATGCCCGGAGCGGACTTCCTGGAGAAGCCCCGGGACCGTCATGGATGCCGAGTGGCGGGTGAGGGCCCATGTGAGCATGTCGCGCACGTAGAAGTCGGGCTCGACCGCGCATCGTTCAATGAGCTTGTCGATGAACTGCGGGTCGGGACTCGTACCGACCGCCAGCGCTGCCTGCAGCCGCACCGACGAGCTGCTGCTTCCCAGCCCCTGGAGAGCACGGGTCATGTCGGTGTCCTGTTTCGTGGGCATGGAGACCACCTCCTTGGCCACAGTGAAGGCCTTGTCACCGTGTCAAGGTCAAGCCGGGGCACCCTGTGGGACCACCAGGTGCCCTCCGTCCACCGAGCCGCTTGTCTCGTGGCCGGAAGTTGCGGCAGACCGGTGGGCGGGCCACGTTTTCGGCGCGAGGCAGCGACACGCGGTGCCGGTGGCGGGGTGACAGGTGCCCCGCCACCGGCGGCTGCGCCGTGCTCAGGAGGTGGTCAGGGCCTCCAGAGCGGGGACCGTTTCGGCCGGGGTCGGCAGGGCGGCGTTCTCCGCCTGGAGGCGGACGGCGGCCTCGCGCAGGTCCGAGTCGGTGACAAGGCGGGTCAGGAGCGCGGCGTCGACGTCGTCGGACGCGGAGCGCAGGGCGGCACCGGTCGCGGTGAGGGCGTCCGCGTTGGTGAAGTGGTCGGCGCCCTGGGGCAGCAGGAGCTGCGGCAGGCCGGCCTGCAGAGCGGTGAGCAGGGTGCCGGATCCGCCGTGGTGGATCTGCGCGTCGGAGGCGGTCAGCAGTTCGGCCAGCGGGACCCAGGGCAGCGGGCGGACGTTGTCCGGGAGGGTGCCGAGCGGAGTGAGGTCGGCGTCGCCGACGGCGAGCAGGAACTCGGCGTCCACCGAGGCGGCGGCCTCGATCAGGCGGACGATGGCGCGCACGCCGTCCACTTCGGTGAGCACGGTGCCCAGCGTGACGGCGACGCGCGGGCGGGTGCCGCGGCGGAGCAGTCCGGCGGGGATGGTGCCGCCGCCGTTGTAGGGGAGGTAGCGCATCCGCAGGCCGCCCGGGTCGCCGCCGAGCGAGGCCGGGACGATGTTCAGCGCGGTGGCCTCGGCGGGGCCGGCCACCCCGTACGTCTCGTACGCCTCGGTGAAGTGGGCGGCGATCCGCCCGACCATGTCGTGGCCGGAGGTGACGCCGAAGTTCTGGATCACCGACGGGATCTTGAGCTTGGCCGCGACCAGCGGGGCGGAGGCCTGGAAGGAGTCGTAGACCAGCAGGTCGGCGCCCCAGTTCTCGGCCACCTCCAGAAGGCCGTCCACGGTCGCGCGGGAGACGTACGCGAAGCCGCGGGCCGCCCTGTCGAGGATCTCGTCCGGCGTCATGTCGTGGGCGACGTAGCGCACTTCCTCGCCGGTGGACTGCTCGAACGCGTCCCGGATGGTGCGGCCGTCACCGATCTCGACGATCGGGAAGCCGGCCTCGCGGAGCCGGTCCAGCGGCTGAGAGCTCGCGAACAGCACCTCGTGGCCGGCGGCGTGCAGGGCCTGCGCGGTCGGGATCATCGGGAAGAGGTGGCCGGCCGCGGCCGGTCCGGTGAAGAGTATGCGCACGGTTTCTCCTTGCCAGTGGTATGCCGGTCGAGGACGAGTCGTGCGAGCTGGCCCCCGGTTCCGTTCGGTGAACTGACGGGGAGCCGCGCTGTGTTCCCCACAGAGGGGCGATAATCGGACGTTCTGGTACGGGTTTTGCCGGGCGGGGCGCGAGGTGTTGCCGGGACGCCGTCAGGCTGCCCGGCTCCAGCGGTTGAGCGTCCCGCTGCCGGCATCGTAGGTGAGCCAGGTTCCGTCGCCGAGTGGGCGTATGCAGCCGTCGACGGCCCCCTCGGGATACGTAACGGCCCCGCGCACCTCCAGCGTGCGGGCGTCGAGCAGCCAGTGGCCGCCGCCCTCCTCCGTCGAGACGATGACGGTGTCGGCATCGACGAAACCGCAGCCGTAGTCGCAGGAGGGCGGGTCCTCGTCCTCATCGGCCGGCCCGGGCTCTCCCTGGGCCAGCACGGAACCGTCCAGGGCGTGCAGTTGCAGGTCCGCTCCGTAGTGCTCGACGGTGAGGAAGCCGGGGTGCCCCCCGTGGACGTCGATCAGGATGCGGTCCATGGTCGCGTTGAGGTCCCAGGACGTCAGCTGCCCTCCGTCCCAGCGCGCCCAGTGGAGCAGGATTCCGTCCTGGCCCATGCCGATGGAGAGACCCATGTGGATCCCGTCCGGGTGGGAGAGATGGTGCGATCCGGAGGCTGCACTCTCCAGTGGCAGCCGGGCCAGCTCCCGACCGTCCCGAGCGTCGAGGACGACCCAGTTCTCCACCTCCACACCCACCACGTGCGCCCAGACGAGCCGGCCGTCGTCGGAGACCCGGCAGGAGCCGTGCTCAAGCCCGCGGCAGACCTCCTGCTCGTCCCCCGTGTGCGCGTGCCCGACCTCCGGCCCCCAGCAGCCGTGCCGGTACTCCCACACCATCTCGCCGCCTGCGCCCACGGCCCGCACGGCCCGCTGGCCCGAGAACACGGCGAAGGAGCCGTCAGGGCTGACGGACGGAACGACGCGGTCCCACGTCCACGGCACGGGGAAGACCGCAGCCGGCGCTCGCTCGCCCGCGAACACCTCGTCCAGGTCGTAGACCTCCAAGTCGTGCCCGCTACGGAGCAGAGCGCGGCAGGAGCCGTCCCCGCGGCTCTCCAGGGCGAACCCGTTGACCAGCTCCTCGCCACCCGGCAGGTGTACGGAGCCACGCAATCGTGCAGTGATCGACATGCCAGGGAATCTACTTCTCCACACTGACACCGCCCCGAGTCCGCGGCACGAATGCCTCCGGTCCGTACAGCAGGCGGGACCCATCCATCCGGCTTAGCCTGGAATCAGAGTGTTTCTTCAGGGGGATGCCGGTATTCCGCCAGGCAGTAGAGCGTGAGTGAGCCGGCCTCTGTCGAGGGGCCGGTCAGATGCCGTGCCGGCGGGACCGATGGACGGGTTCATCGTTTTCCAGCTTCCCGAGGAAAAGTCATGCGCCACCTCTCGCACACAACCTCTTACCGTCAGCGCCGCATCGCGGTCGCAGTCACGGCAATGGCCGTGGTCGGCCTGGGAGTCGCACCGGCTGCGACGGCATCGGCAGCTCTGGCACCAGTCGGCACGGCCGCCCGGACCACATCGACGCCGGCCGGTCTGACCAAGGCCCCGGCAGGCCTCTACCTGTTCCAGTACACCTACCGCAACCATCTCAAGATCGGCGGCGGCAACTTCACCCTGGGCGGCCGGGTGTACGTGGTCGTCAAGTACAACTCGGGGCAGGTCAGGTACGGCGGGACCGTGACGGCGAAGACGAACTCCGGTGTTCCCGGCGGAGCCGTTTACCTGGAGACGAACATCTCCTCCCCCTGCGCCCCCGGGAACAACGGCTACGCCCAGGCGTACGACTACAGCACCGGTACCTGGTCGCCGCGGCTCCCCGTGCCGATCTGCGTGCGGTTCGACTGAGGGCCGAGCGACCGCCAAGGCAGCCCTGCCGCCGTGACCCTCACCCTGTAACACGCACGGCCCGGGGTCAGTTGCCGGGCCGGAAGCGGAGCGCTGACCAGGTGTCGTCGATGGCGATCTGCCGTACGGCGCGCACGCCTTGCTCGGAGAGCGCGGCGTTGAGGGAGTCGCGGTTCAGATCCGTTCCGAGCTTTCCGCCTTTCGGGTAGGCCACCCAGGCGAGGGCATCGCGCCGCGCGGCGGCGACCGCCGCTTTCGCGTGCGCCCCGAGAAGGTCCTCGGAGGTGGTCACGAAGGCGAGTACCGCATCGGCCGAAGCCGGGTTGCCGTCGGCGTCGACTTCCAGCTCCAGATCGTCCGGTTTACCCAGGACGACGACACTCTGACCGGGCTTGATCTGCAGCTTGCACGTGATCGACACCTGCCTGATCCTGCCACCCGATGCGCCGCTCCGCACGCCCGGGGTGAGCCCCACCCGATTCCACCGGAACGGGTCCTCGGTACCTCGCAGCGCCTGAACCTGAGCGGCGGCTCCGGGTCGGGCAACAACGTGGGCGTCGTCAACGGAAACGTGGGGCACATCGGGCACGTGCACGGCCAGCCGCCGCCCACTCGCGCCGAAGGCGACCGAGACCGCCGGGCGCGTGAGGGTCGTCGACCTGATCCCCCGGCTGGCCCGCGCACGCGGGACGGGACGACCATTACGTACTGCAGGCTCGACGGTGGCACGCCGTCCTCGTTGCAGAGGCACCCGAACGCACGGGGGCGGCGCAACCGGTGGGAGGCGGTTGAGGCCGGTGAACGCGGGCAGCCGCCGACCATGAGCGCGACAGAGAGCCTCATCGGGCAGGACGGCTTGCCCGAGCCGGACGCCTTGGACGCCCTGGCGCAGTGGGTGGAGGTCCCGTCCGTGTCCTCGGACCCCGACCGGGCGGCCGACGTGGGGCGCTCCGCACGATGGCTGGTGGAGAGGCTGCGCCGGATGGGTTTTCCCCGTACGGAGATCTGGCAGACCGAAGGTTTGCCGGCCGTCTACGGCTGCCGGCCGGCCGCTGATCCCCACGCCCCGGTCCTGCTGGTGTACAGCCACCACGACGTCCATGCCGTCGATCCCTCCACCTGGCGGGTCACCGCTCCGTTCGCACCGCTGCAGCGTGACGGCCGGCTGTACGGCAGGGGGGCCTCGGACGCCAAGGGGCAGATCATGTGCCATCTGTGGGCCCTGGGCGCGCACCTGGCGTCGGTCTCCGGCGGCGCGCCGGCGGTGACGGTGAAGTACCTGGTCGAAGGAGAGGAGGAGATCGGCTCCGTGCACCTGGCCGACCTGCTCTCGGCACACGCCGACGAGCTGACCGCCGACGTGGTCATGGTCTCCGACACCATGCTCTGGTCCCTGGACGAGGCGGCCGTCTGCACCACGGTCCGCGGGTCGGTCACCGCCACCCTCACCGTCCGCGGCGCCCACCGGGACATCCACAGCGGGGCCGTTTCGGGGGCCGCCACCAATGCGGCGTCCGAATTGTGCAGGCTGCTGGGCACCTTGCACGACGGAGCCGGCCGGATCACGCTCCCCGGGTTCTACGACGCAGTGGCCGAGCCCGGCCCCGCCCTGCGCGAGTCCTTGGACACCCTGCGCTTCGACGAGCGGACCTGGCGTGCGGACACCGGTGCGTTCGGAGCCGGCGGCGAGGCCGGGTTCCGTGCGCCGGAGAGGCTGTGGATCCGCCCCTCGGCCGAGGTCGCCCGCCTCACGGCCGGCCGTACGGACGCGCCGGCGCTCGGCCTCATCCCCGCCGAGGCCGACGCCGACCTGCTGCTGAGGCTCGTTCCCGACCAGCGGGCCGACGAGGTCGCGCAGCAGTTGCGCGGCTGGCTGCGTGAGCACCGCGCATCCGATTTCGGCTACGAGCTGGAGGTGTCCCCCACGATCTCCGACCCGTACCGCACCCCTGCGGACCATCCGGCGCTCGCCGCGCTGGTCCGCTCGGTGGGCCGCGCCTACGGGTCCCCGGCCCGGTGCATCGGCAACGGCGGTGCGGCCCCCGCCGCGCAGCTGGCCCGCGCCTGCAAGGCTCCCGTGCTCTTCTTCGGGACCGGACTGCCCGGGGACCGCTGGCACGGCCCTGACGAGAAGGTGGAGATCGCAGCGCTCCGCCTGGGGGTCCGTGCCCTGAGTGCGTTCCTGGGGGAACTGGCGTCGGTGCCCGTCACCCGGTGAGGGGGCCGCCTCAGGGGACGGACGCCCAGGAGGAGTGCAGCTGCGCCTCGTACCGCGCCAGCGTCGCGTGCCCGTCGGCGATCACCGCGTAGCGCCAGGTACGGCCGTCGGGTGGCATCCCGGCGTACAGGACGACGCCTTCCCCGGTCCGGGGGTCGTAGGCGGTGCCGTCCTCGTGCAGCCGGGCCACGGCCTCCTCGAAGTGGTACGGACGCGGTGCCCGCACGGTGCCCGTCGCCCACGCCGGATCCCGGGGCCCGGCGGAGGCGGTGACGGCGGCGGTCGCGGCCGTGGCGGCGAGACGGGTTACCATGGCCTGCGGCGTGCTGGTCGCCGTACGCCTGACGTTGCTCTCGCCCGCGAACAGGGAGCCGTCGGACGACACCATGGCATCGAGGCTGAACGGCCCCGCGTAGCCGTGCTCCGCCAGGAAGCCGCCCAGAGCCCGCCCCCATTTCTCCAGTGGGGGCCCGGCGTGCGCGAGGGAGGGCGTCAGGGGCGACACGTATCCGGTGAAGGAGCCCTCGTCGGTCCGCATCGCACCGCTGAACAGCGGCCACGGGCCCTGCGGCCCCGTCTCCAGCTGGATGCTCACCGAGCAGGCCACGTCGATCCGCTCTTCGACCACCCAGCGGCCTGCGGCCCCGCCCACCGGCGCGAGGTCGTCGCAGGTCCACTCCCCGGCTGCCGCCGAGAGGAAGCGCAGCCCGTGGCCGCCCGCCGACCGGTCGGGCTTGACCACGACGTGCTCGTGCGTGCGCAGCAGGTCCCGTACGGCGCCGGGCACCTCCTCGCGGCGGCAGACGCGGCCGTCGGGCAGGTTCATGCCGAGCTCGCGTGCCGCGGTCCGGAACCCCGCCTTGGTGTTGAGCAGCCAGGTCACCTCCAGTGCGGCCTCGGCTGCGGCCGCCGAGGGGTACGGGGCCAACGGGACTCCCAGGGCGTTGGCGAGCGCCACGGCGGAGGCGTCCAGGGCGGTCGGGAGCACCGCGCCCACCGGACGGCCTCCCGACGCGCTGCGCACCCCCGCCACGGCGCCGTGGTGCCGCGCGTGTGCGTCGACCGCCCCGAAGGCCTGCGGCATGGCCACCACGGTCACCGATTCCCGCGGGACGCCGGTCAGGGCACAGGCGTACGCCAGGAACTCCTCGCCGACCGGCACCGGGGACACCAGCACGTCGCCCGGGTGGAGCAGCCACACTTCGCGGGGTGCCTGCTCGGCCCACGTGCGGAGCACCTCGCGCTGGTCGAGGTCCACCGCGAGGTCGGAGACGAGGTTCGCGTAGAGGAGCACGGGGCGCACGGGGCGGCTCATCACACGAGTATGGGCCCCGGCCAGGGACACTGCCCACGGCGAAGGACGGTCCGGCCGGGCCGGCTCGTGCCGGGTGACCGGTGGTGCGGCGCTCGTGACGCGCGGCGACCCTCGCATACGAGCCGTGGTGTGCGGCGCCTGGCCCTCAGCCGCGCCGGGCGAATCCGAGGCGTACGGGGCCGACACCGGGCGAGGTGTGGACGAGGGGGTACGCGGCCGGTTCGGGCAGTCCTGCGGCGGCCAGCAGGGACTCCTCCGAGCGGACGAGCGTTCCCCGGAAGAGCGGCCAGGGCTCGTGCGCGGCCGGGGTCCGCCAGAGCCGTCCGGCGGACGTCGAGTACACGTGGAAGCGGTCGGTCAGCCACGTGTCCAGGAGGTGCGGCGCCTCGATGCGCTCGTCGGTGCGCACCTCAAGCTCGTAGCCGGGACCGTCGCGTCCCCGTCGGCCGGCGTAACGGCAGGTGCGGCCCCGGCCCTCCACGGAGAGGTGTCCCAGCGCGTAAGGGATTCCCACCAGGCGCGCGGCCAGCATGGCCGGGTGCGTGACGTCGAGGGAGAAGAACCACACGCCGCTCGGCCCGCCCGTGCGCCGCACGTAGGTGCGCAGGTTCGTCTCGGGGAAGGTCCCCCAGGGCATCGGAACTCCCAGGACCTTCGTGGAGGACATGAGGAAGGGCGTCAGGCTCACCCAGGCCTGCCCTTCGAACACGTCGACTTCCAGGGGCGGCGGCAGGAAGCGCTGCAGGAGCGCGGGCGGATAGGGCCAGTGCAGGAACGCCTGCCGCGTCCAGTGCACGGACAGCAAGGGGACCCGCACGTACTCCACCGCCACCTCCCCTGCCGAGCCGGCGCGGGCGCCGACTCCCCCAACGAGCGGGGGCCCTGCGCTTGCTCGAAAGAGTGCCCAGGAAGAGTGCTCAGGCACCCCATCGTAGGGCGCCGTACGCCACACGGCACACCTGGGCCGGCGCCCGGGCACTCTCGGCTTCGCACAGCAGCACGTCGCATCCGTCGGCCGGGCGGGTGAGGTTCGGGCACGGTGCCGGGTCCCCGGAGTGGACCGGCGATCGGCCTTCCGTCTCGATGCACCCGGCGAAGGCGGGGAAGCCGTGCGCCACTGGCCGGCTGGTCATGGTGGATGCGCCGACTCGCGCGCGGTGACCGTCGTACAGCTCGTGGACGGCGAAGGCTGACGTGACCGGGCTGCGCGTCGAGGTGTTGGTGAGAAATGGGTCGGCAGCCCCGCGCTGGTGCGGTGTCCCTGCTGGTGCTGCGCCTGCTCCGGCACCTGCCCGGCAAGGACCGCATGCCGACGAAGGGCCTGGAGCCCCTCCAGCAGGCGGTTCCAGGCGCCGGGGAGCGCCGGGCAGGGGGCCGTTCGTGCCCTGCGGAGGAAGCCGTACCGGTGAGGCACGGCGAGGTGTCGGGAAAGGCGCCCGGCCCCGACGTCTCCTGTGCACGGGCCCCGCAAGGGGCGACCCCACGGAGGAGAGAACGCGATGAAGTACCTGGTGATGGTGCAGGGGGCTCAGGCCGACTACGACGCCATGAACGGCAAGGCGTCCGACCACTGCCCGGCCTGGAGCGAGGAGGAGCTCAGGGCGATGTTCGCGTACATGAGCGCGATCAACGACGATCTGGCGGAGACCGGGGAGTTCATCGACGGGCAGGGACTCGTCGAGCCCGGGAGGACGCGGTTCGTGACCGCGGACGCGGAGGGGCGGCCGGTCGTCACGGACGGGCCGTACGAGCAGACCCAGGAGGTGCTCGCCGGGTACTGGGTCCTCGACTGCGCGAACCTGGAGCGGGTCACCGAGATCGCGGCGAGGGTGGCGCAGTGTCCGGCGCCGGCCGGTTCGCCGGTCTATCCGGTCGTGATCCGGCCCATCGACGAGGCCGGCGGGAGCGAGCTCGGCGCGGACGGGAACGGTTGACGGTGCCCGCGACCGCCGAGGACCTGCTGCGGCTGAACGCGCCGCAGGTCCTCGGCCCGCTCGTGCGGTCCTCGCCCTCCACGACGTCCTGGCGGCCCACTCACCGGCCCGCGACCCGATGGCGGTGCTCGGCCCCACGGTCGCCCTGGCGATGGTCGAGGGCCGGGAGCCCGCCTGGACCCCTGCCGGGGCCGTGGGGCGGTATCCGGCACACTCAAGGCCTGACGCAGGGGAGGGAACGTGCAGTCGTTGCTCGCCGAGGTGGACCGGGCCGCGATCGACCGCTTTCTGTCGGCCGTCGACGCGGTGATGAACAGCAACACCTTGCTGCTGAAGGTCGAGGCCGGCCGGTCGGTGACCGTCGACAACCGCCAGGGGCTGCTGGACGCGTACCTGCGAAGCGACCTGTTCGAGCAGATGATGGTCGCCGCCGACCGCCGACGCGAGTGGTACAACCTGAGCGACTTCACCCCCGGGCCGAACGAGGGCGACGGTCCGGCAGCCGGGAGCGATCCGGTCAGGTTGCTCCGCGAAGGCTTCCGGGCCACCGTCACCCCCCTCGCGGAAGAGGAGTTCACCGAGCGGCTGCACTGGATGCTCACCGCGGCACCCTCCCCGTACCGTCGCCGTCTGCCGATGGACGAGGCCGGCCGGACGGTGGCGGGCTTCCTCCACGAGGTGCTGACGCCGGCGGAGAGCTGGGGCAGCGCCGACGAGCGGGAGTGGGCGTTCGCCTCCGTGGAGCCCGACTTCCTGCGCTCGTCGGAGTACCACGGCCACGAGCCCCCGCTCCCACCCGTGTACTTCGACGGGTCCGCGAGCGATACCGCGACGCTCTTCCACCGGGGCACGGTCTTCCATCTGCTGCTGACGAACGGCTCACCGTAGCCGCATTCGGCAAGCGTCTCAGGAGGAGTCCCGCACGATGAGCTCCGTCGGGAGGACCCGTCGGGGCTGCTGCATCGGCGTGCCACCGGCCACGGACCCGGACGGCTCCGTGATCTGCTGGAGCAACATGCGGGTCATCATGCGGCCCATCTCCTCGATCGGCTGGCGCACGCTCGTCAGGGGCGGGTCCATCAGTCGGGCCACCGCCGAGTCGTCGACGCCGACGAGGGCCACGTCGTCCGGGACCCGTCGCCCGGCTTCGCGCAGCACGCCGAGCGCGCCGGCCGCCATCACGTCGGAGGCCGCGAAGACGGCGTCCAGGCCGGGGCTGCGCTCCAGTAGCTCACGCATCGCCCGCCTGCCGCCCTCCTCCGTGAAGTCGCCGGCCGCCACGAGCGACTCGTCGGGCGCGAGCCCCGCCTCGGCCAGGCCCTCGCGGTAGCCGCCCAGCCGGGCGCGGGCCACGTCCATGTCGAGCGGCCCGCTGATGGTCGCGATCCTGCCCCGGCCCCGCGCCACGAGATGGGAGACGGCCGCCCGTCCTGCGCCGCTGTTGTCGGAGTCGACGTGGGCGACGGGTTCGGACGCGGAGCGCCGCCCGTTCATGACGACCGGCAGCCCCAGCTCCCCTATCCGGTCGGGCAGCGGATCGTCATCGTGTACGGACGCCAGCAGCACGCCGTCCACCCGCTGGGTGGCCAGGTACTGTTCGAACCGCTGCCGTTCCCGCTCGGTCCGCACCAGGGTGAGCAGCAACTGCCGTTCCGCCTCGGCGAGTTCGGCGCTCACCCCGCGGATGAGGTCGAGGAAGTACGGCTCCGAGAACAGCCGGGCCCCGGTCTCCGGGATGACGAGGGCGACCGCGTCGGTCCGGCTGCCGGCCAGCGCGCGTGCCGCCTGATTGGGTACGTACCCCAGTGCGGCGACGGCACGGGCGACGGCTTCCCTGGCCCGCTCGCTCACCCGGGGCGAGCCGTTGACCACCCGTGAGACCGTGCCCCGGCCGACGCCGGCGAGAGCCGCGACCTCTTCCAGGGTGGGCCTGCCGCTGCGCCGTCCGCTCACGACCTCGAACTCCCCTCGTGCGAACTTCGCGCGCCGCACCGGTCGGCTCGCGGTTGATCGGGCAAGGCTGCGGCGCTCGTCCCGGTTGGCTCCCCGGTGCCTGCCCGATTGCCTTCCGGGCTGCTCTTCCCCGCCGGCACCGGCACGCTACACCGGCTGCGGAGGGAAGCTCCCGCCCCTCCGACGGGTGGGCGTACACGGCTACTTCCTCCGGTCGCTGCTCGACGACTTCGAGCGGGCGTACGGGTGGGCCAAGCGGCGGCCCGCCGCCCCTGGCGGGCCCTCAGCGCCCGGCCCCGGCGAGGAAGGACCGGACGGCGGCGTGGACACCCTCGGGGTCACGCAGCTGGAGGAAGTGGTCGGCGTCCAGGGCGGCGTACGTGGTGCGGGGGCGGCGGGCAACCATCTCGGCGGCGAGCTCGGCGCCGAGGACCTGACTGGAGGTGCCGTGCAGGAGGAGCGCGGGGCAGTCGCCGGCGAGCCACTGCTGCCAGTGGTCGCCGTGGACGGCGTTCTCGGAGGTGACGGTGTCCTGCGGGTGGAAGGGCAGCCGCCAGCCTCCCCCGGGCAGCGGACGCAGGGCGCCGCCGAGCAGGGGAGCCGCCGGGCCCAGCGCGGAGAGAAGCTCCTCGCGGCTGTCGGCCGTGTAGGGGAAGGACAGGACGAAGGCGAGCGGGCTCGTGTCCGCGCGGGGGATGTCGGCGGCGGTGTCGAGGTTGACCAGGGCCTCGACGCGGTGCGGGAGCTCGGCCGCCAGGTGGAAGGCGTTGACGGCGCCGAGGGAGTGGCCGAGCAGGGTGAACCGGTCGAGGCCCAAGTGGTCGACGAGGGCGCGGAGGTCGGCGACGTAGCCGGCGCGGGTGTAGTCGGAGGCGCGGTCGGAGTCACCGTGGCCGCGCTGGTCGGGGGCGATGACCCTCCACCCGGGGCCGAGAGCGGCGGCCAGGGCGCAGAAGGAGGACCCCTCCGAAAGGTGACCGTGGAGGGCGAGCAGCGGACGCCCGGTGCCACCGAAGTCGAGGTAGGAGAGGGCGCGGCCGTCCAGGTCCAGGGTGGCGCGGACGGGGTGGGCGGTCTGCGTCGCGGTGGTGGCCGTTGCGGTGGCGGTTGCCGTGGTGCTGGCGGTCATGGCGGTTCCTCGTGGCGTGATGGGACGGCTCGTGGGCTCAGGGTGCGAGCGGATGGTCCGGCCGCTTCCCCTCGCCAACTATACGCACGTCTATGACGGTTGTTCAATACGCCTGTATAGATCGAGCGGGGCGCAGTCGTGGAGGGGTGAGCCCTGTGACACGCCCGTGACAGTCCACGGACGCCGCCATGAACTCCCGGGGTCACGCTTTTTAGCAGGGACAAACCAGACATTTTGGTGAATGTCCCCCTGCTTCCGAGGATGCGAGCAGAGATGACCTGACCGATGCGTCGGAGGAAATCCCATGAGCCTCACCCTCACCCACCAGCCCGCCGAAACCGCCGCTCTCTCCCTGGCACCGCGCGAGCAGGAAGCACTGGGACACATCGCCGCCGGACGCACCTACCTCCAGACGGCCCGCCACATGGGACTCTCCAAGCACACCGTCGACGCCTACCTCCGCCGCATCCGCGCCAAGCTGGGCATCAACAACACGGCCGAACTGACCCGCCTCGCCATCTCCATGGGACTCTGACACCGGACCACCGCGACGGAACCGGCCACGTCGGCTCGCCGCCCTACCACTGCCAGCGCACCTCGGGCTCAAACGGACTGCACGGTTCCAGACCGAGTCGGGGGTTCAGCATCGCCAGGTCGTCCTGATGCAGACAGCGGCCGCCCGATCCGATCCTTCCGTCGGCGTCACGCCACCACGCCTGGGCGCTCGACCCGCTGCACGGCTCCACGCTGACCTGCAAGGACGCGGTGAGACAGGCCCCGGACCCGGTGGCCCGGACGGTGGCTCCCACGAAGGTCCACCGCTGGGCCGGCCCGCCGTCGCAGTCCGCCGTGGTGACGGAGCCGTGCGCAGGCAGGCGGGGGTCCCTCGCGAGGCAACGCTCGACGGCGACCTTGGCACTGGTGCGGCCGATCGCCGACACGATCTCCCCGGGGCGGGCCTGCCGGTGCGTCCTGCGGTGTTCCCTCCCGATCCACCGGCGAAAGTTCTGACTGAGGGCGAATCCGGCCGGGCAGGGGGCCGTGGAGCATCCCGCGTACCGGAGATAGACGTCGTAGACGGCTTCCTTGTCGCGCCGTTGCTGCGGAGTGAGATTGGCCGGGAGCAGAGAGAGGCCGTAGCCGACGTAGGAGGCGACGGTGGGGCGGGCGGGAGCCAGGAATGCGGCCTTGCGGAAGAACCGCCCTGTCATCTCGTGGTCGCTGTGATCGGCCGGATTGGGCGGGCCGGCCCCGAAGGTGGCGCTGTCGTAGTCGAGCGTCAGGACGCGTTCGGCCTTCCGGGAGGAAAGGACTTCGGAGATCACCGAGGTCAGCTCCTCCCTGGTGTAGGGCTTGGCTCCGTCCACCGGCTTGATCGTGGCGATCTGCCCGCGAAACAGCTTCAGCAGGCTTTGCCTGGAGTACCGCGGGCTTCCGGCGCCCTTGGCGAACCCGTCCGGCAGGCGGAGGAAGACGAGCCGTACGTCGGGGCGGTCGCGCAGGACGTGGGACACGAGACGGTGGCCCCGTACGGTGATGTCGCTGCGGTGCCAGCGGTCCGGGACACCCGCCATGGTCGCGTAGGCGGCCCGTAAGCCTTCTTCTCGTCGTCGTACGTAGGGATCCTCGGGGAACGGGTGCCCGGCATCGCCGGCGGTCAGATAGACCGTGCCGACGGAACACCTGTGGCGGATGAGCCGCTGGACTTCGGGATTGATGAAGAGCAGGTCATCGTCCTGGTGGGCCACACCTATCACGGTGGGTCGGCACTCGGTGCCCGGCTCCACACCTCTCCGGGCTCCGGGCCGCTGCCCAGCGTGGGAATGCGCGACGTCGACCTGCAGGAACGGAGCCATCCCACTCAGCACGATGCCCAGGGTCAAGGGAAGCACCAGCCGCCAACGGCGCCGCCGCCGCTCGGGCGGGGTCCGGCGCTCCGCACACCGCGGGGGTCCTGCTCCGAGGTGCGGGGCCGAGACCGGGACGCTTCCGGTACCGACGCGTATCCGGCTGTCGACCGACTCCGACTCAGACCTCACCTCGGACCCCTTCGGCGGACTCGTCCGTCCCTGCGCCTGCGCCGACGCCGGGAACGGCACCGCACGCTCTCGGTGTGCTGTGCCCCGATGCTAGGGGCGAAGCCGCGGTGGCAGCGACACGGGCGGGCCGATCGGTGGACGGCGATGGGAGCGGGCGTCGGCGGTGGCCGTGGTCGTGTCGCCTGGTCCCAGGCTCCGTCGAAGGCGGCGAGCCGGGATGGCGGGGGGCGTCGAAAATTCCGCGCCCCGCCGTCGGGTGACGTGCAGACTCGCCCCATGACGGACATGAGGGCATTCCGGGACGCGGTCAGCGGCTGGGCGAACGGCGGTGCCGGCGGGGTGGCGAGGGATCTGGCGGTGCGCCTGGGGGTGCGGACGGCGGTGCTGCTGGAAGGGCCGAGTGACCTCGCGGCCGTTGAGGCGCTGACCGCGCGGCAGGGCCGGGACCTGGCCGCCGAGGGGGTGTGCGCCGTGTCGATGGGCGGGGCGATGAACGTCGGCCGCTACGCCGGCCTCCTCGGGCCGCCCGGCCTCGGGTTGCGCCTCGCAGGACTCTGTGATGAGCGTGAACAACCGTTCTACGACCGCGGCCTGAACCGGGCGAGGGCGCCTCACCGGGGTTTCTTCGTCTGCGTGACGGACCTGGAGGACGAGCTCATCCGCGCGCTCGGCACGGCGACCGTCGAGGAGATCGTCCGCGCAGAGGGCGATCACCGCGCCTGGGAGACCTTCCTGCACCAGCCCGCCCAGCACGGTCGGCCGCGGCAGCAGCAGTTGCGGCGTTTCCTCGGCACGAAGAAGGGCCGCAAGATCCGCTACGGTCGCCTGCTCGTGGAGGCCCTGGACCCCCGGCAGGTACCGGCCCCGCTCGACGGACTCCTCGGAAGCCTGTAGCCGACGCCGGGCCCAGGGGCCCGGGCACCACGGCTCCACGCGCCGGAGGCTACCCGCGGGGCAGTGGCGCGACTACACGCCTCCGCCAGGTGGACGTGGTGAGGACGGCGACCTTGTCGAGGCGGTGTTCGGGGTTGTTCTGCGCGTCCCGCCAGTAGTTGCCCGCCGCCTCGCCCTCCGGGGTGAGGCAGGTGGACATGGTGATCACCGCGTGGCCCTGGTCCTGGATACGGGTGCCCGCCGCGTCGTCGGGGCTGCCCCGGTACGGGATGACGGGGAGTCCGCAGATGCCGATGGTGGTATCGACAGCGTGGCTGCCTGGATTCCCGCGGGCGCGGAGTCATGGGGGTGTCCGAAGGTGTGCCGGGTACCCGTACGGGTCACACCGGCCGGTCGCCCCTTCCAGCGGGACAGGGGGCGGGACGTACGGCAGCCGGGCGCAACCGCCCCACGCGCCGGCGCCGGCGCCCTCCGGGCTCGGTGTTCACGGTGCGGTGCGCGGTTCCCCGGCCGCCGTGTGCGGATCCCCGGTGAACGCGATGCCGGAGAGGTGGCCGCGGGAAGACCGGTCCAGCAGTACGACGGAGGCCGCCTCCGGCACCGCTTCACGACCGCGGGCGGCCAACGCTCCGGCAAGCCGCCCGAGTCCGCGCACGTGCCCGGCGAAGGCCCGCCGGGAGACGTATCGGCCGCGGGACCGCTGCCCGGACAGTGCGGTGGCGGGGCCGACGTCTATGAGGACCAGGTGGACGCCGCCGGTGCGGCCGGCGCGGAGTGCCGCCGCGCGCAACCACGTACGCATCCAGGCGCGGCTTCCGCAGTCGTGCACGAGGAGGGGCTCGCGGGACGCCACGGCCGCCCGCAGCCAGGTGAAGTGCCGCAGCCGGGCCCAGGGCCGGTAGACCGGGTAGGGCAGCCATGCCGGCATGCGGGACTCGCACTGCACGTGGGTCACCCGCGGCTCGACGACCTGCACGCCCGCGGCGTGCGACCAGCGCGCCAGCAGCGTGCTCTTGCCGCTGCCCGGCAGACCCGAGACGACCACGACGGCGCCCGGGGGATACACGACCGTGCGCGCCGGTCCCGGCAGCATGCCGCGCAGGTCGACCAGTCCGCGGGGGCGTAGTTCGCCCGCGGCGGGAACGTTGCCCGCGGAGGCCGGTGGTTCGCCCATCGCACTCCCCTGTTCCTGCGCGCGGGGCCGCGCGTTCGCCGATGCCGGGGCCCCGGGGGCCGGCCCGTTCGAGGAGCGCGCGAGCATCGCGGATATCGCGGAGACCGCGGCCGCGCAGTGGGACAGCCTCGTCGACGGTGAACTGCCCGTCCTGGGCGCCCAGACCACCGAAAGCCCGCGAGGACGCCTTTGGACGGGGCTTCCGGCCGGCTCTCCCGCGTCGCGCGGCAGCGGCTTCGCCCAGGGGTTTCGTGGGACGGCACCGGACGGAGGGCCGGGCGTCCGGCCGGCGCGCGAGGTGGGAGGGACATCCCGGTTTCGGTCGATCACCCGGTGAACGCTATCGGTCCGTGCGCGTTCGCCGACCGCCGCCGCCGACACGTGGGGCGCTGTGCTCCGCGCCCGCCTGGCCTCCGCACCCGCTTGAGGACTGCGGCCGGGGTCCCGGCGGGGTCGGGCGGGGTCGACGGGCTGCCCGTCGGCGGTGCGGCGGGCCGGCTCGGGCCGGGGGTCAGTCCGCGAGGCCTGCGGCGGCCGCGAAGAGGCGGGCGCAGCGCTGCGTCATGGCCTGCGGGGTCTGCTCCGGGTGTTTGACCCACCAGCGGACGAGGGTGGCGACCAGGTCCCGCCAGACGTACATGAGGGCGTCGGCGTCCAGCGGGTCGGTGGATCCCGTCGCGTGCAGCAGTTCGGCGGTGCCTCCCGCCGCGAGGCCGTCGATGGCGGACCAGTACTCCGAAGCCCGGCGCGCTGCCTCGCCGCCGGGCGGCAGGGAGGTGTCGTACAGCACGAACCACGCCTCCCGCTGCCCCTCCAGGGCGGTGAAGATGCTGTCGAGTACGCGCAGCGGGGTGTGCGGCGTGGTCCCGTCCGGGCCCATCGCCGTGCGGATGCCGTCCAGGAGCCGGTCCCCGACGGGGACCAGGCAGGCCAGGTAGAGGTCTTCCTTCGTGCCGAAGTACTGGTGCAGCAGCGTCTTGGTGACGCCCACGCGCGCGGCGATCGCGGGGAGCGAGGCAGCCGCGTAGCCGCGGGTGCCGAACTCCTGCGTGGCCGCCTCCAGCATCTGCTGCCGGCGGTGCTCCCGCGGGACTCCCTTGGTGCCGGCCTTCGTCGGAGGGGTTGCCATGGACCGATATTATCAGTAGGTAATTTACCTCTAGGTAAATTACCTCGACCTCTGGAGCGCATCCATGGCCGCCACCCCCTCGCAGCCCACGTCCCGCACCCGCTCCTGGTGGGGCTGGGGCTGGACGGACGCCCATCCCGACGACGCGGAGTGCACCGCCATGGGCGCCCTGCTGCCCGGCACCCTCGGCCGCCCGCTCCCGGTGCCGCGCGTGCGGGACCTGGCCATCGCACGCCCCGTCGTCGAGCCCCCGCGCAGCCTCGCCGACCTGGTCAGCGACGAGCCCCGCGATCGCGCCGCCCACGCCATGGGAAAGGCCTACCGGGACGTGGTACGGGCGCTGCGCGGGCGTCCCGGCCGCATCCCGGACCTCGTCGCCCGCCCCACGGACGAGCGCGGCGTCGCCGACCTGCTCGACTGGGCCGGAGATCACCGGGTCGCCGTCGTCCCGTACGGAGGGGGCTCCTCGGTGGTCGGGGGCGTGGAGTACCGCGGCGACGCCCACCGGGCGGTGATGTCCCTCGACCTGACCGCCATGGGGCGGGTCCTGGAGGTCGACACGGTGGGCCGGGCGGCACGCATCCAGGCCGGCACCCTCGGGCCGAGCCTGGAGGACCAGCTGCGGCCCCACGACCTCACCCTGAGGCACTTCCCGCAGAGCTTCGAGTTCTCCACGCTCGGCGGCTGGCTCGCCACCCGCGCCGGCGGCCACTACGCCACCGGCCGCACGCACATCGACGACTTCGTGCAATCGATGCGCGTCGTCACCCCGGCCGGAACGAGCAGCTCCTGGCGGCTGCCCGCCTCGGGGGCGGGCCCCTCCCCCGACCGCCTGTTCCTGGGCTCCGAAGGGGCACTCGGCGTCATCACCGAGGCATGGGTCCGCCTCCAGGAACGCCCCCGGCACAAGGCCTCCGCCGCGGTCGCCTTCACCGACTTCCACGACGCGCTGCGGGCGGTGCGCGCCCTCGCGCAGTCCGACCTCTCCCCCGCCAACTGCCGTCTGCTGGACGCGGGTGAGGCCGCGTTGTCGGGCTCGGCCCAGGATGGCTCCGCCGTACTGGTCCTGGGTTTCGAGTCGGCGGACGAGCCGGTGGCTTCCCGGCTGGAACGGGCGGTCGGTCTGGCCCGCTCGCACGGCGGCCGGTACGGCGGGGCCACCGGCCGGGACGGCGCCGCGGCAGGCGCCCCGTCGGGCGACGCGGCCGTGGCCGCCTGGCGATCGGCCTTCCTGCGGATGCCGTACCTCCGCGACGGCCTGGCCAGGATGGGCGCCGTCGCGGAGACCTTCGAGACGGCGGCCACCTGGGACCGGATCCCCGCCCTGATCGAAGAGGTACGCACCGGGATCGGAGAGGCGGCACTGAAGGCCACGGGGTACCCCGCGACCGTCAACTGCCGTCTGACGCACGTGTACCCGGACGGAGCGGCGCCGTACTTCACCGTCCTGGCAGCAGGCCGTGCCGGTGACGAGGTGGCCCTCTGGGACGACCTCAAGGCCGTCGCCGGCGAGGTCCTGCACCGCCACCGGGCCACCATCACCCACCACCACGCCGTCGGCCGGGACCACCGGCCGGGCTACGACCGCCAGCGCCCCGAACCCTTCGCCCTCGCCCTGCGGGCCGCGAAGGGGGCGCTCGATCCGCGGGGCATCCTCAACCCGGGTGTGCTCGTGGACTGACCGCGAGCGCGACCGCGACGGCCGGGGTCGGTCAGTGGTGCCAGGCCTTGCCGCCGGTGTTGTGGATGAACCGCTGGAGCACCTTCAGGGTGGTCAGGTACTCCTCGTCGGAGATCCCCGCGTGCCGCTCGCCTTGCAAGTCCCGCTGGAGGGCCGCCGCCTCGTCGTAGAAGGCGCGGCCCTCCGGCGTCGCCCGGAGGCTCCCGTCGGCGTCCTGGTTGATCCACCCCCGGGCGATGGTCGTGTCGAACTCCTCGCCCAGCACCTCGGCGCCCACGGCGAGGTAGTTGTGCAGGATCCGCGTCACCTCCTCGCGGGTCTTCGTCCCCCCGGTCCCGGCCACCTGGTGGAGGATCCACCACTGGGGCTGTGTGGTGCCCAGTTCGGCGAGGGCGCCCCGCGTGCGGGTGACGACCGCGTCGTAGGCGGCCTGCTCCGGCAGCCGATCGGCTGCCGGAGCAGGCCTGCGTCGTCGTGCGAGTACTCCATGGCGGGTCCGCTCCGTTCCCTGTGGAAATCGTCCGTCGAACGGACCCCAGGACCTCAACCGCACGTGAGGTCCAGTCCGCGTCCGTGCGGGCGGCCGACTTCCGCCAGGGAGAGCCGGCCTATGGCCGGACGAGCCACCGGGCGATGTCCGGGGCCGCCGTCAGCGGCAGGGCGTGGTGGGACACCCCGGGGAGTACGTCGATCCGCGCGTCCGGCAGCACCGCGCGCGCCGCCCCCGCCGCCCGGGCGGCGTCATGGCAGCGGGCATCGGCGGCGAACAGCGCCTGCACCGGCAGTTCCCCCAGGCCGCGGAGGTCGGGGCGCCGTCCGGTGGCGGGCCGGGCCGTGGGGAAGCGGGCCGTCTCGTCCTGGAGCCGCAGCCACCCGGGGTCCACGGCCGCCCCGCCGCTCTCCCACGCCAGGAAGCCCCGGATCCGGGCGGGGGTGGGCCGCACCAGCATCGGCAGGGCGCGCACCACGTACGCGGGCCGGAGCCCGGCGAACACCCGGGTCGGATCGAGCAGGAGGAGCCGGGCGAGCCGCTCGGGGCGCCGGGCCGCGTAGTGGGCGGCGATCCAGGCTCCGTACGAGTGCCCGCCGAGGGCGACGGGTCCGCCGCCGAGCCCGTCGAGTACCGCGTCCAGCCACCGCACGAGGGCTTCGACGTCCCGCACCGGCCGTCCGGGTGCCGGCACGCTGAGCCCGGGGTCCCCCACCAGGTCCACCGCGTGCAGCCGGAACTCCCCGGTGGCGGCGCACCCGCCCCACACCGTGGAGGTCGCCCCGCCGCCGGGGAGCAGCACCAGGGGCGGGGCGCCCGCGGGACCGCAGCTGTTGACGCGGGTGATCCCGTACGGGGTGGGCAGCCGCGCCGCTTCCACGGGGCCGGGCCACTGCTCCAGGACGGCCTCGTAGGCGGCACGGAAGGAGCCGGGCACGGCGGTCCCGGACGTGACGGGCATGGCACACATGGCGCCCCAATCCCTCGACAGGCGATAATCTCGCTCAGCGAGAGATACTAGGCGGAGGCGATGTGGACGACAACAGGGCGGGCGACCCGATGGACCTGGTGCACCTCCTGCGGGCGGTTTCCGTCGAATTCGGCCTGCGCCAGACGGAGTTCGCGGCGCGCAACGGCATGCACCCGACCGATGTGCGGGCCTTGATCTGCCTGTTGGACGCCGCGCGCGCGGACGAACCCGCCACGCCGGGCCTGCTCGGGACCCGGCTCGGCCTCAACTCGGCCGGGACGACGGCCGTGGTCGACCGGCTGGAGCGGCTGGGGCACATCGCGCGTGTGCGCGACGAGGAGGACCGCCGCCGCGTCCTGCTCCGCGTCGAGCCGCAGGCGGTGCGTCTGGGCTGGGAGTTCTTCGGCCCGCTGATCGAGGGGGTGCTCGGCGTCCTGGACGGTTTCACCCCGACCGAACGCGAGACGGTCCGCCGCTTCCTGACGGCGGCCCACACGGCCGTCGCCCCGCAGCGGCAGCGGTGACCGGGGCCGGCTTGGGGGAGCGGTCTGGGGCCGGATGATTCCCGCCCGTCCCCCGTTCTCCCTGCCGGTCAGCCGCCCGCCCCGCCAGGCGGCACGGACGGGAGGGTGAGGGTGAACACCGCTCCCCCTTCAGGGCCGTGGCCGGTGGCGGTGAGGGTGGCCGCCAGGCGGGTGGCCAGGCGGTGGGCGATGGCCAGGCCCAGCCCGCTGCCCACCGGCCGCTCCGCGCGGTAGCGCTGGTGCAGTGCCCCCCGTTCGAAGGCCACCGACACGTCGTCGTCCGTCAGCCCCGGACCGCCGTCGCGGACCTCGATGCGCGGGCCGCCGCCCGGGGCCGCCGTGAGGGCCAGGACCACCGGCCGGCCCGCCGGAGTGACCCGCAGGGCGTTCGCCAGCAGGCAGTCGGCGAGCTGCCGGACCCGGAAGCCGTCGGTCCGTACGGGCGGGGCGGCCTCCCCGGCCGCGGGCGGTTCCCACCGGAACGCGACCCCGTGCCGGGCGCACTGCTCCCGCCACACCTCGGCCGCCTGCTCCAGGAGCGCGACGAGGTCGGTGTCGGCGGGTTCCAGGCGGAAGTCGTCGGCCTCCAGCCGGGCCAGGTCGAGCAGGTCGGACAGGAAGCGGTCCAGCCGCTGTGCCTCGGCGACCAGCACCCTGCCCGTCTCGGCAACCCGGTCCGCGGGGATCACGTCGTCGGCCAGGGCCTCCGCGTAGCCGCGCATCGTCGTGAGCGGGGTGCGGATCTCGTGGGAGATGGAGAGCAGGAACTCCCGGCGGCCTTCCTCGCTGCGCAGCAGGGCCCGGTCCAGGACGGCCATGGCGCGGTTGAGCTCCGCCACCTCGGCGGGCCCGCCGCCCGGTCCGCCGCCCGCCTCGTCGTCCCGTACCGGGTCCGGTCCTTCCGCCGCGATGCCGCGGTGGCCGTCGGCCAGGCGGCCCGCCACCTCGGCGGCCCGGGTCAGCGGGCGGGTGATGCGGCGGGCCAGCAGCAGCCCGGCGCAGGCCGCCGCGACCAGGCCGGCGCACAGCGGAAGGACCAGGCTCCGCCGGATGCGCGCGGCGGCCTCGTCCACCGCGCCCATCGGTTTGGCGAGCACCACCCCGCCCGCCCCGAACGTCCGCCCCTCCACGATGACCTGTTCGCCGTCGAGGGTTCCGGTCGCCGACAGCGGCCGGCGGGTGAGCAGCCGGTCCCGCTGCGCGTTGGTGACCGCCGCCGAGGCCGGACCGCGGAGCGTGCCCGAGGCGTCGAGGACGGCGAGGCGCAGTCCGTTGGAGCCGGCGATCAGCTGCTCCCCCTCCACCAGCAGTACGGAGAGCCGCGGGATCCGGCTCAACGCGGTGGCCTGCCGGGCGAGTTGGCGGCGTTCCTGCGCCTCCGCGCCGCCCCGCGCGGTGTACCAGGCGGTGAGCCCGCTCATCAGTACGGCCACCAGGACGACCAGCCCCGCGAACAGGACCAGTTCGCGGGCGAGGGTGCCCCGCCGTCGCGTCCACCGTCGCGTCCACCGCCCCGGTCGGGCGGCGCTCACGCGGGCTCCCCGGCGGCCGCACTGTAGCCGACTCCCCGTACGGTCCTGATCGGGCTGGCGTCGCCGAGTTTGCCGCGGATCTGGGAGACGTACACGTCGACCACGCGGTGGTCGCGGTGGGCCGAGTCGCCCCACACCTGGTCCAGCAGCTGGGTACGGGTGAACACCTGCCCGCGGTGTTCGAGCAGGTAGGCGAGCAGGCTGAGCTCCAGGGCGGTGAACTCCACCCGGGTGCCGTCGACATGAACGGTGTGCCGGGCGGGGTCCACCCGCAGCCGCCCCGCCGTGTGCACGGCCGCAGCCGCCGCGGGGCGGGCCCCGCGGCGGAGCACGGCGTTGACGCGGGCCACGAGCTCACCCGGCGAGAACGGCTTCGTCAGGTAGTCGTCGGCACCGAGCTCCAGGCCCAGGATCCGGTCCGCCTCGTCACCGCGGGCAGTGACCAGCAGGACCGGGGTCCAGTCGTCCCGCTCGCGCAGTCGGCGGCACAGCGTCACCCCGTCCATGCCGGGCAGTCCGACGTCCAGTACGACGGCGGCCGGTGCGAGCCGGGCCACCGCCTCCAGACCTGCGGGGCCGTCCTCGACCGTCTCCGTCCGGTAGCCGTCCCGCTCCAGGTACAGGCGCTGCAGCGCGGCGATGTTCGGGTCGTCCTCCACGATGAGGACGAGCCCCTTGCGGATGCTCATGACGACTCCGGTGACCTGTGCGCGGAGCGGAGCCGCGGAGGGCGGGTGGGGACGCCACTCATGCTAGCCAGGCTGCGCCCCGCGCCCGGGGCGGGCGGCGCGCCGCCCGCCCGGCCTTACACAGCCCTGACAATCCCCTCATGGCCGCCGGGCAATCAGCGGCCATGATCGGTGCCGGTGGCCGGGTGCCGCGGCGGCGTACGCGCCGCCCGGCAGCACCCCGTGCCCTTTCTCTCCGTACCGATCCCCCGGCAAGGACTCCCTCGATGAAACCCAGTGACCAGGCCGCACCACCCGGCTCCGCCCCGGGCGGGCTGCTGTTCCGCACCGGCCGGGCCTGCGCCGGACGCCCGTGGCTCGTGATCGCCGTCTGGCTCCTCGCGCTGTCGGCGGCCGTCGGCGCCGACCGGGCCTGGGGCGGGCAGTACGAGGACGACTTCGCCCTCCCGGGCACCTCGGTGCAGACCGGCGCGGATCTGCTCGACGCCCACGGCGGCCCGGCCCACCGCGGTGTCCCGGCGCAGGTCGTGCTCTCGGCCGGCGCGGAGGGCCTGGCCGGACACCGGGACGCCGTGGAAAGCGCGGGGCAGCGGCTCGCCGGCCTGCCGGAGGTGATCGGCGTCGCGGACCCGCTCGCCACTCCCGCCGCCGTGACCGGGGACGGCCGCACCGGCTACTACACCGTCCGCTTCGACGCGAACCCGGCCCAGTTCGACAAGGCGTACCTGGAGCAGGTCGACGCCGCCCTCGCCCCGCTGCGCGCGGACGGCGTCACCGTCGAGTACGGCGGACCGCTGGGCAAGCTCGCCGCCCCGGCCGGCGCCGACCGGGCGTCGGAGCTCATCGGCATCGCCACGGCCGTGATCGTCCTGCTGCTGGGCTTCGGCAGTGTGGCGGCCGCCGCGTTCCCCCTGATCAGTGCCGTCGTCGGACTGCTGGCCGGGCTGGCGGGGCTCGGCCTGCTCGCCGCGGCGTTCGACTTCGCCGCCGTATCGCCCACCCTCGCCGTGATGATGGGCCTCGGCGTCGGGCTGGACTACTCCCTGTTCCTGGTCACCCGGCACCGCAAGCTGCTCCACACCCTGTCCGACCCCGCGGACGCGGCCGGCCGTACGGTCGCCACCAGCGGCCGTGCCGTGCTGGTCGCCGCCCTGACCGTGACCGCGGCCCTGGCCGGACTGTTCGCCTCCGGCGTCGGCTTCATCGGCATGCTCGGGGTCGCAGCGGGCACCACCGTACTGACCGGCGCGCTGGCCGCGCTCACCCTGACGCCCGCCCTGCTGGGCCTGGCCGGCCGGCGCATCGACCGGCTGCACGTCCGCACACCCGTCGACGAACCTGGCGAGGAACCCGGCGAAGAGCCGGGCGGGGACGGGGACGTCTGGCAGCGCTGGGCCTCCGCCGTCGGACGCCGGCCCTGGACCGTCCTGCTGCTGGGCGCCGCCGTACTGTCGGTGCTCGCCGTACCGGCCGCGTCCATGCGGCTCGGCCACGTCGACGCCGGGGCCTCGCCCCCGACCGCCACCGAACGCCGGGCGTACGACCTGGTCGCCGACGGGTTCGGGCCGGGCACCAACGGACCCGTCACCGTCGTGGTCACCCTCGACAAGTCCGGCACCGACCCGGGCCGGCGCACGGAGCTCGCCGGGCGGCTGCACCGGGCACTCACCGACACCCCGGGCGTCGCCTCGGCCACCCCGCCCGCCGCGACGGCGGACGGCGCCCTTCTCGTCTCCACCGTCGTACCCGGCAGCGCACCGCAGGACCGGGCCACCGCCGACCTGCTGCACCGGCTGGCCGAGGACACCCTGCCCGGCGCGCTCGATCCGTACCACGCCACCGGCTACCTCACCGGGCAGACCGCCGCCCAGCAGACCTTCCGCGACGTGCTCGCCGACCGCCTGCCGCTGGTCGTCGGGCTCGTGGTCGCCGCCGCGTTCGTCCTCCTGCTGGCCGTGTTCCGCAGCCCGCTGATCGCCCTCAAGGCGGCCGTGCTCAACCTGCTCTCGATCGGCGCCTCGTTCGGCGTGGTCGTCGCCGTCTTCCAATGGGGCTGGGGATCCTCGCTGTTCGGCCTGGACGAGAGCGTGCCCGTGGAGTCGTATGTGCCGATGATGATGTTCGCCATCGTCTTCGGCCTGTCCATGGACTACGAGGTGTTCCTGCTGGCGCGGATCCGGGAGTACTGGCTGGCGGGCCGTGACGGCCGGGCCGCGGTCGCCGCCGGCCTGGCCTCCACCGCCCGCGTCATCAGCTGCGCGGCGCTGATCATGACCAGCGTCTTCCTCGCCTTCCTCCTCTCGGCGAACCCGGTGGTCAAGATGCTCGCCCTGGGGCTCGGCGTCAGCGTGGTGCTCGACGCCACCGTGGTCCGGTTGCTCCTCGTCCCGGCCACGATGCACCTCCTCGGCCGCGCGAGCTGGTGGATCCCCGCCTGGCTGGACCGGATGCTGCCGCACCTCGATCCGGAGGGCGGCCGTACGGAGGAGTCCCGGCCCGGCGACCGGACGCGGGAGGTACGGGCATGAGCCGTGGCACCAGTACGGGCATGAGCCGTACCACCACCGCAGGTGCCGGCGGGCGCCCCCGCACCACGGCCGCCGGGCCCGGGGCGGGCGGAAGGGCGGGCGGCCGGCCGTCCCGCTCCCGGCGCGGGCGACGGCGGGTCCGGATCCTCGCCGCGGTCCTGGGCACGGCACTCCTGGCCGGCTGCGCCGAAGCCACCGCGACCGCGGTCGTCGAGAACGGAGTCGAGGACGCCCTGCGAGCCCGCCTGGGGCGGACCGACGCGGACCTCTCCGGTTCGGGCCTGCTGGCGCTGGCCCGGGGCCGGGCCGGCCGCGTGACCGTCACCGGGGACGATGCGGCGCTCGGCCGGGTGACGGGGGCTTCGGTGCGGCTGGGCCTGGAGGGGGTCCCGCTGGGCGGGGGCGGCAGCAGGGCCGTGGACGCCGTCCGCGGGCGGATCACCGTACCGACCGAGGCCGTCCGTGCCTGGCTCCCGACGGGGGAACAGTCCCTGCCCGTCGCCGGGGTGACCACCGATCCGGCAGCCGGGGTCCTGCACATCGGACTCGGGCCCGGCGGCGCCCTGGACATCGCCCTGCGTCCCCGGCTGCACGAGGGCCGGGTGGAGTTCACGCTGGACGCGGCCACGCTGATGGGGACGCCGGCCCCCGAGCGGCTCACCCGGGGGATCCGCGACCGGCTGGCCGCCGGACCGGGGCCCCAGGGCCCGGCGGCGGCCCTGAAGCCCACGTCGGTACGGGTCACGGACCGGGGCATCGAGGCCACGGTCGACGCACGTCATGTCGGCTTCGCCGGAGCCCCCGGCACGGACGGTCCATGACCTCGCACCGAGCGCCCCGGGAAAACAGTAGCCATGTACATAGTATCCATGTACTGTATTTGCTGTGAGTACAGCACCTGAGGGCGCCACGGTGGGATTCCTGGTCTGGCGCCTGTCGATGAAGTGGCGGGTGGCCGTCGACCGGGCGGTCGCGCCGCTGGGCCTGACGCACGCCCAGTACGCCCTGATGGCCTCGCTCCACGGCATGCGGCGCTCCGGGCTGCAGCCCAGCCAGCGTCTGCTCGCCGACCACACCGGGCTGGAGGCGTTGTACGTCTCCAAGCTCGCCCGCGCCCTGGAGGCCGCCGGACTCGTCGCCCGGACCCGGGACCCGAAGGACCCGCGCGCGATGCAGCTGTCGCTCACCGAGCGGGGAGACGACGTCACGGGCCGCGCGATCACGGTGGTCCAGGGGCTCCTGGACCAGCTGCTGGAGCCGCTCGGCGGACAGGACAGCCCGCGCACCCGGCAGTTCACCCGCGAGCTGGCGACCCTGCTCGATGCACCTCTTGATCCACACACCGAGAACGAGAAGGAGCAGTCATGACCACCACCGCACCCCTGGTCAACGCCCGGGTCATCGCCCTGGCCCACTACGCCGGTCGCGCCCTCGCGGAAGACGCGGTGGCCCGCCACGGCGTCACGTTCCACCAGAACGTGACGCTCCGGGCCGTCGTGGTCGCGGGCGGGTCCATCGGCCGCGAGGAGCTCGTCGCCGAGGTCACCGGCTCGCTGAAGACCGACGCCTCGTTCGTACACGGCGTCATGGAGGAGCTGACGGCCGCGAAGCTGGTGGAAGAGGACCCGGCGGACGCGTCGCGGATACGGCCCACCGAAGCCGGACGGGAACGGTACGAGACCACCGCCGCCGCGACCGCCGAGATCGCGGCTCGGCTGTACGCCGGCATTCCGGCCGAGGACCTGGCGGTCGCGGGCCGCGTGTTGACCCTGGTCACGGAGCGGGCGAACGCCGAGCTGGCCGGCGCCTGAGGCTCCGCCCGGCCCATCGCGGTCACGCCGGGCAGCGTCCCGGAAACGCCGGCATGCCCGCCGCGCCGATCAAGCCGATGCAGCCGTCGCATGGACGGACCGGACCATGTGATGTCCGGATCCGGCCCGTCCGTACGCCGCTAGAGGTCGAGTTGGTACTGGTGTGTCGTGTGCGTGGGCGTGTAGCCGAGACTGTCGTTGATCTGTCTCATGTGCGTGTTGCTGTCGGCGGTGTCGGTCAGGAGGCCGCCGAGGTCCGGATAGCGCTCATGGGCGTGTCGGATCGACTCGGCCTTCATCCATCGGCCGAGGCCGTGCCCACGGTGCTCGGGCAACACGCCGGTGCCGTAGTGCTGGCCGTCCCCTCTGCCGTCGCCGGGGACGACCAGCTCGGTGAACCCGGCGATCGAGTCGTCGCAGGCGTCTACGGCAACGACGGTGTGCAGGTGGTCGCCACGCTGTTCGACGGCCTTCGCCGCGGCCCGGACACGGTCCACGTCCCAGGCCACCGCGCCGTAGTCGGTGTCGTCCATGGGCATGTCGTCCATGGCGCGACGCGAGGCGGCGAATGTCTCGGCGAGACCGTCGGGCACGGTTCCGCGCCATGACACCAGCCGGTAGCCGGGATGCGGGCGCTCGATGATGCGGGCGAGGGCGGTGGTGTCCGCGTCGGCGAGCGGCAAGCGGGAGAACCTCAGGGTGAGGACCTTCCTGAAACCGCGCGCCGGCAGGAAGTGGTCGCCCGGCGATCCGGCCTCGGCCTGCGCGATGACGCAGCGCCGGGCATCGGCCCGGGCAGCGGCCACGGCGGCGTTGAGGAGCTGCGAGCCGACGTGCCGGCGTCGTTCCACGGGATGGACACCGAGGGTCAGTTCGGCGAGGTGCTCCTGTCCGGGACTGTTGAACAGGCGCAGAAAGGCGGTTCCGATGGGGATGGCATCGGCGTCGGACGCCAGCCATGCAAGACGCCGGCTGTTCGGGCCGTGAACGGGGTCGGTCAGCGGGGTGATGCGGGACGACAAGGTGTCTCCGTCATGAGGAAGTGGCCAAGGTCAGTACGCGGACTCAACTGCTGAGCACTCCTGCGCATGTGCTGCACACCTCCTCGTCGACAGCACCGGTCCCGAACGCCATCGGACGGCTGGGAGAACCTAGCTGTCCCATCGGATGCTCGGCAAAGGGTTTACGAGAAGCCGGTGCGAACGTGCGGTCACAGCCACTCGTTGCCGGCCGCGACCAGCACGGTTGCTCGTAGCGGACCGCCGGCTTAACGGTCCGACATCGCCCACTGTTCGTGGCGCAGGAGCGGGATGAGCACGGCGGCGACGGCCAGGTGCATCAGCGTCAGGGCGGCCTTGGTGGCGCCGGACGCCTGGACATACGCCATCGGCGCGAGTGACAGCAGCAGGACGGTGACGGCCAGGCGGGTCCAGACGGTCGGGGCCTGGCCGGTCAGCCGGTCCAGTCGCCTCCGCACGGCTGCGGCGAGCAGGCAGACGACCAGCGTGCTGCCGACGACGAGGGGCAGGCTCACGACCTGGATCGGCAGCCCGTTGCCGGGATCGACGCGGAGTTCCACGCCGAGGCCGCGGGCTGCGGTCCACAGCAGGGCCGTGAGGAGGACGGCGCCGACGGCCGCGTATGCGTGACGGCGCAGGCTCGGGGTCGCCCTGTGGGTGGGTGTAGTGGTCATCGGAACGCTCCAAGAGGGC
This sequence comes from Streptomyces sp. NPDC006326, assembly GCF_040612915.1. Classification (NCBI taxonomy): domain Bacteria; kingdom Bacillati; phylum Actinomycetota; class Actinomycetes; order Kitasatosporales; family Streptomycetaceae; genus Streptomyces; species Streptomyces sp. NPDC006326. The sequence goes on along the minus strand of NZ_JBEXRC010000012.1, from coordinate 48,694 downwards.
AGGGACGGTCTCACCGCACGTGTGGCGGCCCGCTGCGGCGGCGATGCGGCTTCGTCGCGTCGCTTTCGTGAGGTGGGCGGGGTGTCAGCCGGCCGTGGCTGACACAGGCCGGGCTCGGCACCGGCCGCCGTGAAGCGCGCCACGAGCCCCCATTTCCACACGTCGTGAAATTAACGAGGAGGCTCACGGTACGCTCGCCGCCCTTCGGCGGGCAAGGGTAATTTCCATACACCGTGAAAAACGGGCGGCGGTATGGCCCGTGTGCAGGTGGGCGCGGCCGCGGGCAGCGAGAGGCTCGGCGCCACGCCGCAGGCCAGGGCGGGGGCCGCGACGGTCAGCCGTGCGCCGCGGGGTCCTCGCCCAGGGCGCCGGTGAGGTAGTGCTGCACGGTGGGCGCGATCAGGCGGACGACCTGCTCCGAGGACATCCGGGCGAGGCCGTCGATCGCCCAGATGTAACGCGTCATGGCCAGTCCCACGATCTGAGTGGCGACCAGCTCCGCGCGCAGCCTGGCCTCTTCGTCGGCAAGACCGGCCGAGACGACCTGGAGGACGAGCGTGGAGAAGACGACGCGGAGCTGCTCCATCGCGAAGGGCTCGTGACTCGCGGCGAGGATGATCGAGCGCAGGACCTCCGAAGTGGCCGGATCGTCCCACATGCGCAGCGCCGCCTCCACGAAGGCCCGCCCGCGCTCCTCCAGCGGCACCCGGGCGGCCTCGGCGATGCCCTCACCGAAGGCGGCCGGCGGTTCCAGCGCCGCCTTCAGCAGCCCCGCCTTGTTGGAGAAGTAATAGTTCACCAGGGTCGGGTCCACGTCGGCAGCCTGAGCCACCGACCGCAAGGAGGTACCGAGGTAGCCCTGCTCGGCGAAGGACTTGCGCGCCGCCGCCAGGATGCGGTCCGCCTGTGCGCCGCGTTCCCCGCGCGGCCCCCTGCCTGCTCGCGCCGCCATCCCTGCCGCTCCCCTTCGCGCATTCCGGACGTGGCGCTCAGCCGCCAGTGAAGTTTCAGCTTACCGGGAAATTGGTGCGCGGGCTCCAGCCCTGCCGGTGGAGGCGGTCGAAGCCGTCCAGGAGGAGGTCCAGCGCGAATTCGAACTCGAACTGGTCATCACAGCCCGGGCCGACGACCGAACCGTCGTCGTGGGCCACCGCCGCGGCCAGCTCCATGACGTGGGGGTACGGAGTCTGAGCGGCCGGGGAGGGCTCCGCCGCGGGCGCGGCTCCCGGCGGGGCGTCGAACAGCTCCTGGGTGAAGCCCAGCACCCGGCTGCCCAGGGCGTGCATCACGTGATGGGTGAGATCGACGGAGAGCCCCCCGGCACGGAACATGCCGATCACCGAGTCCAGGTAGGCGAGGACGGCCGGGGTCGGGCCGGTGCGGGAGCGGATCACCTCGGCGGCCCACGGATGGCCCAGGAGGGCGGCGCGCGCGGAGAGGATGCGGCGGCGTACCGCGCTCTTCCAGTCGGCGCCGGGGGCCGGTGCCTCGATCTCCCCGACGACCGTCTCCACCATCGCGTCGAGGAGTTCGTCCTTATTGGCGACGTGCTTGTAGAGCGCCATGGGCACCACCCCGAGCTCTTGGGCGAGTTTGCGCATGCTGAGCGCTTCGATCCCGATGCCGTCGGCCAGCGCCACCGCCGCGTGCAGGACGCGCTCGCGGTTCAGAGGAGCGCGGCGCGCCTGTTGTGGATTCGCCATGTTGACGAGTGTACGCCGTACACCTACGGTAGGCGCAGGTGTACGCCGTACACCACAACAGGGGGTGCACATGAATGCGAGCAGGAGAACCGCAACGGTCGCGGGGGTCTTCTTCCTCGTGACGGAAGTCGCCGCGATCGGCGGACTCGCGCTGTACGGGCCGGTGTTGGGCGGGTTGAACGGGAGCGACTACGTCCTCGGCCCGGGCGCGGACAGCCGTGTCCTGCTGGGCGCGGTGTGCGAGCTCGTCCTCGTGACCGCAGTCATCGGCAGCGGCGTCACCCTGTACCCCGTCATCCGGCGGCAGAACGAAGGCGCCGCCCTCGGACACGTCTGCGGCCGGCTCCTGGAAGCCGCCGTCATCCTCGTCGGCATCGTCGGCGTGCTCTCGGTGGTGACCCTGCGCAGGAACTACGCGGGCGCCGACACCGCGTCCTTCGTCACGACGGGCAAGGCCCTGGTGGCGGTGCACGACTGGACGTTCCTGCTCGGGCCGAACGTGGCGCTGGGGGCGAACACGCTGGTGCTGGCGTGGCTGGTGTACCGCTCGCGGCTCGTACCGCGGCCCATTGCCGTACTGGGGCTCATCGGTGGCCCGCTGATCTGCGCGTCGGCGGGCGCCGTGATGTTCGGGCTGTACGAGCAGGTCTCCCCCGCGGGATCGCTCGCCGCCCTCCCGGTGTTCGCCTGGGAGGTGTCCCTCGCGGTCCGCCTCATCACCAAGGGCTTCGACCCGCAGGCTATGCGGGCAGGTTCAGCTGCCAGGACACACCGAAGCGGTCGTTCACCCAGCCGAATCGGGCACTGAAGCCGTAGGAGCCGAGCGGCATCAGCTCCGAACCCCCGTCCGACAGGGCCGCGTGGAGGCGGTCGATCTCGGCCCGGTCCTGGCACTGCACGAACAGGGAGACGGCCGGGGTGAACCCGAACCCGTGCTTGACGTGGCTGTCGATGCACATGAGCTGCTGACCGGCCAGCTCGAAGGTGGCGTGCCGCACGGTGCCCTCCTCGCCCGGGCCGTCGGCGCCGTAGCGGCTGATGTCGATGATCCGTGCGTCGTCGAAGAGCGAGGTGTAGAAGTTCATCGCCTCCTCGGCCCTCCCCTCGAACATGAGGAAGGTCGTGATCTTCTGCGGGGACGCGTTCGCCATGCGGATGACTCCTTCGGGATGCCGGGCCCAGTGTCCCGTAACCCGGTGCCTCCTGCGGGTCCGGCGCACCGCGTCGCCGCCATGGCCCGCGCCCGGGAAGCGGCGGGGTGGATGCCGATGTCCTCACCACCCCTCGCGGGGCCGGGGGAGCACCGCGTCCACGACCTCGGCCGCGAAGTGGTCCGGCAGCGGTTCGCGGCGCAGCAGCACCCGGACCCAGACGGCGCCGACGACGAGGTCCACCAGCAGCTTGGGGTCCGTCGTCGCCGGCAGCTCGCCCCGGGCGCGCGCCCGTTCGAAGACGGGCTGCTCGCGGGCGAAGCGTTCGGCGAACAGTTCCCGGGTGAGTTCCGCCAGTTCCGGCTGCCCCGACCCGCCGGCCAGGGCGCGTACGACCGGTTCGGCGTAGGGCCCGGTGAGCAGCCCGATGACCTGTTCCACGAGCGCGACCAGGTCACCGCGCAGGCTCCCGGTGTCCGGAACGGAGATGTCGAGGGCCCGGGCGTGCAACACCGTGGCGCGCACCAAGGCCGGCTTGGAGGGCCACCAGCGGTAGATGGTCGTCTTGTTCACGCCGGCAGCCCGGGCGACGGCCTCGATGGTGAGGCCGTCGTACCCGTGCTCGGCCAGGAGTTCGAGGGTGGCGTGGAAGATGGCGGCGGCTGCGCGGGGACCTCTGGTGTCGCTCATGGCGACATCGTACGCTGGGAATGCAACGCAACGTTGTGTTGCATTGTCCGTGAGGGAGAGTGTGACCGATGCCTGCCGAGAGTGCCGTCCCCGCCACCGTGACCTGGGGTCTGCTGGCTGCCTGGATGCTGAACGACGCCGAGGAGCTCGCGACGATGGCCCGCTTCTCACGGGTGCCCCAGCGTCGGGTGAACATCGCGATCGGGCTCATGGGGTGCGTCGTGGTGGCGGCCTCGGCCGCGGGGGCTCGCACCGGTGGCCGCAGCCGGTTCTTCCGCACGGCCGTGACGGGCTTCGGCCTGCACGGAGTCACCCATCTGGCATCGGCCGCCGCCCTGGGCCGCTACACGCCGGGAGTGGCGACGGCGCCGACGGTGGTGATTCCGTACGCCCTGTGGGCCGCCCGCCGCATGCGGGCGGCGGGCGTGCCGTTGACCAACGGCGATGCGCGCGCGTCGGTGCTGCACGGCCTGGGCCTGGCCGCCGTGACGACGGCTGCGGTCCACGCAGTGGCCTGGCTCGCCACACGGCGCGCCGCCTGACCGCGTGGATCCGCGGGCCCCGCCGCGCCGGCCCGGTCGGCTCCGCCGGCACCCGTGCGTACGCCTGCCGGAAGCCGGGCGGCGACCCGTCTGCCCTACACCACCGGCGGGTTGAGCCGGGCGAAGCCCTCCTGGCGGTGGTAAGGGAAGTACGGGTAGGGGGCCGTCCGAGCGCTCGCGGCGTCGAGCGTCGCCATCTGCTCGGGGGTGAGCGTCCAGCCCACGGCACCGAGGTTCTGGCGCAGTTGTTCCTCGTTGCGGGCGCCGATGAGGACGGAGGACACGGTCGGCCGCTGCAACAGCCACCGCAGGGCGATCTGCGGGATGGCCTTCCCCGTTTCCTGTGCGATCTCGTCCAGGGCGTCGACCACGCGGTGGAGGTGGTCGTCCTCGACCGGCGGACCGTAGTCGGCCGTGTCGTGCAGCCTGCTGCCGGCCGGCAGCGGGCGGCCCCGGCGGATCTTGCCGGTGAGCCGTCCCCAGCCCAGGGGACTCCAGACGATCGCACCCAGCCCCTGGTCGAGCCCGAGCGGCATCAGCTCCCACTCGTAGTCGCGGCCGATGAGGGAGTAGTAGACCTGGTGGGCGACGTAGCGCTCGCGGCCGTGGCGGTCGGCGGCGGCGAGCGACTTCATCGCCTGCCAGCCGGAGAAGTTGGAGATGCCGAGGTGGCGGATCTTCCCGGCCCGTACGAGGTCGTCCAGGGTGGAGAGGACCTCGTCCACCGGGGTTCCGGCATCGAAGGCGTGGAGCTGGAAGAGGTCGATGCGGTCGGTGTCGAGGCGGCGCAGGGCCTTGTCGACGGAGGCGATCAGGCGGGAGCGCGAGGTGCCCGCGTCGCCGGGGCCGTCGCCCGTGGGCAGGCCGGCCTTGGTGGAGATGAGCACCTGGTCCCGGCGTCCCTTCAGGGCGGCCCCGAGGACCTCCTCCGAGGCGCCGCCCGAGTAGACGTCGGCCGTGTCGAACAGGGTGATCCCGGCGTCGATGCAGATGTCCACGAGGCGGCGCGCCTCCACGACACCCGTACGGCCCCAGGCGCCGAAGAGCGGCCCCTGTCCGCCGAAGGTCCCGGCGCCGAAGCTGAGCGCCGGAACCTGAAGGCCGGATGCACCCAGTCGCCTGTACTCCATGACGAATCCCCCCTCACCACCCACTAATGGGGCTGTGGTTCCGTTAAGATGCTCGCAGCGTAGCAAGCTGCGAGAGCTAATGGAACTGGAGTCCCGTTATGGAGTTCGCGGAAGTCGAGTCCGACCCGGGGACCGTCCGGCCCGGAGGGCGTACGGCGCGGGTGCGAGCGGCCGTTCTGCGCGCCGCCGCGGACGTCCTGGCCGAGCAGGGATTCGCCCACCTGGACCTCGCCGACGTCGCGCGCCGCGCAGAGGTCGGGAAGACGACCGTGTACCGCCGCTGGGGCACGGCCACCGGGCTCGTGACCGACCTGCTGCTGGACATGGCCGAGCAGTCCGTGCCGCGCACGGAGACGGGCTCACTGCTCGGGGATCTGAGGGCCAACGCGCGTCTGGTGCAGCGGACGCTGGCCGATCCGCGGCAGGGAGCCCTGTTCAAGGCGGTGATCGCGGCCGCCACCTGCGACCCGAAGGCGGCGCAGGCCCTGCACGGCTTCTACACCGTCCGGGTCGAGGAATGGGCGCCGTGCGTGGAACAGGCCGCCGCCCGCGGGGAGGTGCCCGAGGGCACGGACCCGCACGAGGTGATCCGTGCGGCCTCCGCCCCGCTCTACCACCGCCTCCTGACCACCGCCCTCCCCCTCGACGAGGCCGCCGCCGACCGCGCCGCCACGGCCGCGGCGACGGCCGCACGCGCGGGGGCGTACGTACGGGAGCCGTAGCGGTACGGCTGCCCCGTACCGGGAGCGCCTACGGGGCGGTACGCGCCGGGAAGGTGAACGTGTAGCCCCGCTTGGTGAGCCAGGGCAGGTACTTCTTGAGCGCCGCGACCGTCTCGCTGCGGTCGCCGCCCCCGTCGTGGAACAGGACGGTCGGCTGCTGGGGCAGCTTGCCCTCCAGGGCGGCGACGATCGCCGCAAGCCCCGGCCGGCTCCAGTCCTTGGGGTCCACGCTCCAGCCCAGCGGCCGCATCCCGTTCGCGGCGGCTATGGCGCGGCTGTCGGGGGTGAACGCGCCGCCCGGTGCGCGGTAGTAGGTGACGGCGACGCCCGGCACGGCCTTCTCGATCATGGCCTTGGCGTCCAGGATCTGCTTCCGCTGGTAGGCGACGGGCTTGTGGTCCATCGTCACGTCGTGGTCGACGGAGTGGTCGCACAGCTGGTGCCCGTCGGCGGCGACCGCGCGCACCAGGTCCGGGTACTTCTGCGCGCGGGTTCCGATCATGCAGAAGGTGGCCTTCACGTGATTCTGCCGCAGCACCTGTAGGACCTGCGGTGTCCAGCGCGGGTCCGGACCGTCGTCGATGGTGATGGCGATGTCGTGGCCGGAGCCCTGGGCCAGGCGGGATATCCCCACGGGAACCGGGGTCGGGCCGTGGGCGGGCCCTGCGGGGCGGGCGGCCGAGGACCGGGCCGTCGAGCCGTCCGCGGCGGCGAGGGCCGGGGTGCCGGTTGCCGCCAGGAGGCCGAGGACGGCCGCCGCCACGGCGGAGCCCGCCCGCCGACGGCGTGCGGAACTGGTGGTGATGCCCATGGACGCGCTCTCCCTTTGCGCTCGGCCCCCGGATCTCGCGTGTCCGAGCCAGGGTAGGTCACGCGTGCGGGTCCCTTCTGTGGTGCGCGGCACATGCGGTGCGCAAGGCCGCCGCGGCCGTCCCGTCTGCCCGGCAGACCCCCGACCCTGCGTGGTCGGCGGCTGGCTGTAGGTTGCCTCTCACCGTCTGTGCAAGGAGCGCCACCCGTATGTCCATACCCCCGCAGCCACCGTCCTCCCCCGAGCCGTACCCGCAGCCGGGCCCGTACGGAGGACCGGGGCAGCCCGGTCCCTACGGCAGTCCTCAGGGCTGGTACGCGCCGCCGGCGCCGCAGAAGACCAACGCGCTCGCCGTGGTCTCGTTCGTCATGTCGATCCTGTGCGCCATACCGCTGGTCCCCCTGATCCTCGGCATCATCGCCCTCTCCCAGATCCGCAGCCGCGGCGAGAAGGGCAAGGGCTTCGCCATCGCGGGCATCGCCATCCACGCCGCGACGATCCTGTTCTACGGAGGCCTGCTGATCCTCGGCCTCTCCGGAGCACTGGACGACGGCCCGTCGCCGCAGCGCGACACCAGTGGCCAGGTCACCACCCCGGGCTCCAGCGCCGTGGAGGACATCCGCAAGGGCGACTGCTTCAACACGGGCGGCGACCTGGAGAAGTACGACGACGAGGACGGCGGCCAGGCCGGCTTCACGGTGCGCATCGTGCCGTGCACCGAAGCGCACGAGGGAGAGGCGTACCACGTCTTCGACCTGGAGGACGGGTCGTACCCCGGCAAGGACAAGGTCATCTCGATCGCCGAGGAGAAGTGCGGCGGCTCGGCGCTCACCGACTACGTGGGCGATGACGCGAAGCTCCCGAAGACGATGGAGGTGTACTACTACTTCCCTCAGTCCACCACGTGGATCCGCGGCGACCGCGAGGTCACCTGCTTCCTCGGCAGCACGAGCGGCAAGAGCACCGGATCGGTCCACGCCACTTCCTGAGGCGCCGGCGACGGTCGGCCCGCCGTCCGGGCCGGCCGTCACTGCGCGGGCACGGCCGTGCCGCTGCCGAGGTGTTGTTCCATCCAGTCGGCGGCGGCCCGCCGGTAGAGGCGGCGGTTGTCCGCCCGCAGGAACTCGTGGCCCTCGTTGCGCAGGGTCAGCAGTTCGGCCGGTACCCCGCGCTCACGCGCGGCCCGGACGAACTGCTCCGACTCCGTCGGGGGCACATTGGTGTCGTGCTCTCCGTGAACCGCCATCACGGGGGCGCGCAGCTGGTCGATGCGGCTCATCGGGGACAGGGCGCGCAGCAGGTCGCGGTCGCGCTCGGGGTGGCCGTACTTGGCCGCGGCGGACTGGGCGATCCACGGCTCGGTGCCGGTGAAGAAGGTGGCCAGGTCGGACATTCCGCAGACCGCGACGCCCGTGCGGAAGAGGTCCGGGTGCCAGACCAGCGAGGCCATGGTGAGGTAGCCGCCGTACGAGCGGCCCATCACGGCCAGCCGCAGCGGGTCGGCGTACCCGAGGGAGACCACGTGCGCGGCGCAGTCCGCCACGTCGTTGATCGCCGCGAACCTGCCGGTGCCGAGGTCGGCGTCGACGAAGGACCGTCCCCAGCCCGACGAGCCGCGGACGTCGGGGGCGAACACGTCCATGCCCCGGCCCAGCAGTTCGTGGTAGAGCGGGCTGAACACCGGGCGTTCCTGCTCCTCGGGGCCGCCGTGCAGGTGGATCACGCACGGCCCCGGCCGGACCGGGTCGCGTTCCGGCGCCCGGTAGTACCAGCCGCCGAGCATGAGCCCGTCCCGGGCGCGGCACCGCAGCGGAACGGGGGTGGCCGGGGGCCTGCCGGGCGGCCTCGCGTTCTCGTCACTCGCCGACCAGCCGGTGCGCACCGGGGCGAAGCCTCCGGTCAGGTCCCAGATGCCGGGCCGGCGCCGGGAACCGGAGAGCGCGGCGAACAGCCCGCCCCGCCCGACCGGTGCCATACGGGTCACCACCTCGTGCGGGAGCTCCGACCGGTGGTGTGGGCCGACCGGCTCGTCCGCGTGCGTGGCGGGCAGGCCCACGGTCTCCAGTTCGCTCGCGCCGTGGACGTTCCAGGCCAGCAGGGCCCACCGGCCGTGGTCGGGGAGGCTCAGCAGGTCGAGCGGGGTTTCCTCCCGTTCCGCGGCGACGAACAGTTCCTGGAGGGCTCCGTGCTGGTCCAGCCGGGCCCTGAGGAGGGCGGCGAACTCGCGGTCGGCGTCGCTGCGCAGCCACAGGACCCGTGAGTCGGCGGAGAGCCGGCCGATCCACGGGTCGCCGTCGGCGACCGGGAGCCTGAAGGTGATGCGGCCGGCCGAGGCCGTGTCCAGCAGGAGTGCCTCACGGCGTCCGCGCGGTCCGCGGCGCAGCAGCGCGAACCGGCCTTCGGCGCCGATGTCGCACACGCGCAGCGAGGCGGCGCCCGCTTCGCTGAAGAGCACGACGGGCGCCCGGGTGCCGTCCGGGTCGATGAGGTAGGCGGCCAGGCCCCCGCTCATCGTCGCTGCGGCGTGGACGTGGGCAGCGGCGTGGTCGGGGGCGGGTCCGGGCGCGCCGGGGCCGGCCGGTGCCAGGGTCGGCAGGCGCGCCCCGCGGGCCAGGCCCTCGCGGGGGCCCACGGCGCGGACCGGCGGATCGAGCAGGGTCGCATGGCCGTCGCGTTCCGTCCACGCCTCCCCGGAAGGGCTGACGGGGACGGCCGGGTCGGCGTCCTGGGGAAGGTGCCCCGCGCCGCTGTGTGCTCCAGCGACCCCGGACGGCTGGGCGACGGTGACGGCCAGCGACGCTCCGTCGCGGGTCCAGCAGCCCAGGTGGGCGGAGGCCCCCGGTTCGGCTCCGGCGAGGACCCGGCGGCCGGTCCCGTCCGGGCGCACCACCAGGACCCGGGTGTGCTCGCCGCCTCCGGGCGCCGCGGTGTAGGCGATCCACCGGCCGTCCGGCGACCAGGACACCTCGGTCACCGGGTCGGGGTCGGCGTCGAGGATGTGCGCCTCGCCGCCGTCGGCGGGGCCGCTCCACAGCTGCGGCACACCGGCCCGGTCGCAGATGTACGCCACGTGCTCGCCGGTGGGGTCGGCCGAGGGGTACCAGCAGCCGTGGACCGCGAGCACCGAGGGCGGGTCCACCGCACCGGTGTCGGCCAGGTGGACGGGGACGGGCGCGGGGGCCCGGCCCGGGTCCTGGCCGGGGTCCGCGTCCCGGTCCGGCGGGGACGCGGGGGCGGGCGGGGGCGCGTATCGGCCCGGCGGAGCGGCGGGGCGGGCCCGGTCGGGGCGTACGGTCAGACCGGGCGCCGCCGCGCCGTCGGGCCGAAAACGGTGCCGGCGTTCGGAGCGATCCAGGGGCATGTGGGCCTCTTCGAGGGCTTCCGGGGACTCTCACCGTTCAGTGTCGGCGTTCGGCGTCAGGGAGCGGCGCCGGCTGCGGTGTCAGGTGATGCCGTGGGTCTGCAGCCAGATCTCCAGCGAGGCCACCTGCCACAGGGTGCTGGCTCCGCGCTTCGTCCTGTGCCCCGCGGGGTCGGCGAGCATCTCGGCCACGCGGTCCTGGTCGAAGAGGCCGCGCCGGCGCGCCTCCGGAGCGGTCAGGGCCTCCCGTACCCGGTTCAGCACGGGTTCGGCCATGTGCCGCACCGCCGGCACCGGGAAGTACCCCTTGGGGCGGTCGACGACCTTCCGGGGCAGGATCTGCCGGCCGATGTCCTTGAGCACTCCCTTGCCGCCCTGGGCCAGCTTGAGCCCGGGAGGGCAGGCGGCGGCCAGTTCGACGAGCTCCTGGTCCAGGAAGGGCACCCGAGCCTCCAGGCCCCAGGCCATCGTCATGTTGTCCACGCGTTTGACCGGGTCGTCGGTCATCAGCTTGTGGACGTCCAGGCGCAGGGTGGCGTCGAGCGTGCTCTCCGCGCCCGGGGCCGCCATGTCCGCGCGTACGAACTCGCGCGAGGCGTCGTGGTCGGGGGCCGCGTCCTCGTGCAGCAGGGCGGTCACGTCCTCGTGCGGACGGTCGAAGTAGGCCTCCGCGTAGGCGTCCGGCGCATCGGCGCGCCCGGCCGCGGCGATCCCCGGGTACCAGTGGTATCCGGCGAACACCTCGTCCGCGCCCTGCCCGCACAGGACGACCTTGACGTCCTTGGCGACCTGTTCGGCCAGGAGGTGGAACGCCACGGCGTCGTGGCTGACCATCGGCTCGCTCATGGCGCCGATCGCCGATTCCAGCGCGGCGGGGAGCCGGTCGGAGGGGATCAGGAACTGGTGGTGCTCCGTGGAGTAGTGCCGGGCGACCAGGTCCGAGTAGGGGAACTCGTCCCCTTCCTCGCCGCTCTCCGACTCGAAGCCCATCGCGAAAGTGGCCAGGTCGCTCCGCCCCTCTTCGGCGAGCAGCGCGACGATGAGGCTGGAGTCCAGTCCGCCGGACAGCAGTACGCCCACCGGCACGTCGGCGACGGTGCGGCGCCGCACGGCCGTGCGCAGGGCGTCGTGTACGGCTTCCTGCCAGAGCGCCGGATCGTGGCCGAACTCGGCGCGCCGGGTGTACGACGGCTGCCAGTAGCAGTGGTCGTGGTGCGTGCCGTCCCGCTCGATGACGCGGACGGTCGCCTGGGGCAGTTTGCGTACGCCGGACAGCACGGTCCGGGGCGCCGCCACGGTGCCGTGCCAGCTCAGGTACTGGTGGAGCGCCACCGCGTCGAGAGATGTGTCGACACCGCCGCCCGCCAGGAGGGCGGGCAGGGACGAGGCGAAGCGGAGGCGCTCGCCGTCCTGGCTGAGGTACAGGGGCTTGATGCCGAGCCGGTCACGGCCCAGCACCACGCGGCCCGTGCGGTGCTCCACCAGGGCGAAGGCGAACATTCCCACGAGGTGCTCGACGCACTCGCGGCCCCACTGCCCGTAGGCCCTGAGGAGGACCTCGGTGTCGGAATCGGAGTAGAAGCGGTGCCCCAGCCCCTGGAGGCGGCCGCGCAGCTCACGGTAGTTGTAGATACAACCGTTGAAGACGGCCGTGACGCCCAGTTGTGCGTCGGTCATGGGCTGTGCGCCGTCCTCCGACAGGTCGATGATCTTCAGTCGCCGGTGACCGAGCGCCACGGCTCCCTGGGACCAGAGCCCTCTGCCGTCGGGGCCTCGCTGTTCCATTTCGTCGGTCATGCGCTCGACCGCGGCAAGGTCCGGCCGTCCGCCGTCGAAACGTATTTCCCCGCTCAGGCCACACATGCGGCACCTCCAGGTCGCTTCGCACCTCGGGACCGCCGCCCTGCGGGCGCCTGTCTCACGCAGGCCTCGGACGCCTCCTCCAGCATGTGCATTCACTCCCGTGCTCTGCCGGCCCAGACCGTACGACCTGGGCCGGACAGGCGATCGACATGCTGGGCCACTGCCCGCACACGCGTCCCTTAAGCCTCTGTGTTCGATCTCTGACTCTCGGTGCACGGACGGACGGGGGGCCGAGGCCACGCCACCCTGAGGAACGGGCAAAATTCCCTCATCGGACATCGGCTGGAATACTCGTCCAGGTGATCACTGTCGGGGTCGAGGAAGAATATCTGCTGCTGGATCCGGAAACCGGGCTGCCGGTGCCCCGGGCGGACGCGGTGCGCGCGGCCGCCGGGCTGGATCCGGTCAGCGAGGAGGACGAGGTCCAGGCCGAGCTCCTCCAGGCGCAGGTCGAGATCGCCACTCCGGTGTGCACCGAGCTCGACGAGGTCGGCGGTCACCTGCTGCGCCTGCGGCACGCCATCGGTTCCGCCGCCGAGCGGATCGGCTGCCGGGCGGCGCTGACGGGGACCGCACCGGTCAAGCCCGCCGAGCCGGTGCCCGTCACGCCCAAGGCGCGCTACCTGGAGATGCGCTGCCAGGCCCGCCGGCTGGTGGACGAGCAGCTGATCAACGGCATGCACGTCCACGCGGGTGTCCAGGACCGGGAGATGGGCGTCGAGGTGCTCAACCGGATCCGCGTCTGGCTCCCGGCCCTGCTGGCGATGTCCGTGAACTCGCCGCTGTGGGAGGGACGTGACACCGGTTTCGCCAGCTGGCGCACCCTCGTCTACGGGCGGTGGGCGGTCAGCGGTCCCCCGCCGGTCTTCGCCGGTGTCGGTGACTACGACCGGCGGGTGGCCCGGCTCGTGGACTCGGGTGTCATCTCGGACGCGGGCCAGCTGTACTGGCAGGCCAGGCTTTCGGAGAAGTACCCGACCGTCGAGATCAGGTGCACGGACGTCCAGCTGCGGGCCGACGACGCGGTGATGTTCGCCGGCCTCGTACGGGCGCTCGTCGCCACCGCCGTCCAGGACGCGAAGTCGGGGGCGCCGCTGCCGGATTGCCCGCAGGAACTGCTGCAGGCGGCGACCTGGCAGGCCGCCCGGTACGGGCTGAGCGGCCCGCTGGTGGGCTGCGAAGGGGGGCGCCACAGCGCCCGTGACGCCGTGGGCCTGCTCATGCGGCACCTACGGCCGGCCCTGGACGAAGCCGGCGACTCCCGCGAGGTGACCGCCCTCGTCCACCGGCTCCTGCGGGACGGCGCGCCGGCCGACCGGCAGCGCCGGGCGATGGCAGAGGGCGGCCTGCCCGCTCTGATCGAGCTGATCACCACCCAGAGCACCGCGCCCTGAAGGAGCGGTGCGCCGTACCACCGGAGGAGAACCCGTGCGTGTCGTCCTGCTGGCCGGAGTCCCGGAGCGGCCTGTGCGGGCGGACCTGACCGTCCCCCGCGGACCTGCTGTGGAGGTGGCCCGGTGAGTGCGGCGGGCCCGGCCACCGCGTCCGGCGACGCGCTCCCGGGGCTGCTCGCCGAGGCGCACGCCCTCCTGCCCGACACGGTGGCACTGCGCCGGAGCATCCACCGCTTCCCCGAACTGGGCATGCACCTGCCCCGCACCCAGCGCACCGTCCTGGAGGCTCTGGACGGGCTGGATCTGGATCTGGCCACCGGCTCACGCCTCAGTTCCGTCACCGCCACCCTCGAAGGTGCCCGTCCCGGCCCCACGGTGCTGTTGCGCGCCGACATGGACGCCCTGCCCCTGGACGAGGCGACCGGCCTGGACTTCGCCTCCGAGGTGCCCGGGGCCATGCACGCCTGCGGACACGACATGCACACCGCCATGCTGGTCACCGCCGCCCGGCTCCTGTCGGCCCGGCGCTCGCAGCTGGCCGGGCGCGTCGTCTTCATGTTCCAGCCCGCGGAGGAATCCGGCGGCGGAGCCCGGCACATGATCGACGAAGGCGTACTGAAGACCGCCGACGGCGGCGAGGTGGAGTCCGCGTTCGCCCTGCACCTGACGACCCGCTTCGACAGCGGCACGGTCCACCTGCGGCCCGGCCCGACCTTCGCCGCCTCCGACCGGCTGCACGTCGTCGTCCACGGCCGCGGCGGGCACGCCTCCGCCCCGCACCGTGCCCTGGACCCGGTCCCCGTCGCGTGCGAGATCGTCCAGGCACTGCAGACCATGGTCACCCGAACGGTCGACGTCTTCGATCCGGCCGTGGTCACCGTCGCCTCCCTCCACGCCGGCACCACGGGAAACGTCATCCCCGAAACGGCGGAGATCCACGGCACCTTCCGCACCCTCTCCCCCGCCACCCGGCAACGGGTGCGCGAGGGCATCACCCGGGTGGCGGAGCACGTCGCCGCCGCGCACGGAGCCCGCGCCGAGGTGACGCTGACCGAGGGCTATCCGCCCGTCGTCAACGACGGGGCCCGTACGGCGGCCCTCCACGCCGCCGCGGCCGCGCTCCTCGGATCCGGGCGGGTCCACCGGCTGCCCCAACCGTTCATGGGGGCCGAGGACTTCTCGTACGTCCTGCAGCAGGTGCCGGGCGTGATGGCCTTCCTCGGCGCCCGCCCGCCCGGGGTCCCGCCCGAGGAAGTCGCCGACCTCCACTCGAACCGGGTCGTCTTCGACGAGGAGGCACTGGCCACCGGGTCGGCCCTCCACGCGGCCGCGGCCCTGCTCGCCGAAGACCCCGCCCCCGACCGGCCCCGCTGACCGGGCGCGGCCCCGGACGGCCTGTTGGCCGCCGGTCCGGGCCGCTCAAGGGGACACGGTCTGGGTGATGCGCCACAGTCTGCGCGGGAGGGCGCCTTCTTCGCATGCGTGGACCTCTTGGAGGTGCCATCCCTCCGCGAGCGAGTCGACCAGGTCGGCGGAGAAGAAGTGGACGGCGAAGCCGCCGTGCTCCCAGATGTCGTCTCCGTGCCCGGTGCCCGCCCGGTAGTGCGCGTCCTCGGTGTGGCGAACGGTGTAGACGAGCGTGCCGCCCGGCCTCAGCACCCGTTTGACGTCCTTCACCAACGCGTGGATCTCCTCGGTGGACAGGGCCATGCACAGCAGCATGTGCGCGAATACGGCGTCGACCGAAGCACCGGCGAGCGGCAGCGGCTCGCGGACGTCGTGGACCACCGTGGTGACCCGCTCGGCCACGCCCTGCGCGAGGGCGGCCCCGCGCAACTGCTCCAGGCCCACCGCACTGAAGTCGGCGGCCAGTACGGTGAAGCCCTCGCGGGCGAAGTACAGCGCGTCGCGGCCGTGGCCGGCCCCCAGTTCGAGCACCTGACGGGCACCGGCGGCCCGGAAGACCGCGGCGGCGTGGAGGGCCGGCTCGGACGGCTCCCGGCCGTACATGCCGGGGTGTTCGCCGTACGTCCGCTGCCAGTGCTCACGCTGGGAGCCGGCCGGCCCGTGCTCGGATTCCGACATGCCGGGACGCCTCCTTCCCACCGCCCGGGCCGCGATCGCCGCGGCCTCTTCCCGTCCCCCTGCCCGTGCCGAGGCCGAAGCCGTGCTCCGCCGCATCCTGCGGCCCCGCTGACGCGCCGAACGGCGTCAGGCCGCCGTATCCCCGGACGGCCCTGCACGGGTGCGCTCGACGGTGGAGACCACCCTCACCAGTGCCGGCGTCGCGGGGGCCGACCCGAATCCGAACCGCACGGGCGGCACCACCGGAGCGAGCGGACCGAGGTCGACCCCGCCGAAGGACGCAGCGGCGTCCGTGATCGGCCGGAGGTCGCGTGCCGCGTACCACTGGCGGTATCCGCGGCGCGAGCTGCCGCGGGTCCGTACGCCGGGCAGCAGGCGCGCGGGCCCGGCGGCCAGCGCCGCCCAGGCCGGCCGCCGGGCGAGCGCCGGCGGGACGGCCCGCAGCGCGAGGCCGAGGGCTCCCCGTCCGCCGGTACGGAACCGCAGGACCAACGGGCCGGCCGCAACGTCCCAGACGCGGTCGCACCTGTGCACGCCGACGGGCACCGTCCGGACCTCGTCGAAGTGGTAGATGTCCGCGACGCATTCCGCGATACGGGCGCTGGGCGCGAGCAGGATGCGCTGTCCGTCGACGCGCTCCAGCATGACGTCACTGAACGGCCCGAGCGGCGAGCACGGCCAGTGACCCACGACCACGCGCGTACCCGACTCCGTTCCGACGGCTGCGATCCACCCGTCGAAGGTCAGCCGCTCACGTTCCACTCCCCGGGGCTACCCCCGCCGCACCGGCGTATGCACCACCTGACGCTCGCCGCGTCCCTCCGGGGCCTCGCCGTCGTTCGCTCCCGCGGTCGACGGTGGGGCCCGGGCAGGGGGCGTCGCGACAGGCGGAGGGTCACGCCTGCGCCACGGCTTCCAGGGGGCTCAGGGCGGCTGCGCGGCGGGCCGGGACGGCGGCGGCGAGAGCGCCGATCGCGAGGGACACCAGGCACACGAGGAGCAGCGTCCCCCAGGGCAGTGCAAGGGAGTACTGCTCCATCGCGCCGTTGGCCAGCGAGCCGACCGCCCAGGCGCTGAACAGTCCGCCGGCCAGGCCCAGCAGGGTGCCGAAGGCGGCGACGGTCACCGCCTCCAGGCGGATCATCCGGCGGATGCCGGAGCGGTCCATGCCGAGGGCGCGCAGGGCGCCGATCTCGCGGGTGCGTTCGGAGACCGACATGGCCAGGGTGTTGGCGATGCCGAGAGCGGCGATCACGACGCCGATGGCGAGCATCCCGTACACCACGTTCAGCAGGTCGCCCATGGAGCCGGCGGCCTCGTGGACGAGCTGCTCCCGGTTGTGCACCTTCAGCAGCGGGTTGTTGCCCACGGCGGTGCGCAGTCGGTCCTCGATGGTCTTCGAGGCGGCGCCGCCGTCGGTGCGGACGAGTATGCGCTGGACCGAGTCGGGTACGAAGCCGTCCCGCTGCACTTCGGTACGGGCGCCGAGTACGTCGTGGGCGGTGGGGTTGTCCTTGTAGACGCCCACGACGGTGTAGGTGGTGGAGTCCTGGTTCCGGCCGATGCGGGCCTTGACCTCGCTGCCGGTGGTGAGGCCGTTTGCCCGGGCGACGGTAGCGGCGACGGCGATGCGGCCCGGGCCGAGCTCCTCGGCGGATCCGCTGGTGAAGTCGAGCTTCATGACGGCGTTCACCGTCTCGGGGGCGACTCCGGAGATCTGCCGGACGCTGCCGCCGATGAACAGTGTGGAGTCGGTGACGGCGCTCGCGGTCCGCACCCCGGGGGTGTCGGCCACCCGCCGTACGGCGGCGGGGTCGATACCGGCCATGGTGCTGCGGGTGCTGATCACGAAGTCGGCGCCGAGGCCGGCGGCGGCCTGGCGGTCGAGGGCCTGCCCTGTGGAGTTCCCGATGACGGCGAGCCCGGTGACCAGCGCGGTGCTGATCAGCAGGGTGGCGGCGGTGGCCGCGGTGCGCCGCGGGTCGCGCAGCGCGTTCTCCCGTGCGAGACGGCCGGTGGTCCCGAAGCGGCCGGTCAGCCGTCCGGTCAGCCGGATCACCGGGACGGCGAGCAGCGGCGCCAGCACGATCAGGGCCGCGACGAGGAGGGCGCAGCCGAGCATCGCGTTCTGCAGGTTCTCCTCCGAGGCGTCCTTGGCTCCGCTCAGCGACATCAGCCGGCCGGCGCCGAGCACCAGGAGCGCGAGGCCCGCCACGCCGCGGAACCGGTCCCGGGGGGCGGAGGGCGCTTGTCCGGCCGTGCGCATGGCCTCGACGGGCGCGACCTTCGCAGCCTTGCGGGACGGCAGCCAGGCGGCGAGCACGGTGACGCCCACGCCGACGCCGAGCGCCGCCGCGACCGAACGCGGGCCGATCACCAGGGGGCCTCGGGGCAGCACGTCCCCTTCGGTGCTCAAGACGTCGGGCAGTACGGAGGCGATGCCGAGGCCGAGCAGGAAGCCGGCCGCGGAGGCCACGAGGCCGACCAGGAGGGCCTCCAGGAGGACGGAGCGGGACACCTGGCGGCGCGAGGCGCCGATCGCCCGCAGCAGCGCGATCTCGCGGGTGCGCCGCGCCACCAGCATGGTGAAGGTGTTGACGATGAGGAAGGAGCCGATGAACAGGGAGACCCCGGCGAAGACCATCGGCACCTTCTCGTAGCCGCGGGTCAGGGTGTCGACGAGGATGGCCTGCTGCCCCGCCAGGGCGGCGCCGGTGGTGGCCTCGGCCCGGCCGGCCGGGAGCACGTCGGTGACGCGGCGGGCGAGCTCGGACGGGGCGGCGCCGGGCGCGGCGGACAGGTCGATGCCGGTGTAGTGGCCCGGGGCCGCGAACAGCTGCTGGGCGGTCGCCTTGTCGAACAGGGCGAGGGTGCCGCCGGACGTGACCCGGGTGTCCTCGGTGGTGACGATGCCGACGAGTCGCTTGGTCATGACCGGGCCGTCGGTGGCCAGCGTGACCGTGTCGCCGATGCGGAAGCGGCCGGCGGCGGCGGTGCCACTGTCCACGGCGAGTTCACCGCCGTGCGCCGGGGCGCGGCCCTCGGCCAGCGGATGGCGGCTGTCCTTGCCGTCCGCGCCGGGTACGTACGCGGCGGCCAGGTTCGACCACGCCTTGTCGGCCCGCAGCGGGGTGCCGTCCGCCGCGTTCAGGGTGGCCGAGCCGTCGGCCGACGGCCGTACGGCGGCAACACCGGGTACGCCGGCCAGCTTCCGTACGAGCGCGTCGTCGAGCACGCTGCCCTGCTGGTCCGCGGGGCCCCCGGACGGGGAGCCCGTCGCGGTGACGGTGACCGCGATGTCGGCGTAGTTCTTCGACGCGGCGGCGCGGTGGGCCGCGGCGGTGGAGTCGGCGAAGACGAGGGTGCCGCAGACGAATGCGACGCCCAGGCAGACCGCGAGGACGGTCATGATCTGACGGGCCTTGTGCGCCAGGAGGTTGCGCAGGGCTGTTCTCAGCATGGAGGGCTTCCGGGGACGTGGCTCGACGGATGCGAGCGGGTGACGGGTTCGGTCCTGGGGCGAGGACGGGTCAGCTGGTTCGCGGTCGGGCGGCGAAGGCCTTCATCACGTCGAGGACCCGGTCCGGGGTGGGGCGTGCCATCTCGTCGACCAGGCGGCCGTCGGAGAGGAAGACCACGCGGTCGGCGAAACCGGCGGCGACGGGGTCGTGGGTGACCATGACCACGGTCTGACCCAGCTCGCGTACGGAGTCGCGCAGGAAGCCGAGGACCTCGGAGCCGGCGCGGGAGTCGAGGTTGCCGGTGGGCTCGTCGCCGAAGATGATCGCGGGCCGGGAGGCCAGGGCGCGGGCGACCGCGACGCGCTGCTGCTGGCCGCCGGACAGCTGTCCGGGCCGGTGGCCGAGGCGCTCGGAGAGGCCGACCATGGAGATCACGCGGTCCAGCCACTGCCGGTCGGGGCGGCGTCCGGCGATGGACAGCGGCAGCGTGATGTTCTCCAGCGCGGTCAGCGTCGGCAGCAGGTTGAACGCCTGGAAGACGAACCCGACCCGGTCACGGCGCAGCTGGGTGAGCTGCCGGTCGTTGAGCCTGCTGAGCTCGGTGGTGCCGATGCGTACGGAGCCGGAGCTGGGCGAGTCGAGCCCGGCGGCGCAGTGCATCAGCGTGGACTTGCCGCAGCCCGACGGGCCCATGATCGCGGTGAACTCGCCCTCCCGGAAGGCGATGCTGACCCGGTCCAGGGCGGTGACGCGGGTGTCGCCGCTGCCGTACACCTTCGACAGGTCGGTGGTGGCGGCCGCGATTCCGGTCGTCGGATGCAGCGCAAGGGGGTCGGCGGTCACTGGGGACTCCTCTTCGAGTGCGGAAACGTGCACGTCGAAGGGTGTCGGGGAAACGTGTCGGGGCCGGGGCCGCCGTGTATCGGCGTGCGCGCCGCTTCGTAGCAGTTCTGTAGGCGGTCGGGCCGCCCGCGCAGGAGCGGCCCTTCAGGCCGGCAGGCGGAGCGTGGCCACGGCTCCGCCGTCCGGGGCGTTGTCCAGGCGCAGCTCCGCGCCGAGGAGCCGGGCCTGTCCCAGGGCGATGGTCAGTCCGAGGCCGTGGCCGGAGCCGCGCTCCGCGGCACCCGTGTGGAAGCGGCGCGGGCCGTGGAGCAGCAGGTCCGCCGGGAAGCCGGGGCCGTGGTCGCGTACGACGACCGTCCGGCCCCCGACGGTGACCTGCACCGGAGTGGCCCCGTGGCGGTGGGCGTTGCCGACGAGGTTGCCGACGATCCGCTCCAGGCGGCGCGGGTCGGTCTCCACGGTGTCCGTGGTCTCCACGGTGTCCGTGGTCTGCGCGCTCCCGGCGGCCCCGTCCGCCTCCGCAACGGTGACCTCGGTGTCGAGGCCGGTGCGCGCCACGGCTTCGGCGACGACGGCGGTGAGCGGCACCCGCGCGCGGACCGGCTGCTCGGCACCGGCGTCGAGGCGGGAGATCTCAAGGAGGTCCTCGACCAGGCCGCGCAGATCGCGTACCCGGGTGCGGAGCAGGTCCTCCGTCTCACCGGGCGGCAGCAGGTCGGCCGCGGCCAGCAGACCACCCACGGGCGTGCGCAGCTCGTGGGCCACGTCCGCGGTGAAGCGCCGCTCGGTACGCAGGCGTCGGCCGAGACTGTCGGCCATGAGATCGACGGTGGCGGCGATGTCGGCCACCTCGTCCCGGCCCTTGGTCGGCCCGGTCCGGGCGTCGAGGTCCCCGGCGGAGATCCGGCCCGCGGTCTCCGAGACCCGCCGCAGCCTGCGGGCGAGCAGCCCCGCTCCGTAGGCCGCCGGCGGCGCGGCCGCCGCGAGCGCGACCAGCGAGGCCACCACCATGCTCATGTCCAGGCGGCGCAGCCCGTAGAGGTCGGAGCTCATGTTGACCTGGACGGCCAGCACCGGGCTGTCCGGGCCGCCGACCCGCTGGGCGGCCCAGACGCTCGGCCCGACGTTGCCGTCGACGCGCCCGTCGTAGGCCGTGTGGCGGGCGCCGTCGGCCGGGTGGCGCAGTACGGCGGGCAGCTCGGCCGGGTCGAGCTCGGCGCCGTCCGCGAGCGTTCCGGTGCGCCGGTAGGTGTCCATGGCCGCGTACACGGTGTTGAAGGCACGGGCCTCTGCCCGCTGGCGGATGTCGTGCGCGGTCCACAGGTGGACGATGACGCCCACCGCCGCCGCGACCAGGCAGGCCGTGGCCGCGGCCAGCGCGGCGATCTTCCAGCGCAGGGACGTGCGGCCCGGCCGCAGCCGGAGGAACGGGCGCACCGGCGTCAGCGCCTGAGCTTGTAGCCGAAGCCGCGGACCGTCTCGATCCGGTCCCGCCCCAGCTTCCTGCGCAGCCGCTGCACGCACAGGTCCACGACGCGGCTGTCGCCGTCCCAGCCGTACTCCCAGACGTTGCGCAGCAGGGTGTGCCGCTCCAGCACGACGCCGGGGTGGGCGGCGAACTCAAGGAGCAGTTTCAGTTCGGTCGGCGTCAGTGCCACGGGGCTGCCGGATACGAACACCTCCAGGCCGCCGGTGTCGATGCTCAGGTCCCCGAAGACCAGCCGTTCGCCCTCGGACGGCGGCGGGCTCTCGTCGGCGGCCCGCTCCGGCCCGGGGGTGGACGCGTAGGTCGCCCGCCGCAGCAGCGAGCGGATACGTGCCACGAGTACGTAGGTGTCCACGGGTTTGACGACGTAGTCGTCGGCCCCGGCCTCCAGACCGGCGACGACATCGAGCCCGTCGCCGCGCGCGGACATCATCAAGACCGGCACCAGGCTGGTCTCCCGGACCCGACGGCACAGGCCGATCCCGTCCAGACCGGGCAGCATCACGTCCAGGATCAGCAGGTCGAAGCCCTCGTCACGGAAGAGCTCAAGCCCGGTGAGCCCGTCGGCGGCAGCCTTCACCTCGTAGCCGTAGCGCTCCAGGGCAATGGTGAAGGACCGGCGCATCAGCTCGTCGTCCTCGACCAGCAGTACGCGGACGGGCCGCGGAGAGGGCGGGGCCGGGGCGTGCGAGGACACGGGCGGACGACTCCTGTTCGGAACTGGCTGGCGGGTGAGGCACCGGTCCCGTGTGCGCTCCGCTCAGCGGCGACCTGAGAGGAACGATACGGCAGGCCCCGGGGGCGGTGACGGCGCCGGACGACAACCCGCACCGCAGTCTCCGGGGCCTCCCCCGCCCGAGGATGCGCAGGTCAGGCCGGGGTGCGGCCGGGTCAGCCACCGGTCCGGACGGTCCGGCGGTCTCTCGACGCCGGCGGGCCGGGGCACCGTTCGATGGGCGGCCGAGCGCCTCCCGATACCCGCCCGATACAAACCGCGCCCCGGCGAGGAGCGCAGCGCGGCGGTCAGGCTGGCCCGTCCGGCGGGGGGATGACGCCGATCTGTTGGAGGAATCCGAACAGATCCTTGTCGGACCACTTTTCGGCGAGCTTTCCGTTCTCGATCCGGTGGATGACCGTGCCCGTCATGGTGATCGGCTTGCCGGTGGCGGGGACTCCCGGGAGGTCCTTCTCGAAGACGCCGCGAGCGGTGAGGCGGGTCACGACCTTGTCGCCCTCCGCGATCTGGTCCTCGATGTCATGGGTTCCGGGCGTACTTTCCCAGAACAACCGGAAGGCTTGTTTGAGCCCCTCCCTGCCGGGTGCGCCGAGCCCCGGGAAGGGCGGCGGCGAGTGGTCCTTGTAGTCCTCGGCGACCAGTTCGTCCATGGCGTCCAGGTTGCCCGCGTCGATCTCCTGGTAGAAGCGGCGGACCAGTGCCTTGTTCTCCTCGGCGGACACGGCTCTTTCCTTCCGGCTGGACGGCGCTGCGCACGGGACGCGCCCTGTCATGGTCGTCCCGTGTCCCTTCTCCCGGTGCCTCGACGCACCGGTCGCCCGCCGCGTTCACCCCGGGGAACGCCTGCCGGCCGGGTGGGCCGTCTCCAGCGCGGCGGACAGGAACCCGACGGTCGGAGCCGGCCCGTCGTGTGCCACGCCGATGCCCAGGCCGGTCATCCGCCCGGCCGGCAGCTGCCGCTGCTTTGGGCGGAGGCCGGCACGGCCGTGGCTCTGCACGCTCATTGCCGGCGGCGGAGCTCGTCGAGCTGCTCGGCGAAAGCCTTCGTCTGCGCGATCAGCCGGCCGCGCGCGTTCTCCTGGTCCTTGTTCCCCTGCTCCTTGAACGCCGCGCTGAAATGCCCCCTGAGCTGGGTCCACCAGCCGTAGTCGAGCATCGCCCATGCCTGCGGGCACAGCGGGGCGCGGGTCTTCGGCAGGTAGCCCGCGTCGACCAGGGGCCCGGAATACCTCTTCGGGTCGCTTCCCTCCAGCTGGCAGAGGAAGGTGAAGACCCGCTGCTGGGTGACGGGGTGATCGCTTGAGAGCCCCTCCAGTGTCAGCTTGCCCTCCTTGCGGGCGAGCTCGTCGAAGAGGATCGCCGCCGCCAGGGACGGGTCCGGGCCCACCTCGTTGACGGTGTAGAAGGAGGCGAACCCGTCGGCGGCGTCCTCCTCCAGCCCGATGTTCGCCAGCAGGAGCTGACGCTGCAGGGCGTGTCCCATCTCGTGGCCGAAGATGAACTGGGTCGACAGCGCGGTCAGGTCATCGACATTGAACTTGTCCGCGGGGAACAGGGCCGGACGCTTGACCGTCTTGACCACGTCCCTGAGGACGCCTTCGATCCGGGTCAGGAACGACGGAGGCACGAAGATGGTCCTGCCGTCGGGCTGGGTCACCGCATCCGTGACCCCCGGTGGAACCTTTTCGGTGACCTTCACGACCAGGTCGTGCGGGAGGGCGACCGAGGTGTTCACCCAGTCGGCGGACTGTTCGAGCACGCGGGATTCCCGGACCACCGCCACGGCGTGCCGGTCCTTCGCCGGGATCGCACCGTCCTCGTAGACGACCGTGACCCTGCCTTGCGCGTCGGCCTTGTCGGCTTCGGCGTCGCCGCCGCAGGAGGTGACCGCGAAACAGGCCACGAGCACCGCCCCCGCGAGAGCAGTCCGCACCAGGGCCGAGGGCCTACGACTGCTCTGCACCCTGGTCAGCTCCATTCCTTCGTCCAGGCATCCGGGCGGGCGGCCGCGCCGTCACGGTCCCGGGAGGGCGGGCGCGCCCCCTGACACGCGGATTATGAGCGACAGGAGCCTTTGCCTCCTGTCTTCGATGACCGCTCGGCGCGGGTTTCGTCCTCCTGGCGGAGGCGGAGACGTCGTTGTCCGCGAAGGCCGTTCAGCCGCTCGGGGTGAAGGTCACCGGCAGGCTCTCGGGGCCGCGCAGGCCGCCGGGGCGCCAGCGGATCTCGTCGCGCGGTACTGCGAGGGCGAGACCGGGGAGTCGGCGCAGGGCGGTACCGATGGCGATCTGCCCCTCCAGCCTGGCCAGCGGTGCACCCAGGCAGTAGTGGATGCCGTGGCCGAACGCGAGGTGGGCGTTGTCCTGCCGGGTGATGTCCAGGCGGTCGGGGTCGGGGAACCGTGCGGGGTCGCGGTCGGCGATGGCGGAGGCGATCAGCACGGTCGCGCCGCGCGGAACGGCCACGCCCGCGATCTCGACGTCCTCGCGGGCGAACCGGGCGATGCCCGGGCTGACCGGGCCGTCGTAGCGCAGGAGCTCCTCGATCGCGCCCGGCAGCAGTTCGGGGTCGGAGCGCAGGAGGTCCAGTTGGGCCGGGTGGGCGAGCAGCGCGGCGATGCCGCCGCCGATCAGGTTGACGGTGGTGATGTAGCCGGCGGCGAGCAGCAGGAACACCATGGCGATCAGTTCGTCCTCGGTCAGCTGCTGCTCCTCGTCGCGGGCGGCGATGAGACCGCTGAGCAGGTCGTCGCCGGGGTGCGTCCGTTTGGCCCGGATGAGCTCGCTGACGTAGGCGCGCATGTGCTGCCACGCCTCGTTCACCACCGCGGGATCCGGCGGCTCGCTGCCCCGCATGATCATGCGGTCGGTCCAGCGCTGGAAGTCGTGCCGGTCGTCCACCGGCACCCCGAGCAGTTCGCTGATCACCGTGACCGGGAGCGGCAGCGCGAAGTCCGCGATGAGGTCGGCGCGGCCGGACGGGAGCATCGCATCCAGCAGGCCGTCGGTGAGGGACTGGATCCGGGGCCGCATCCCGGCCACCCTGCGGGCGGTGAACGCCTTGGAGACCAGGCGTCGCAGGCGGGTGTGGTCGGGTGGATCGCTGCGGAGCATGGTGCTCAGCATCGCCTCGCGCTCGGAGTGCGGAAGCTGGCGCAGGAGCCGGAGGTCCGAGGCGTCACGCGCGTCGCTGCTGAGGCGGGAGTCCGACAGGGCTTCGAGCCCGTCTTCGTAGCGGGTGACCAGCCAGGCGTCCAGGCCGCCCGCGATGACGACGCGGCGCACGGGGCCGTCCTCGCGCAGCTGCCGGTACAGCGGGAACGGGTCCGCGACGAAGGCCGGGTCGCCGTAGGGCAGAAGGACGGGCCGCTCGCTCACGATGCCTCCCGGAGTAGGTCGTCCTCGTCGCTCGTGCAGAGCGAGGCCACGAGGCTATAGGCCGTTGGACGTTACGTGGTGTATTGCACTGCTTATTCCCATTGTGCGCAGGGCCTTGTGCACCGGGCCGCGGCCGCGGCCCGGCAGGCGGGGACCTTCCGCCCCTCCCCGATCGGGTGTGCCGGCCGCACGCGCGGGCGTGGCGGCGGTGTCGGCGGGGGCAGCCGGTCACCATGGGTGGGGAAGGAGGTCTGCCATGCCCGCAGAGGGATCCGCGAAGCAGCCCACGACGAGGCAGCCCACGACCGAGCTCGACGCCCGCTACAGCTCCGCGCTCCAGCCCCGCCCGGGTGCCGAGGACGTCATCGCCACCGAGTGGGCCGAGGCACAGCGGCTGCTGGAGGCTGCCGAGATCTTCTGGGTGTCCACGGTGCGGCCCGACGGCCGGCTGCACGTCACGCCCGTGATCGCCGCCTGGCACGACGGGGTGCTGTACTTCTCGACCGGCGCGCGGGAACAGAAGGCGAGGAACCTCGCCCATGACGGCCACTGTGCGCTGACCACCGGGGGGAACTCGCTCACGGAAGGGCTCGACCTCGTGGTCGAGGGCACGGCGGAGCAGGTCGCCGATGCGGCGCTGCTGGAGGAGGTGATCGCTGCGTACGAGGCGAAGTACGGGGCGCACATCACCTCGTCCGAGGGCACCTTCCACGGGATCGGGGACGCCTTCCGCAAGGGGGACGCGGTGGTGTTCGCGGTCGCCCCGGCCACGGCGTACGGCTTCGGCCGGGACGACGGGGTGTACACGCACACGCGGTGGACCTTCTGACCCCTTGCGGACGGGGGCCGGGCGGCCTCGTACTGCGATGGTCCGGGGCCGCCCGGTTCCGGTCAGCGGCGTCCGACCGCGGGGTCAGACCTTGTAGTAGAGGTCGAACTGGCGCGTCCCGCCGGAGGAGTTGTTGGTGATGCCGAAGCACAGCCGCAGCCCCTCGGGACCGGTGTAGACGGCCATGCCCTCCGGTTCACGGGGGTCGGCGTTCGCGTCGGCCTCCGAGTGGGTGCGCAGGATGTAGCCGGTGGCCGGATCGTTGAGCACCCCGTTGAGGTCCATCGACGTGGTGTGGATGGTCCACTTGTCCACGCCGGACAGCGGCTGCGACGGGTCGCTGGTGCGGGGGTCGCCGTCCAGCATGTAGACGTACCGGCCGTGCGACGCGAAGCCCTGGAACGTGGCGGCCGTGGTGGTGGGTGCGCCGCCCGCGTCCGCCTTGGGGAGGAACGGCTGCTGGATCCGGGCGAGCGGGGCCGGCAGGGCGGAGCCGCTCACGGCTGCCGTCCGTGCCGCCGCCAGGTCGTAGGCAGCGAACCAGTGTTCGCTGCCCAGCGCGTAGCGCAGCAGGAGGATCCCGCGGGCCGCGTCGACGTACGGGGTCATCGCGGTGGCGGCCGGGTCCGGGGAGGCCAGCCGCTGGACGGCGGGGTGGCTGGTCCACAGCACGGTCCGGTCCGCGAACGGGAACCGTACGATCTCCTGGCCGTAGCCGCTCCTGGCCGCGTTCGCCTCGGTCCACACGTAGGCCGGAGAGTTCGCGGTGGCCGGCTCGATGCCGAGCGACACACCGTGCCCGAAGCCGAGCAGGTACATGTAGCCCAGGACGTTGCCGCCCAGGTCGTGCCGGGTGAGGCACAGATCGCCGGACGCGTCGTGCTGGTTGGCGCCGATGGACGGCGTGATGGCGGCCTGACTGCCCCCCTTGAGGTAGGCGACCTGGCTCGCTCCGGCTATCTGCAGGGTGTAGAGGTGCCCGTTGACCGAGTCGTACGCGATGCCCTGCAGGGTGGTCGAGGTGTCCTGGTTGACGATGGCGGCGGAATTCCACCGCGTCGACGGGTGGTTCACGGCGATGAGCGGTGCCCCGTCGGGAATGTTCGCGGGGTTCACCGCGGTGTCCGCGCGCGCGGCGCCGGCCGCTGCCAGGGGCGTCGCCGCGGCTGCGGCGACGCCCGCTCCGGCGAACATCAGTCGACGTCGGGACACTCCTGGCGATGGCATGGGGACTCCTCATCCGCTGTACGGGTGGTGCCGGATCCGCCTGCACGGCCGATCCGGCGGATCACTGTAGAGGAGCCCTTGGCGCGGGCGGGGCGAGGGCCCCGGCGGTGCGGCCGACGGGCGAGCCAAGCCCTTCGGCGCATGCCGCAACGAGGCCGGGGATGCGGGCTGTTCGGCTTCCGCTTCACATCGGGAGGGCACTGCGGCCGGGTCGTGAGCCGCTCGTGGGGGCAACCGGCGCATGGTGTGCCGCAGCATCACCGACCGAGGCCGGGACCTGCCTCGCCGCGCGGCCGACCTGGCCGCCGCGTTCCATGACAAGGTCACCGTCTGCCGTCACCGCACCACCCGCCGATCCCGCGGCCGGGCCGGCCGCTCCCGTCGGACGTGACCGACAACCGAGTGCTGTGGGACGATGCGGGGCGGCCGCGCTCAAGACGGCCCTGGCCTCCGGGACCGCCGTACGAGCGCAGGCCGTGGCCGGCACGGTCCGCACCGACGGCGCGGCGGTGGCCGCGAAGCTGCTGCTCGACGCCGTCGGCTGAGCGTCCCCCCGGCGCGGGAGCCACACCGCCGACCCGGCAGGTTCTGTGCCGCGGCGGGCCCCCGCTCAGGCCGCAGCGCCGGGGTCGTCCCGCTCGGCGCCGCCCCGCCCGGGCCCCGTTTGCGGCGGCCTGCGGCGGGACGAGCTCGCCCGTACCGGGCAGGTGTCCCACACTGGTACAGGGCACCCCGTTGCCAGGCGGTGCCGTCCGGATCCGGGTGAGCGGGAGGCGGACCATGGTCATCACTCACCACATCACCGAAGACACCCTGTACGTGCAGCTCCCCAAGGAGCTGGACATCGACAACCGGGCCGCGGCCGCCCTGCAGATCGAGGGCCTCATCCACACGCACCGCCCCGGCCAGGTCACCATCGAGCTGCCGACCCGGGACCCCTCCCCCATGACCCTCAGCGCCCTGGCGCGTACGCACCGGATGTGCCAGAGCCTCGGCATCCCCCTCACCGCGATCGGGCCGGGCGGGCAGCCGCGGCGGCTCCCCGTCGGCGACTCGGCCGGTGCGACCCGCTCCCAGCGGCTCGAACACGGAGCGCGACACAGCCACTGATCCGGCCGGACGCGCCCCGTCGAGGACGGTGCGAGGGCCGGCCGGTGACCGGTCCGCCGGCTCAGCGGCGGTGGATCCGGTCGACGCCGTACCACTTCGAGA
Source organism: Streptomyces sp. NPDC006326 (assembly GCF_040612915.1). NCBI lineage: Bacteria > Bacillati > Actinomycetota > Actinomycetes > Kitasatosporales > Streptomycetaceae > Streptomyces > Streptomyces sp. NPDC006326. Next base: position 20,071 of record NZ_JBEXRC010000012.1, on the reverse strand, counting down.
CACAGGCGGCGACCCAGTCCCGTTCGTAGTCCGCCGTGAAGAAGGGCTCGGCGAGACCTCCGACGTAGAGGGGCCGGTAGCCCACGTCCGCGGCGCCCCGCGCGGCCTCGGCGCGGATCCGGGAGTTCTGGGCGTCCCAGGCCACGGCGCGGCTGACCGTGACGGTCGTGAGCTGGCGGAGGTTCGGGACGAGCGCCCCCACCGACGCCAGGGCCAGGCAGGCCGCCGCCACCGTGCAGGCCCCGAGGAGCGCGCCGCTGCGGCGGCCCGCCGGCCACCGGCCGCCCCGTGCGCCCAGCAGGGCGCCGTATCCGCACAGCGCCAGTTCCATCGGGACGAGGTAGCTCGTCCAGGTACGGGCGTACGTCCATCCGCCCGGGCCGTAGCCGCTGCGCAGGCCGGCCACCACCGCGAACGACCCCAGCACCACCACGGGCACGGGAAGCAGCAGCACCATGGCCAGCATGTGCCGCGGGACGGCCCGCCGCGGTTCCCCCGGCGCGGCCACACGGCCGGGTGGGCCGTGGAATCTGCTGCTGCTGGACAGGCCCAGGAGGACGCCGGCGGCGGCGGCGCCGAGGTAGGCCCACTGGCCGGTGACCGCGTCCCACATGTGCAGCCAGTCCTCGAAGGTGCCCCTGAGTTCGCCCGCGGTGAGCAGGGACTCCTTGTCCGGCTGCTGGGCGCGGCGCCACCGGGCGCCGGGGGACGTGTACAGCACGGCCAGGCCGCACACCAGGCCGGAGCACCAGAGCAGGCACCAGGTGAAGGGGCGCCCGTCGCGCGCCAGCCCGAGGCGGGGCAGGGCCAGCAGCCCGGCCCCGGCCGCGAGCAGGCCGCTGACGAGCGCGAACGGCTCGCTCAGGGTGCCGAGCACGAAACCGGTGAAGAACGCCGCGGCGAAGCCGCCGGCCCGGACGGCGGCACGTGGGTGCCGGACGGTCCGGATGCCCAGGAGCAGCGCCCACACTCCGATGACGCTCGGCACGGTGTGGGAGATCGTCGCAGGAGCCCACAGCAGTACCTGGTAGCTGCGGGTGCCCGCGTAGTAGAGCAGTGCCTGGATGACCAGGGCGCAGGCGGTCAGGACCAGCAGCCGGGGTCTCCCGCCGAGGAGCCGGACGAACTCGCGCCCCAGCAGGACCAGACCGGCCGTGAAGGTGACGGCGATGACGGTGGGGAGGATCTTGGTCCCGGCCAGTCCGTCACCGTAGAACACCCCGCTCAGGAAGGCGTTGGCGACCCTGCCGTTCTGGGTCCGGTAGAAGTCGGAGGTGATGCCGATGACGCCGAGGTCCCGGGATTTCCAGGCCGCGCACCAGTCGTCGGACGTCGGCCGTACGTAGAGCCCGAGGAAGCACCCGACGGCGATCAGGGCCCCGGCCGCCGCGACGAGGATCCCACCGGCTCCCGGCAGGAGTCCCCGCCGCAAAGGGCGCCCCATCCGGCCGGTCGCCCGGTCAGCCGCCCGGGGACGTGTGCCGAGGTCCTCGTCCTCGATCGAAGACGTGCTCATTCACCACCCCTGTGCAGGAGGCCGGGCCGGACGGGCGGCGGATGCGCCCGCCGGTTCCGGTGACCGCAGGGCCCGCGAACACCCATGATGTGCACGATCACCACCTCCGGCATCCCGGGCACGCCAGGACGGGGGGTGGGCAGGCGCGTCGCGCGCGAGGTCTCCCGGTGCCGCCGCTCACCCGGGCGGCGGCCTGCCGTGGCGGCTCGCGGGCGGCTCTCCGAGGATGGGGAATCCGGACCCACACGTCCGCGGAGCCCGGCGGAGGGAGCGGTGATGCCCGGTGTCCCGCTCGCTCGGTGGGCGGTCGTCACGGCTTCCTTGGCGTGCATCGCCCTTCCCCTGTGTACTGCCGGGGACCATGCCCGGCGGCACACCGGTGGAGGGCGGCCGGTGTTCTTCGTCAGCCCGGTGGGGCACCAGGGACGCGGTGACGCCGAGGGCAGTTACGCGCCCCGGCCGGTGCTCGCCGCCCCGACCGTCGGCCTGCTCTCCAACACGACCGCCGCCGAAGGGGTCCCGCCGTCCACCGCCCGGGGGGCCCGGTACGTGGAGCGGAGCCACGTACTGCGGTTGCCCTCCGGCCGGTGGAAGTACCTCCCCGCCGCCGGGACGGCGTCGGTCGTGGTCGCGCCCGGCCATCCGGCCGCGCGGGAGCAGATCAGGCAGAGCCGCGCCTGGCTGGCCGCCGGCAGGGTCCCGGGGCGGTCTCCGGCGCGGCGCGCGGCGGCCGAGCGGGCCCTGCTGGCCATGCGCGCCCTGCTCCGGCCGAACGGCGCCCTGGCGGCGGGATGGACCCCCGGCTGGAAGTACTCGTGGCCGCGTGACTCCAGCTTCGTCTCGGCCGCCTTCGCGCACACCGGCCATGACGCCGAGGCCTACCGGATCCTCCGCTTCAGCGCAGCGACGCAGCGGAAGGACGGCGCCTGGGATGCGCGGACGAGGCTCGACGGGTCGGGCCCGCCGGACGGCAGACGGTGGCAGCTCGATGCCAACGGCTGGGTGCCCTGGGCGACCTGGCAGTGGTACCAGGCGGCCCCCCGGGCCACCCGCCGGGTCCGGCTGTCCGTCCTCTACCCGATGGTCCGTACGGCGGCCGACCGCGCGGCGGCCTCCTTGCGGGCCGACGGGCTGCCCCCGCCCTCACCGGACTACTGGGAGCTGACGACGACCACGGCGAACATCGGCACGGCCGCTCCCCTGCTCGCCGGACTCAACGCCTCGGCGGACCTGGCCCGGGAGGTGAACCGGCCGGACGACGCGGCGCGCTGGGCGAGTGCCGCGAGGCGGCTCTCCACCGGGATCTCCCGGACGTTCGCCCCGCTGGGCTACCAGCGCACCGCCGACGGGCGGCACGGGCACGACAGCGCGGTGGCGTTCATGGCGCCGCCCTTCAACGCGGCCCCCGCCGGCCTGCCCCGGGCGCTCGATGCCACGTACAAGGCCCTGCTCCTGCCGAACGGCGGCCTGACGCCCGGAAACGACCCCGCGGCGCCCTGGGGCGGCAGCGCCTGGACTCCCAGTACCGCGTTCTTCGCGCTCGCGTGGGCCGGCACGGGAAGACCGGCGAAGGCCGGACAGGTCCTGGACTGGCTGCTCTCCAAGCGGAACGCGCTCGGTGAACTGCCGGAGAAGGTGGACGAGGAGGGCAGGCCCGCATCGGTCGCCCCCCTCGCATGGACGGACTCGATCGCCGTGCTCTCGCTCGTGGCGCTCGACGGTACGGCGCTCCCCACTCCGCCCTTGCGGCCGTAGTGGCACGGGAGTCCGCCCTTTCGCCCGCGGGGCCGGACGCTCCGGGGGCGGGGCCTCAGACGGGCGCCGGCCCGTCCCCCGGTGGCGGAGCGGTACGGAGGCTCTCCAGCGCCGCCAGGAGGCGTCGGCCGGCGAGTCTTTCCGCCGCCACGGCGCGCCTGAACGGGAGGTAGCGCGGATCCTGCCGGGCCCGGGCTTCCGCCGCGGCGGCGACGCGGAGCTCTCGGGCCCGGTCCAGCTCGTTCTTGGCGTCGACGTAACGGCTGTCGAGCAGCCGGTGGTCGAGCACCTCGGCGAAGGCGCGCTCCGACAGCTCGCCGAGCCGGTCGAGCTCGGCGGCGCAGCTCTCGGGGGCCGTGGCGGCACAGCCTTCTTCGAGAGCACGGGACAGCGATCCCAGGGTCGTTCTGAGGTCCGGGTACCCCCACGCCGGCGCAGAATCGTTCCTGCATCCCGTTGCGAAGGCCGCCAGCACGGCGAAGGAGGCCACGGCGCGAACCGCTCCCGGTATCGCGCGCCCGCACCCTGGAGAGCAAGGGGTCATGGGAGCCCCAATCGCCGGTGGTCAAGGGCCTCGGGCAAGGGCCTTCGGGCAAGGCCTTGGCTGAGAGCCTTGGTCAGGAGCCGACCTCCGCCGGGCCGCGACGTGGTCTGTCCGCCATCCTCGCCCGCGCTGATCGGCGCTGCCACCGGAAGCGCCGGGAGCAGCCCGCCCGCGGGCAGGGGCCCTGCGCCGGCTTCACCGGGACTGCGCCGGCCTCACCGGGAGGGGGCGGCCCCGGCCTGCGCGACCGTCGAGGGCTGGACCGCCCGGTGCCAAGAGGAGGGAGGGTTGCCGGCGACCGGCTCGGATCCGGCCGGGGGAGCCGTGGTGACGTGCAGGCCGGCGTCCAGGCCGAGCGCCGCCGCAAGGGCCGTGCCGTCCGGCTCGGCCACGGCCGCCGGAGCGCCCGTGTAGAGCATCTGGGACTCGTACCAGGGCTGCGTACCGTCCGCGTCCGACACGCCGACCGTGCCCTCGCCCGCGCGGCCCGCGAGCAGGCGGCCCGCGACGCCGACGGCGCCGTAGCCGCCCTGGCCGCCCACTTCGGTGACCGGGGAGAACTCCGGCGCGGCCGCGCCCGCGGTGGCCAGGCTCGTCGCGACGGCACCCGTACCGGGCCGGCGGAAGTACAGGCGGACGCCGTCTCCCTGCGGACCCGCCGAGAGCGGGCCCGTGGTCGCGGGCAGCCCGGTCCGGAAGGGGCCGCCGTACCGGGCGTCCGGCGTCGGCTGCACCCAGGCCAGCACCGTCCCGGCCGTCGCCGCGTACACGTGGCGCCGCCCCGAGCCGTCGGTCGCAGTGACCGGATCACCCAGCAGACCGGAGCCGCCCAGAGCCTGCCAGGCACCGAAGGCGCCGTCGGGGGTCTCCTGCGTACGGGCGCGCAGGGTGCGCCGGGAGTCCCGTACGTACACCGTCAGCCGGCCGGTGGGGTCCACGGAGACGGCCGGTGCACTGATCGCCGAGGTGCCGGCTATGTCCACCGTGTCCGGGGTGCCCAGCGACCGCCAGGGGCCGAACGCGCCGTCGGGCGCGGTCTGGACGGCATACACCAGCTCCCGGCCGTAATCCCGGGCCGTCGTCCCCAGGGTGGTGCGGGTGGCGAACACCGCGATCCTGCCGTCGGGGAGCCGGGCCGCCGTCGCACCCGCGTCGATGCCGGTGCCGGGCAGGAACCGGGGGCCCAGCCAGGCCGCCCCGGGGCCGCTGCGCGACCAGTACGCCATCCGGCCGTCCAGGACGGCGAAGGCCCACAGCCGGCCGGGGACGCCCTCGGCCATCCAGGAGGTGCCGTCGCCGCGGCCGTAGCGGATGGTCTGGCTCCAGCCGGCGCCGGCGGGCCGGGTCGCGGTCTTGCGGTCGCCGCAGCCCGCGGGGCTGCCGCACCAGTCCTGGTGGTCCAGCCAGGCGTAGGTCTTGAGGTAGCCGAGCTTTTCCTCGGCCGTCCGCGGGTCGAGCGTCGGGGGCAGGGAGGTGTTGGGGTAGCTCACGTAGTTCTGGACGGAGAAGTGCGGCCGGTCCGTGGACTTCGCGTAGCGTTCGGCGGCAGCCTGCACGAAACGGGCGCCGTAGACGTGGTCCTGGTGGTCGAGGAAGACGCCACTGCCCTCCGACCTGCCCGGCGTCGGGTCCTGCGTGCGTATCGTCGTCGGCTTGTACCTCGCGAACACCTTCGCGATGGCGTCCACGACCTGGTCCTTGCTGTACGAGAACCAGGGCTTGACCGGCGTCCCGGAGGTCAGCTGGGCGCCGAGGGAGGGGACCTTGGCGTCCCACAGACCGCGCAGGCTCTCCGGATTGTCGTCGGAGATGCTCCGGGCCTCCCGCAGCTGCATCCAGACCAGGTTGACCTCGGGCCGGGCCACGAGGACGTCCACTTCCGCGCTCCCGCCGCCGACGGTGGGCAGGGAGGTGCGCTGCCAGGCACTGGTGCGCTTCCCGGTGGCCATCTCCGCGTAGGCGGCCCGGATGCCGTTCTGCCGGGCCTCCGCGTAGGCGGCACGGTCGGCGGGGCCGGCGGGGTCGTCCAGGTGAGGGCTGTGGGCCTCGTTCCTGCCGTCGGACTCGCCCGAGGTCAGGTAGACGGTGGTGACCTTGATGCCCGTCTCTATGGAGCGGCTCAGGTCGGGGTTCAGGAAGAAGAGGTCGTCATCGGGATGCGCGACGACCTGGACGACGGAGCCCTCGGTCACGCTCGGCCGGACGATCGCCTCGGGGGCCGTCGCCTGCTGGGCGGTCGCGTACCCGTAGGCCCAGCTCGTCACACCGACGACGCCGACGCCGAGCGTGGCGAGCAGGGCCGCGAGGCGGGTGCGGCTGGCCAGGGACATCTACAACGCCTTGGGGATCGATCCGTGCGGAATTCCGACGAGGAGTCAGTCGGCGCCCCGATGGCTCTACCGCTTCCGGAGACGACCGGGGCCGATTATGCCCCGCGCGTTTTCGCCTGACACACCATCAAGTGGTATATGACGGAAACCGAATGCGATGCACCTTATGGCGGAGTTGTCCTATTTGTTAAGGCTTGAGCCGTTCGGGCCGAGGGGGTCCGTACGGCCGGTGCGGGCCGCCTGGCCTGCGCTTCAGGGGGTCGTGCGCGGCGGCGCCGACGACGGCGCGCCCGCCCGGGTGTGACGCAACCCACGGGGCCGGGGCCGGCGTGACCGGCGGCGTCGTACGGGGGACCCCGGGAGGCGGCCGTCACACCGGGGCATCCCCGGCGTGCCGCCGGGGGCGCGTCGCGCGGGCCGGTGGACCGGAGCCCGCGGGCCGGTGGACCCGGACCCACGGGCCGGTGGACCAGGGCCCGCGGGTCCGCGGGCCCGGGCCGCGGGCCGGTGCGCCGCGGACTGCGCGGGCGCCCGGCCCGGGCGGCGTCAGCGGGTCGCGCCGAAGTCCTGCGTCCAGTAGGAGTTCGGCCCCGCCAGGCCGACACCGATCTCCTTGAAGGCGCAGTTCAAGATGTTCTCGCGGTGCCCGGGGCTGTCCATCCAGCCGGCCATCACCTGCTCGGGCGTGCTGTAGCCGTAGGCGACGTTCTCGCCGTAGGTCATCCAGGCGTAGCCGGCCCGGGTGATGCGCTCGCCCGGGTCGGAGCCGTCGGAGCCGGTGTGCGACATGTTGGCGTGCGCGGCCATGTCCTTGCTGTGGTTCAGCGCGGCGCTCGTGAGCTTCGCGTTGACGGTGAGCGCGGGGCAGCCGGCCTTGGCGCGTTCCTGGTTGACGAGGGCCACCACTTCGGCGGCCGGGCCCGAGGGCGCCGCGGTCGCGGCGGTCGTCTTCGGCGGGCTGACCGGGACCGCCGGCCGGGCCGGGGCCGGCTTCGCGGGGGCCGCTGCCGTGGGACGCTTCGTCGCCTCCGTGGACGGCTTCGCCTCCTGGGGCGCCTCGGTGGGCTGCGCGGTCGGCTGGACCGTCTCGACGGGAGTGCCCGCGCCGCCCGGCCGGCTCTCGACCGGCGCGCCGGGGAAGGAGGCGCTGTAGGAAGGGGCGCTGTAGGAGGGGCGCTTGTACTGCTCGCCGTCGGCCTTCGCCGCACCGGATCCCTGGGGGCCCAGGCATGCCATCGCGGCCGTGGGTATGCCCACGATGCCCAGGGTGGCGGCGGCGATGAATATCTTCTTCTTGTGCTGCGTCCTCTTACGGTGCTTCCGCATGCGTGACCTCACTTGGTTTCGGCGAAGCGTTCCTGCGGCTGAACTGCCGGAGCGCCGAGCGGGCCGCCATTGTGAGAACGCCGGGAACGGGCTGGCAAGTTTCTCCTTCGGCCCGCGGGACAGCGGCGGAGGCCGGGCTTGAAATGGGCGGAGAGTCATGCTGACCGTGCGGCCGCCGGGTGCGGTGAGATGAATGAACGGCCATCAGAAGCACCTGCGACGTGGAAACTTGTCACACATCCGCCCACTCCTTGAGACGCCCATTTCGACGGAGACGGGAATGCCCGATTCCAATCGGACAAATCTCGACATGTCGGCGCGGCACTCCCGGACGTAATGCTTCCGTGATCACCTGCGACGGCGTGATGCATGTCACTGTTTCGCGCGGGCAGCGGCAGGCGCACCCGCGCGTCGAACGAACGGCCCGACGCGCAAGCCGCCTGGCAGGGGGTCAGCCCTCGGCGACCCATCCCGGCACGGTGGGGAGCACCGCCTCGGCGAGGCGGAGCAGCACCGCGTCGTCCGGTACGCCGCCGTCCGCGCGCCACACGGTCAGGTCGAAGGAGCCGCCGCTGTCCTGGGGGTCCCTGGCCACGGTGAGGGTGCGGGCCGGGACACCGGGACGGCCGGCGGTGCCGCTCCCGTCAAGGCGGAACGTGATCCTGACGGTGCGGTCCGAGTAGAGGGCAGCCGGACGGCCCAGTACCGTACGCTGCCCGCCGTCCCCGAGCAGGGAGGCGGACGCGGCCACCGGGAGGTCGTCGTAGGTGGCCGTCAGCTCGACGGTGTACGTCGCGAACTCCACCCGGCCCGAGGGAGTGGCGATCTCCTCCCCGCCGGCCGGCTTGAGCGAGCCGTTGCCGCCCCCGGCGCTCTTCACGGTCTCGCCGGGCGTGCCCAGCAGCCCTGCCAGGTCGGGGCGGTTCAGCGCCCCGCACAGCTGCGCACCCGAGAGCCGCCCGGACGCCTGCCCCGGCTGCCCATCGGAGCACCTGGCAGGCGCCGCCCCGTGCGGCAACGACTCCTGCCGGAAGGTCCACAGCCCGGCCCCCAGGGCCGCGACCATCACCACGGCCGCGACGGCCTGTCCCCACGCTCCCGCGCTCGTCGTGGACCCGCCCATGCCGTCGGCCATGCTCCCCCACCTGCTGCGATCCCCCGGTACGTGCCCGGGGACCCTAACCCGTGATCATCAGGTGGACCAAGGGGATTTGGTCTACGGGGAGTGCCGGAGGCGAGGGGGGACGGGGGGACGAAGGGGGGACGGGAGGAGGGCCTGTCCGGCGTGTCCGCCGAGGGCGACCCCCTGGCCCGGTCGCGCTGCCTACCGTGGCCGCATGAACGCACGTGCAGCGCTGCCGTCCGCCGGATACGGGATCCGGTGCGCGCGACGAGCAGAGTCGCGCACGGTCGCCGCGCTGCTGGCCTGCGCCTTCGCCGACGACCCGGTCATGGCGTGGATGATCCCCGACCCGTCCGACCGGCTGCACAGGATCGCCCTGTACTTCGAGCTGGCCCAGCGGCAGCAGCGGCCGCGGGCCGGCGCGGTCCGGGTGGCCGCGACCGCCGACGGACGGCTGCTGGGCGCCGCACTGTGGTCGGGCCCCGGCCGCTGGAAGACCTCCCCGCTCCAAGAGCTGGCGGCGCTGCCGCGCTACGCGCGCGTCTTCGGCGCACGGGGGATGTCGCGGGCGGCCGACGTGCAGAACACCCTCCACGCGGCCCACCCGGAGGACCCGCACTGGTACCTGCCGGCCCTGGGGACCGATCCGGCGCTGCAGGGCGCGGGAATCGGTTCGGCCCTGGTGCGGGAACAGCTGGCCCACTGCGACCGGCTCGGGCAGCCCGCGTACCTGGAGTCCGGCAAGGCCTCGAACGTCCCCTTCTACGAACGCCTCGGCTTCCGCGTCACACGGGAGATCCGGCTCCCGGACGGCGGACCGGCCCTCTGGCCCATGTGGCGCGACGGGAAGGGCCCCGCGCAGTAGCGGCTGCCCGCCCTCCCGCGGAGGTTTTCGCGGGCTGCGGCACGGGCCCGGGGGGGGAATACCCGGGGGATGCCGCAGTCCCTCGACCGTTGAACCGCAGTCGCGGACGCGACTTTTACCAAGATCGGTTTTCGGCGTCAAGCCACGTATTCGAGGGTCATGACGCCACTCTCGCCGCAGGGTTTATTTGAAGTACGCCCTCACCGGGACGAACCCCCGGAGACAACGAGGCCCAACCCATAGCCCGGCCCTTTCCCCGGGCTGTTCCACCCACCCTTTTCCTTACCTCGAATGGAGAATTCCCATGTTCCAGCGTTTCTCGACCCGTCGTATCGTGCTGGCCGGCGCTTCCGTGGCCCTGCTGGGCGGCGGCATCGCCCTCCCCGCGACCGCCATGGCCGCCCCGGTCACCGCCCCGCAGCACGCCGTCGCCCTGGTCCAGGACGACAGCGCCGACGGCATCGGCACGGGCGGCGGCTCCAACGCCGAGAACACCACGGTGGGCGGCAACGCCACCGGCGGAAACGCCAACTCCGGCGTCGGCATCTGCAAGGGCAAGTGCACCATCACCACCGGTGCCGCCACCGGCGGCAACGCCAGCGCCGACGCGATCAACCAGGGCGACGCCACCTCCGTGGGCGGCGACGGCAAGGGCAACGGCGGCATCGTGAGCAAGACCGACGCTCAGGCCATCAAGGACCAGGTCAAGGCGAACCTGAAGGCCAAGCTCGGCAAGTGAGAGCCGACCGCCCCCCGGCTCCCGGGGAGTGCGTCCCGGCCGGCCGGCCACACAGCGGATGCCGGAGAGGCTCACAGCCTCTCCGGCATCCGCGCGCCCGTGGACCGGCGGGGCGCCGTGGATCAGGACTGTCCTGATCACAGCCAAAAGATGTCCGGAAAATACCAGTAGGAGAGGTTTCATCCGCCACTGGAGGGCTATGCTGCTGGTAGGCCTACGAGGCGAGCGAGGGAGTCCGACCGAAGTAGCCGACTGGGGCGGAAGTAGGTTCTCCGCCGTGGCCGACGTCATCGGTAGGGCTGAGAGGCAAGACGGTCGGAAGACCTGAAGGCGACCTCCACCACCTGATCCGGACCATACCGGCGCAGGGAGCCCGCTTCGTAGGTCGTTTTCGTGCCGACCTGCCGCAGAGCCGTGTGCCCTGCCGCAGAGGCGTCGAAGAGGCGCCGTCGAAGAGGCGCCGGCCGTGCGGCCTAGGGCCGGCCCGCTTCGCCCCCGCCCTCGACCCGGTCGACGAGGATGATCGCCACGTCGTCCGCCAGACATCCGTGCGTATGTCCGAGCAGTGCCTGCCGCAGCTCCTCCAGGAACGCCTTCCGGCTGTGGTCCCGCATCGTCGCCATGGCCCCGGGCAGGTCGAAGAAGGCGTTGTCGCGGTCGCGGGCCTCGATGACGCCGTCCGTGTGGAGCAGGAGCCGGTCCCCCGGTGTGAACGGATAGCTGTCCAGCCGCCCGGGAGGACCGCTGATGAACTCCTCCAGGCCGAGCGGCGGCAGCGGGGTGCTGGGCGTCAGGGGCCGTACGGCGCCGTCGCGCAGCAGGAGCGGCGGCGGGTGGCCCCGGTTGACCACCTCGATGGCGGGGCCGTCCGGGACCTGGGCCACGACCGCGGTGACGAATGCTTCCCTCAGGGCGTCCTCCCCGCCGCCCGTCCCGGCGCCCGCGATGGCGGCGTCCCGCCGCAGGGCCGCTCCGCAGTGGTTGATGACCTCCAGCAGGTCTTCCTCGTAGTGCACGGCCTCCCGGAACGCGCCGAGCACGACCGCGGCGGCCCGTACGGCGGGCAGTCCCTTGCCCCGGACGTCCCCGACGATCATCCGGAGCCCGTACCGGGTCTGGACCGCGTCGTACAGATCGCCGCCGATCTGCGCGCCCTGTTCGGCCGCCATGTACATGCTGGCGGCCCGTACGGGGCCCAGGCGGGCCGGCACGGGCCGCAGCAGGACCTCCTGGGCGGCCACGGCGATACGGCGGAGCTGGTTGAGCTCGTTCTCCCGGCGCGTGCGGGCGGCTCTGCTCGTCATGAAGCTCGCCACCGACACCAGGAACAGGGCGAGGAAGTTCGTGTAGACCTGCTGGCCGCCCCAGGCGTTGTTGCGGGTGGCGGTGGCCACGCTGACGGCTACGGCCACGCCCGCCGCCGCGAGCGTGCCCTTGGGGCCCATCGTCACGGCCGCCAGGGCCGGTGTGGCCACCAGGAGCGGGCCGGTGTACAGCACGTGCGCGGGCGTGAGCTCGATGAGGAGCACCAACAGGGCGACGGCGAACGGCACACACTCCGCGAGGGTGTACAGGAGCTGGTGGTCGCCGCCGGCTCCCGGTCCCGGGGGCGCACGCAAGGGCGCTCTCATGAGTACAGCCTGCCTCGCCCGGTTGCACGCCCGCCACTCACCGGATGGAACGGCCCCCGCTCACCGGACCACCGCGCCGAGCAGGGCGTACGGGCGCCGCCGCGATCGGGTAGGGATGCGAAAGGGCGGGGCCCGTCCCGCCGATGCCCTTCGAGTCTGGAGCGCCGCGCACCCATGAGCAGCCACCCCGCGGATGTTCCCCGGGTCTCCCGCAGGGAATTCGACGCCCTCTTCGCCTCGGTCCGCACCTGGGGCCGCTGGGACCCGGCCGACCGTGGCGCCTGGAACCGGGTCACCCCGGACCACGTCCGGCGGGCCGCCACGCTGGTCCGGGACGGTACGGCGGTGCCCCTGGGGCTGCCCTGGAACACCCTGGCCGGCCCCGACAACACCAGGCCCGCCCTGCACTACATGTCCGACCTCGGCGACGTGGAGCCCCCCGAACCGGCCACCCACAAGGACTTCCTCGCCGTCGACTACCACGGCAAGGGCGTCACGCACCTCGACGCGCTGTCGCACATCGCCTACCGGGGGCAGCTCTACGAAGGGCACCGGAACCGCGAGGTCGTCGGCTCCGACGGGGCTCGTTTCGGCTCGGTGGCGGCGCTCGGTCCGCTCGTCGCCAAGGGCGTGCTCCTCGACCTGCCCGCCGTCCTCGGCACCGACTGGCTGGAGCCCGGGCAGGCGGTCCGTGCCCGTGACGTGCTCGCCGCTGAGCGGGCGCTCGGCGTCGGGATCGACGACGGATGCGCGGTGCTGCTGCGCTCCGGCCGGTTCCGGCGCCGCCGCGAACTGGGGCCGTGGGACGTCGACGCGGCGAGCGCCGGCTTGCACGTGGACGCGATGCCGCTGCTGGCCGAGCGGGCGATCGGCCTGCTGGGTGCGGACGGTGACAGTGACGTACGCCCCTCTCCGGTCGAGGGCCTCCACTCCCCCGTCCACGCACTCGCCCTCGCGGCCATGGGGGTGCCGCTGCTGGACAACCTGGACCTTGAGGCGCTGTCCGCCGCGTGCGCCGCGGCGGGACGGTACGAGTTCATGATCGTCGTGACGCCCCTCAACGTGCCCGGCGGGACGGGGTCGCCGGTCAATCCGGTCGCCGTCCTGTGACTGTGAAGCGGCAAATCGCCAGGAATATACTCGGAACGCGCTTATTCGACTTCACCGCACGGACCCGAGCGATCATCCCGATACCGCTGGGGCGCACCGGCAAGGGGAAGTGATGCAGATGGCGGTCACGGGAGAACAGATCGGCCCCGCACGCTCCCGTGAGCGGTTCCTGGTGGGCGAGTCGGTCGGGACCGGGGTCCGGAATCCGATCTTGAACTCGTGGCTGCGCTGTCGGCTGCTGGGACTGTCGCCGGACCAGACCGAGCTGCCCTACACGGACGACTTCGATCCGGACAGCCGGCTCGTACGTGCGGCCGGACCCGTGCTCGACCAGCTGCAGGCCCGGTTCTCCGGCAGCAAGATGAACATCTCGGTCGCCGACGCGAACGGCACCGTGCTGCAACGCCGTTTCGGGGAGCCCTCCCTCGCCCGGAGTCTGCCCCCGATCCAGAGCGTGCCCGGCTTCGTCTTCGCCGAGCGGTACGCCGGGACCAACGGCATCGGCCTCGCCCTGGCCGAACGGCGCCTGATCCAGGTCTACGGCGCCGAGCACTTCGCCGAGCGTTCCCAGTCGAACGCCTGCTGCGCCGTCCCGCTCCGTGACCAGCTCAGCGGCCGCATCGTGGGCGTGCTGTGTTTCGGATACCCGTACGCCTACGAGCGCCCGGCCCTCACGGTCATGGTCCGCCGGGCGGCGGAGTCGATCGAGCGCCGGCTGATGGAGCAGAGCTCGGCGCGCGAGCGCGGGCTGCTGCGGACGTACCTCGACGCGGAACGGCGCGCCAGGACGGGCCGGGCCGCCGGGGACGGGCACCACACCGGACCCACCGTCCCCGCCGAGCCGCCCGGACTGGACGAACTGGTCGATCTTGAGTTGGACCCGCACGACCAGACGGTCCTCAAGGAGAAGGCGACCGAGCTCATCTCCGCCTCCCGGCGGGCCGCCGTCGAGGTGGCGCTCCCCCACGGCCGGGAGGCCACCTTGCTGAGCCGCCCGGTCACCAGCCGCTCCGGGGTGGCGGGCATGGTCGTCGAGGCAGTGCTCAGCAGCGACACGCCCCCCGTCCACCACCTCTCCGTCTCCCCCCGCGCCGGACGGCCGCCCGCCGCGCCACCGCCCGGCACCTCCGAGTCCCGGCCAGGCTCCGAGTCCCGGTCCGGCTCCGAGTCCCGGCCCGGCACGGTCCGCGGCCTGGTCCTGGTGGGCGAGCCGGAAGTCGGGAAGTACGCCATCGAGGCACGACGCCGCCTGGAGCTGCTGGCCGAGGCCAGCACCCGGATCGGCACCACCCTGGACGTGGGCCGCACCGCCCGGGAACTCGCCGAGATGGCGGTCCCGCGCCTGGCCGACTACGTGACCGTCGACCTGCCCGAGGCCGTACTGCGCGGCGACGAGCCCGCCGATCCCGGGACCGACCTGCACCGCACGGTGGTGCACGGCATCCGCGAGGACTGTCCCTTCTACCCGGCCGGGCAACACGTGGAGCTCCTCCCCGGGACGCCCCACATGCGCTGCCTGACCGGTGGGCACGCGGTCCTGGAACCGGAGCTGAAGTCCTCGGCCGGCTGGATCGCCCAGAGCCCCGAGCGCGCCCGGCGGATCCTCGGGCACGGCGTGCACTCGCTCATCGCTGTGCCGCTGCTCGCCCGGGGCGTCCTGCTGGGCATCGCGAGCTTCTACCGCGCCGAGGACCCCGCCCCCTTCGGGGACGACGACAGTCGGCTGGCCCAGGAACTCGCCGCCCGCGCCGCCCTGTGCATCGACAACGCCCGCCGCTACACCAGGGAGCACACCCTCGCCCTGGCCCTGCAGCGCAGCCTGCTCCCGCGCGGACTGCCCGAGCAGGGCGCCGTCGAGGTCGCCCACCGCTATCTGCCCGCCGAACACGAGGTCGGCGGCGACTGGTTCGACGTCATCCCCCTGTCCGGCACCCGCGTCGCCCTGCTCGTCGGAGACGTCGTCGGCCACGGCCTGCACGCGGCCGCCACCATGGGGCGGCTGCGGACCGCGGCCCGCAACTTCGCCGAACTGGAACTCGCGCCCGACGAGCTCCTCACCCACCTGGACAACCTGCTGGTACGCCTGGACCGGGAGGAGGGCGGCGACGACGCCACCGGCAGCGCCGGCATCGTGGGCGCCACCTGCCTCTACGCCATCTACGACCCCACCTCGCGGCAGTGCACCATGGCCCGGGCCGGCCACCTCCCGCCCGCACTGGTCCACCCCGACGGCAGCGTGAGCTTCCCCGACCTGCCCGCCGGGCCCCCGCTGGGCCTGGGCGGCCTGCCCTTCGAGACGGCCGAGGTCGAACTCCCCCGGGACAGCACGCTGGTCCTGTACACCGACGGGCTCGTCGAGGACCGCCACCGCGACATCGACGTCGCCCTCGACCAGCTGCAGCGTGCCCTGGCCCACCCGGGCCGGAGCCCCGAGGAGACCTGCCGGGCGGTCGTCGAAGCCATGGCGCCCGAGCACCCCACCGACGACATCGCCCTGCTCGTCGCCCGTACCCACACCCTGCCCGCCGACCGGATCGCCGTGTGGGACCTGCCGGCCGACCCCGCCCGGGTCTCGGACGTCCGCACCGCCGCCACCCGCCGGCTGGCCGACTGGGGACTGGACGAGCTCGCGTTCTCCACCGAGCTGATGCTCAGCGAGCTGGTCACCAACGCGATCCGCTACGGCACCGAGCCGATCCAGGTGCGCCTGATCCGGGATCGCGTCCTGATCTGCGAGGTCTCCGACGGCAGCAGTACCGCCCCGCACCTGCGGCGGGCGGCCGGCACGGACGAGGGCGGACGCGGCCTGTTCCTCGTCGCACAGCTGGCCCAGGCCTGGGGCACCCGTTACACCCCCCGGGGCAAGGTCATCTGGGCCGAATGCGCCGTGGACGCGGCCTGATGTCCGTCACGTCCCTGAATGTCCCCTGAGTCCCAGTAGCATCCTCCCTGTCCCACCCTCCCGTGAGGGAGGTCCGAGGTCGCCTCCGGAGACGTCCGTGCATGACGCCCATGACCCTTCCGACACCTCGACGAACCTCCCGCCCCGGAGCGGCGGCGGTGAACCGCTCGTACGGGTACGCGGCCTCGGCAAGCAGTTCGGCGGGACCCTCGCGCTGGACGACGTCAGCCTCGACCTCCACGGAGGCAGCGTGCTCGCCCTCCTCGGTCCCAACGGCGCCGGCAAGTCCACGCTCATCAAGGTGCTCGCGGGGGTCCTCCGGGCCGACGAGGGCGAGGTGACGGTGGCCGGGCACCCGCTCGGGTCCGAGGCGGCCACCGGGAGGATGTCCTTCATCCACCAGGACCTCGGCCTGGTGGAGTCGATGACGGTCGCCGAGAACATCGCCCTGGGGACGGGCTACCCGCGCCGCCACGGCCTGATCTCCTGGCGGCTGACCCGCGAGCGCTGCGCCGAGGCCCTCGGGATCGTCGCCGGGCACCTGGACCCCGAGGCGCGGATCGCGGACCTCGCGCCAGCGGAGCGTTCCCTGGTGGCCATCGCCCGTGCCCTCGCGGGACGGGCGCAGCTGTTCGTCCTCGACGAGCCGACCGCCACCCTGCCCGCCGCGGACTGCACCCGCCTCTTCGACGTCCTGCACGCGTTGCGCGACCGGGGGCACGGCATCCTGTACGTCAGCCACCGGCTCGACGAGGTGTACCGGGTCGCCGACACGTTCGCCGTCCTGCGCGACGGCCGCCTGGTCAGCCAGGGGCCGCTCGCCGGGTACGGCCCCGCGCGTCTGGTCCAGGACATCGCGGGCGGCGTACCGGCCGGGCGCGGGCCGGGCGGCGCCGTTCCCGGCGACCGGCCTCCCGGGCCTCCGGTGCTGCGTCTCGACGCCGTGACGACCCAGCACGCCGGGCCCGTCAGCCTGGAGCTGGCGCCCGGGGAGATCCTCGGCATGGTGGGGTTGACCGGCGCCGGCCACATGCACCTGGGGCGGGCCCTCGCCGGCGCGCTGCCGCTGCTCGGGGGGCGGGCCCTGCTCGACGGCCGGCCGTACCGGCCGCGTACCGTGGCCGCCGCCCGCGGGCGGGGGGTCGGTTTCGTGGCAGCCAACCGTCAGGAGGAGGGCTGCGCCCCCGATCTGACGGTCCGGGAGAACTTCCTGGCAAACCCCCGGGCGGCCGGCGTCCCGGCCTGGCGCTGGCTCGGCCCCCGGCGGGAGCGCCGCGAGGCCGCCGCCCTGATCGAACGGTTCGCGGTGCGCCCCCGCGACAGCGAGGTGCCCCTCGCCACCCTCTCCGGAGGCCATCAGCAGAAGGTCGTCCTCGGCCGGTGGCTCCGCGGCGGTCTGCGGCTGCTCATCCTCGAAGAGCCGACCGCGAGCGTGGACGTCGGAGCCAAGGCGGCGATCCACCGGCTGCTCGACGAGGCGGCGGCCGAGGGCCTCGCGATCCTGCTGGTGTCCACCGACTTCGAGGAGGTCGCGGACCTCTGCCACCGCGCCCTGGTCTTCGTACGCGGATCGGTGGCGGCCGAACCGGCGGGTGCCGCCCTGACGCCCGCCGAACTCACCCGCGCCTCCTCGGCCATGCCCGCGATCACCGGAAGCACGACGGCCCCGTGACCCGCCGGTCCCCCCGCGGGCATCACCTCCTCGGGAGCTACGGGCTGCCGGCCCTGGCCGTCCTGCTCTTCCTCGTCTTCTCCGTGGCCCTGCCGGACACCTTCCCCACCCGGGACAACGTGTCCTCGATCCTCTCCAACCAGTCGGTTCCCGCCCTCCTCGCACTCGGTGCGACGATTCCCGTCGCCACGGGGAAGTTCGACCTCTCCATCGGCTACGGGCTGGGCCTGGCGCACGTCGTGGTGATGCACCTCCTCGTCACGGAGGGGACGCCCTGGCCGCTCGCCTGCCTCGCCGTCGTCCTCGGAGGGGCGCTGGTCGGTGCCCTGAACGGGGTCGTCGTCGAGTTCGCGCGGATCGACTCCCTCATCGCCACGCTCGGCACCGGCAGCATCATGTACGCCCTCACCGGATGGCTGACGGACGGCGGCCGGATCGTGCCCGGCCCGGACGGCCTGCCGACCGCCTTCACCGGCCTGTACGACGCACGGTTCCTCGGGCTTCCGGCGCCCGCCTTCTACGTGCTCGCCGCCGTGCTCGCCCTGTGGGTGGTGCTGGAACGGCTGCCGCTCGGCCGGTACTTGTACGTCATCGGCTCCAACCCCCGGGCCGCGGGCATGCTCGGCATCCCCACCCGCAGGTACTCCGTTTACGCCTTCGCCGGTTCGGGCCTGGTCGTGGGCCTCGCCGGGGTCCTGCTGGCCGCGCAGCAGCAGATCGGCAATCCGAGCGTCGGCCTGGACTACCTGCTGCCCGCCTTCGTCGGCGCGCTGCTCGGCTCCACCACGATCAAGCCCGGGCGCGCCAACGCGTTCGGCACCCTCGTGGCCGTCGCCGTGCTCGCCGTCGGGCTCGCCGGGATCGGCCAGCTCGGCGCCCGGTTCTGGGCCACCCCGTTGTTCAACGGCGGCACGCTCCTGGTGGCCGTCGGCCTGGCCGGATACACGGCCCGGCGGCGGCTGCGCACGCGGGCCGCGCCGGACCGGAACCCGCCCGCCCGGCCGGCCGGGCCGTCGGCAGGAGGGGCCGACGAGGACGCCCCCCAGCCCCCAGCGCACCCCTAGTCAGGAGCACCGTGTACCCGAACCGCACCAGCGTCCTCGCGGCCGCGGCCCTGTGGGCGGCCGCAACCGCTCTCCTCGCCGGCTGTGGAGGGGGTCCGGCGCAGACCCCGGCTTCTCCCCCGGCCCCGGGCGCCGGCTGCCCGGCCGTACTCGCCGAGGCGAAGGAGGCGGTGGGGCAGGCGGAACGTACCGACCTCTCCTGGAACGGCCCCACGACCGGGCCCGCGGCGGTTCCCGGCAAGACCGTCGTCTATGTGGCCCAGACCATGACCAATCCCGGTGTCGCCGGAGTCGCCAAGGGCATCCGGGAAGCGGCGGCGGCCGCGGGCTGGCAGGTCCGGGTGATCGACGGGGAGGGCACTCCGGCGGGCATCCAGGCCGCGCTCAGCCAGGCGGTCACCCTCAAGCCCTCGGGCATCGCCATCGGCGGCTTCGACCCGCTGCTCACGGCGCAGCAGACGGCACGGGCCGAGGCTGCGGGCATTGCGCTGGTCGGCTGGCACGCGGTCACCTCCCCCGGACCGAGCACCCGGCCCCGGCTCTTCACCAACATCACCACGAACGTGGCGGAGGTGGCGCGGATCAGCGCGGACTGGGTCATCGCCGGGTCCGGCCGCGGCGCCGGGGTCGTCCTCTTCACCGACGACTCCATCCCCTTCGCCCGCAACAAGTCCGAGCTGATCAAACAGCGGCTGGCCGACTGTCCCGGGGTGAGGCTGCTGGCCACGGAGAACATCCCCATCCCGGACGCGAGCCAGCGCACCCCGCAGCAGGTCTCCTCCCTGGTGTCCCGCCTCCGGAACCGGTGGACCCACTCCGTCGCGATCAACGACCTCTACTTCGGCGACGCCGCCCCGGCGCTGCGTGCCGCCGGGCGCCCCGGTGAGGGGCCGCCCTTCAACATCGGCGCGGGCGACGGCGACCCTTCCGCCTTCCAGCGGATCAACAGCCGGCGCTACCAGGCGGCGACCGTCCCCGAGCCCCTGAACCAGCAGGGCTGGCAGATCATCGACGAGTTCAACCGTGCCTTCGCGGGCCGTCCCGCCAGCGGCTACGTGGCACCCGTCCACGTGGTGACGGCCGAGAACAGCGGCGGTGCCACGTCCTGGGACCCGAGGGGCTACCGAGAGGCCTACCGGAGAATCTGGCGCGGGTAATTGCGGGGGCCGTCCGGGGGTCGGGGACCTTTTACCAAGATTGATTCCGGGCGTCAAGGCACGTATTCGAGGGGCATGACGCCCGTCTCACCGCAGGGTTTATTTGAAGTACGCCCTCACCGGGACAGACCCCGGAGACAACGAGGCCGACCATAACCCCGGCCCTTACCCCGGGACATTACACAGACCCCTTTGTCTCATCCCGAATGGAGAACCTCATGTTCCAGCGTTTCTCGACCCGCCGTATCGTTCTGGCCGGAGCTTCCGTGGCCCTGCTGGGCGGCGGTATCGCACTGCCGGCGACCGCGATGGCCGCCCCGGTCGCCGCCCCGCAGCA